>CAKSFY010000004.1 GCA_934454035.1 uncultured Clostridia bacterium | reverse complement strand
AAACTGTACTGTATAAGCTTGAGTCGTTTGAGGGACCGCTCGATTTGCTTTTGCATCTGATTACAAAAAATAAAATCGATATATATGATATTCCCATTGCCGAAATAACCGAGCAGTATCTGGAAGCGATAGCCGGAATTGAAGATTCAAAGCTTGAAAATGCAAGTGAATTTATGGTAATGGCGGCGCAGCTGTTGTATATAAAGTCTAAAATGCTTCTTCCCAAACCGGAAGAAGAGGAGGAAGAGGACCCGAGAGAGGATCTTGCCGCGAGACTTTTGGAATATCAGAAATATAAAGAGGCTTCAAAAGAGCTGAGACGGACGGAATTTTGGTCGAAGTATATGATTTTTAAAGAGCCGGAAAAAATTAATTTTCCGCTTCCGGAGTATGCCAGGCATCATGAAATCAGTGATTTGACAGATGCGTTTGCCGCAATTCTGGAAAGAAAAAGAAGACGCCAAAAACCTGCAAAGCAGGCTTTTTCGGGAATTGTGGGACGTGAAAAGGTTTCTGTGGACGACATGGTGGAAAAGGTTTGCAAAATTCTGGACAAGTCCAAAAATGTAAAATTTAAAACTATATTCAAAAAAAGTGATTCAAAGCCTGAAATGATTGCAACATTTTTGGCAATACTGGAAATGATAAAGTTAAACAAAATAACCGCGAATTATGATGACGAAAAGAAAGACTTTATAATAGCGGCAGTAAAAGGAAGTGACAATAGTATTGGAAAAGCCGGATAATGTAAAAATGACCTGTGCAATTGAGGGGATACTCTTTGCGGCAGGCGAGCCGGTCAAGGCGGCGAAGCTTGCTTCTGTGCTTGAGACCGATATAGAAGAAATAAAAGAAGCGGCAGAGCTTTTGAAATATCAGTATGATTCGGAGCTTCGCGGAGTTCAGATTATAGAAATTGATGACGGATATCAAATTTGTTCGCGCCCCGAATATTACGTCTACATACAGGAAATTCTCGGCGAGCAGCGGCGGCAGGCTTTATCAAATGCCGCAATGGAAGCACTTGCAATAATAGCATATAAGCAGCCTATCACGCGCGGACAGGTCGAGTATGTAAGAGGAGTAAACAGTGACGGTGCGGTTAACAGACTTTGCGAAAGAGGTCTTATAGAAGAATGCGGAAGGCTTGACGCACCCGGCAGACCGATTCTCTACAGAACAACGCAAAACTTTCTGCGCTGCTTCGGACTTAAAACTCCAAAGGATTTGCCGGTAATTGATACAAGCATAATCGGTGCGGAGTATGAACAAATAGAGCTTCTTCCGGATGAAGAAAGCGAGAGGAGCGAAGAAAAATGAAATTAATCGGCATTTTGGTTATATGTGCAGCAATTGTTCTGATTCTTGTTTGGCTTCTCACATATATTACCGTGGAAATATATGCCGAAAAAAATGAGCTTGACGGCAGCTTTTCAGTATGGATAAAATATTTATTTATAAAAAAATGCCTCACATCGCCGAAAAAAAATGAAAAACCCGAAAAAGAAAAAGAGGGCGGAGACACAATAGCGGAATATAAAGGAAAGATAAAAGATATTTTATATATTTTCGGGAAAATCAAATCGGATATTGCCGATATTTTAAGCTTTTGTGCCGAAAAAGTTATCAGCTTTAAAGAACTTGATTTGTCGGTGGTTTTCGGACTTGACGACCCGATGGATACAGGGATTGTAAACGGACTTTTGTACGGAGCGGTATATGATATTTTAGGCTTTGTGCACAACCGCTCAAATATAGAAAAATGCAGTGCGGATATTTCACCGGACTTTGAAAACAAATGCTTTTCGGTTAAGCTTCGCTGCATATTACGGCTTAAAAATGTGCATATTACATTTATGATTGTAAAAACAGTAAAATTATTAATTAAAATAAAAAAACTGGCAAAAGAAAGGAAGTAGTTATTATGGCAGAACATCCTATTGAAGGACTGATGGACACAGCAATGTCCAACATTAAATCAATGGTTGACGTAAATACCATTGTCGGCGAGGCGGTTACAGCACCTGACGGAACGGTTATTATTCCGGTCTCGACAGTCAGTTTCGGTTTCGGAGCCGGCGGAAGCGAGTTTGCTCCAAAAAGCGGAACTATAACCGCAAATGTTCAGAATTCGTTGTTCGGAGGAGGCTGCGGCGGCGGCGCAAAGGTTAAGCCGGTTGCATTTTTGGTAGTAGGAAACGGGAATGTCAGACTGTTGCCGGTTTCGCAGAATGTATCATCGGTTGACAGAATCGTTGACCTTGTTCCGGATATGCTTGATAAAGTAAACGGGGCTGTTTCGGGAATGTTTCAAAAACTGAAAAAAGATAAAAAAGAGGAAAACAAAGAAGAAAAGAAAGAGGAAAACGGTACCGTAGATGTTACTGCACCGTAAGGAGCTTTCCCTGCCGGCGATGCCGGCAGGGAAAGCTTATGGAGAGAAATATGCTGATTGAAGAAAAAGACAAAATACTAATGAAGGTGCAGAAACCGACAAGATATACGGGCGGCGAAATAAATCAATGCGTTAAAAATCCGAAAGATGTACTTGTTCGGTTCGGATTTTGTTTCCCTGATGTATACGAAATTGCAATGTCGCATTTGGGGATAAAAATACTGTATCATATATTGAATTTGCGCGATGATACATATTGTGAACGCGTTTTTGCACCGTGGGACGATATGGAACGGCTGATGCGTGCCGACGGCAGGCGTCTTTTTGCGTTGGAGACGGGTGACGAGGTAACAAATTTTGATATACTCGGCTTTACTCTGCAGTATGAACTGTGTTATACAAATGTTGTGAATATGCTTGACCTTGCGGGAATTCCGCTGTATTCGTCAGAACGTGATGAAAATGATCCTGTTATATGCGCCGGAGGACCATGCGCATATAATGCCGAGCCGATTGCTGATTTTATCGACTTTTTTATGCTCGGCGAGGGCGAGGAGCTTATAAATGAAGTTACCGATGTGTATGCGGATTGGAAAAGGAAAGGAAAAAAGAATAAGCGCGAATTTCTGGAGCGTATTGCAGATATAGAGGGAGTTTATGTCCCGTCTTTTTATGATGTTGAGTACAATGACGATAATACCGTAAAATCAATCACGCCTAACAATCCTCACGCAAAAGAAAAAGTCAGAAAAAGAATTATGACCGATTTTGACAATACAATTGCACCCGATACAATTATTGTTCCTTTCGGCGAAACTGTCCATGACAGAGTAATGCTGGAGGTTTTCAGAGGATGTATACGCGGCTGCCGTTTCTGTCAGGCAGGATATGTTTATCGGCCTGTCAGAGAAAGAAAAGCCGAAACACTCACAAGGCTTGCGCAAAGTCTGCTTTCCTCGAGCGGATATGATGAAATTTCGCTTTCATCACTCAGTACAAGCGACTACAGGGAATTAAAGCAGCTGACGGACGAGCTTTTGGATATAACCGAAAAAAAGAAAATCGGACTTTCGCTTCCGTCGCTCAGAATAGATAATTTTTCGCTTGAGCTTATGAATAAGGTTCAAAAGGTAAGAAAATCAGGAATTACTTTTGCTCCCGAAGCGGGGACGCAGAGACTCAGAGATGTAATAAATAAAAATATTACCGAGGAAAACATAATGCAGTCCACATCGCGCCTTTTTAAGGGAGGATGGACAAATGTAAAGCTTTATTTCATGATAGGACTTCCGACCGAAACAGAGGAAGATGTCATGGGGATTGCCGCGCTTGCCGAAGCGGTTTTGGGAAAATATTTTGAAATTCCGAAAGAGGAACGGGCAAAAAATATAAATATTACAGTAAGCACATCAAGCTTTATACCCAAGCCGTTTACGGCTTTTCAGTGGGCAAAACAGGATAAAAGAGAAGATATTATTGAGAAGCAGGGACTTTTAAAAAGGTCTATAACCTCAAAACGAATACGCTATAACTGGCACGATAATAAGGTAAGCTATCTTGAAGGAGTGTTTGCAAGAGGTGACAGACGTCTTTCAAAGGCGGTGGAGCGTGCGGCAGAACTGGGGTGCAAGTTTGACGCATGGAACGATTTTTTCTTATTTGACGAATGGATGAATGCTTTTTCGGATACAGGCATTGATCCCGATTTCTATTTAAGAGAGCGCAGCTACGACGAGTGCCTGCCGTGGGATCATATCGATGTCGGAGTGACGAAGGCGTTTTTTATGAGAGAAAACGAAAAGGCAAAGAAAGCCGAAACAACACCCAACTGCCGTGAAAAATGCGCAGGCTGCGGTGCAAATTCATTCGGCTCGGGGGTTTGCTATGAGTAATTATGTTTTAAAATATAAAAAAGGTGAAGAGGTTAAATATCTCTCACATCTTGATTTTGTAAGAATGTTTCACAGAACAGTCAGACGTTCCGGGCTGCCCATGTCTTTTTCGCAAGGATTTAATCCGCACCCGATTATGACTGTAGCAATGCCGCTTTCTGTCGGAGTAACCTCTGACTGTGAATATATGAAGATAGGTTTTGACGGCGATTTTTCCGGAGAAGAAATAAAAAATAAATTAAATAACGCATTTCCGAAAGGCTTTGAAATTCTTGCTGCTGTAAAAACCGAAGGAAAAGAGCATGATTTCAATAAACTGGACAGAGCAGAATATTTAATTGAAGCCGAACTGGAAAAACCGTATGTTCCGGATATCGAGGACTTTATGGCAAATGAAAAGATTCTTGTTATGAAAAAAAGCAAGAGCGGCATTAAAGAAGCCGATATAAAGCCGTATATATATAAGCTGCGGATAAAAGAAGCGAAAGATAATATTATTTTGTTTGACATGATTATTGCGGCAGGAAATAATTATAATTTAAAACCGGAAACCGTTCTGGACGCAATTAAAAACTATCAGCCGGAATTTAATCCTGTTTTTTCAATGAGCCGCAGAACGTTGGTTTTGGCAGGGGACAAGGAACTCATAAAGGGGTGAGATAAATAATGCAGTTTGCACATTTGCACGTACATACTATGTACAGCTTGCTTGACGGAGCGTCAAAAATCAAAGAGCTTATCGGGAAAGTTAAGGAATCGGGCATGACTTCGGTTGCAATAACAGACCATGGGGCTATGTACGGAGTTGTTGAATTTTATAAAGAAGCACTTGCTCAGGGTATTCATCCTGTAATAGGCTGCGAAGTATATATGGCACCCGGAAGCCGATTTGATAAGACGTTTGATAAGGAGTCAAAGTATTCGCATCTTATTCTGCTTGCGGAGAATAATGAGGGATACCGCAATCTGATTAAGCTTGTAACGCTTGGATTTACCGAGGGGTTTTATTCAAAACCGAGAATAGATTTTGACATTTTGAAGAAGTATTCGAGCGGACTTATCGTTTTGTCTGCATGTATAGCAGGCGAAGTGCCGAAAGCACTGCTTGCCGGCAATTATGACGCTGCAAAGGAAATTGCACAAAAATATCTCGATGTGTTCGGAAAAGATAATTATTTTATAGAAATTCAGGATCACGGACTTGCGGAGCAGAAAAAAACAAATCCGCTCCTTATTAAGCTTGCACGTGAATTGGGAATAGGCATTGTTGCTACGAACGACAGTCATTATGTAAATAAAAGCGATGCATATGCGCAAGACGTTTTAATGTGCATACAAATGAAAACAACTCTGGATGACCCGGACAGAATGAAATTTGAATCGGAGGAATTTTATGTAAAAACTCCTGAAGAAATGGAAAGGGTGTTTTCATATATTCCCGAAGCTCTGGAGAATACTCAAAAAATTGCCGAAAGATGCAATGTGACATTTGATTTTAACACAAGACATCTTCCATCGTTTAGTGTCCCTGACGGCAAAACTGCAAGCGGATATCTGGAGGAATTGTGCCGTGCAGGACTTGAAAAGAGATATCCGGAAATTACGGAGGAAATTGAAAAAAGACTGTCGTATGAGCTCTCGGTTATAAATAAAATGGGGTTTGTCGATTATTTTCTGATTGTGTGGGATTTTATTCACTATGCCAAAACTCATGACGTGTTTGTCGGTCCCGGCAGAGGTTCGGCGGCAGGCAGCCTTGTGGCATATTCACTAGGAATTACAAGTATAGATCCGTTTAAATACAGCTTGATTTTTGAAAGATTTTTAAATCCGGAAAGAGTCAGTATGCCGGATATAGATACGGATTTTGCGCCGGAAGGCAGAAAAAAAGTAATTGATTATATAATTGAAGAGTACGGGGAAGATAAGGTCTGCCAGATTATTACCTTCGGCACTATGAAAGCGCGGCAGGTTGTGAGAGATGTCGGAAAAGTGCTCGGAATATCTCTTGCGGAGACCGATAAAATTGCTAAGCTGATTCCGAATGAGCTTAAAATGACTATTGACAAGGCACTGGAAGTAAGCCACGAGCTTAAAAACGAATATAATTCAGATGAGAGAATAAAAAATCTTATCGATACCGCCAAGCTCTTGGAGGGACTCCCGAAAAGCAAGGGCACACACGCGGCAGGTGTTGTTATTACCGAGGAGCCTATTGTCAATTATCTTCCGCTTCAGGTAAATAAGGATGTTGTTGCAACGCAGTTTGTTAAAGATACCGTCGAGGAGCTCGGACTTTTGAAAATGGACTTTCTCGGTCTCAAGAACCTTACGATTATTGAAAATGCAATAAAGCTGATCAGAAAAACAAAGGGAATAAATATTGACACCGACACTCTGGATTATGGTATTTCACAGGTATATGAGCTTATTTCGTCCGGAAATACGGACGGCGTTTTTCAGATAGAAAGTGCGGGAATGAAATCCTTTATGCAGGAATTAAAACCGGGGTCTTTGGAAGATATAGTCGCCGGCATTGCACTCTACCGCCCGGGACCGATGGAATCAATACCAAAGTATATACACAACAAAAATCATCCCGAGGATGTTACATACAAGCATCCTTTGCTTGAGCCTATTTTAAATGTCACATACGGCTGCATGGTTTATCAGGAGCAGGTTATGCAGATAGTTCGTGATTTGGCAGGCTATTCCCTGGGAAATGCCGACCTTATGAGACGTGTTATAAGCAAAAAAAAGGTTGACCAGATGGAGACGGAAAAACAAAACTTCATCTACGGAAAAAAGGACGCGGACGGAAATTATATTATTGACGGGTGTATCAGACGCGGAATAGACGAACAGACAGCGATTTCCATATTTAATGAAATAGATTATTTTGCAAATTATGCATTTAACAAATCCCATGCGGCGGCATATGCATATCTTACATATCAGACGGCGTATTTAAAATGCTTTTATCCGGTTGAATTTATGGCGGCGCTGATTTCCGGTGCCGACGATATGGTTAAAATGAATGAGTATATCATGAATTGCAAGGAAATGGGCATTGAATGTCTGCCGCCGGATGTAAATAAGAGTGAGGATACATTCACAATTGAGGGAAACAGTATCAGATTCGGTCTTGCAAGTGTTAAAAATGTCGGATTGGGATTTATAAAAGAGGTCGTTGCGGAAAGAAATGAAAACGGAGAATTTGTTAATTTTTCTGATTTTGTTGCAAGAATGACCGGCAGAGATATGAACAAGCGCGCCGTTGAAAGCATGATAAAATGCGGAGCGTTCGATTCTATGGGAATATACCGTTCTCAGCTTTTGCGCGTTTTTGAAAGCGTTCTGGACAGTGAAGCAAAACAAAGCCGTGAAAATGTTCCGGGACAGATTTCAATTTTCGGCGAAGAGGAGGTAATAAGCGAGATTGCTTTTCCGGATATTCCCGAGTTTGATAAGAAAACTCTTTTAAAAATGGAAAAAGAAACAATTGGCAGGTATCTTTCAGGACATCCGATGGAAGAATATTCAAAGAGAATAAAAAATATTACAAAATACAATATCGGTACGGTTATGTCGGCGGTGGAAAAAGACGAGGACGGCGGCTACAGATTTGTATCATCGGATATTTCAGACGGTCAGGTTATCAAATTGTGCGGAGTTATAAACAGCAGAAAAAACAAAACCACCAAAAACAATATGCAGATGGCTTTTGTCGGCTTGGAGGATATGTATGCAGGAATTGAAGTGATTGTATTTCCGAAAATATTAACGCAGTATTCATACTTGCTTTCCGAGGATGAAATTGTCGTTATAGAAGGCAGAGTAAGCTTCAGAGAGGACGAAGAGCCCAAGCTTTTGTGCGAAAGAGTGTTTCCGATTGAAAATGCACCGAGCGAAGAAAAACTTTTTATCCGAATAGAAACCTATGATGCGGGAAAAATAGAAAAAATAAAGAATGCGGCGCTTAAGATGCACGGGAATATTCCTCTTTGCATATATATTAATGATGTCAAAAAGAGAATGATGGCGTCAAACAAATATTGGGTAAACGCAGATGAGAGAGTAATGAAATCATTGGTTGATGAATTTGGCTCAGATAATGTAAAATTGCGTTAAAATATTGTCAAAAAATCTTTTATTTTCGGCAAAAATACTATTGCTTTTTTTGCCGAAATATTGTACAATATACAATGGGATATTAAGGAAAGATATAAATCCCTCAGTCAGCCGGAGCTGACAGCTTTCTTTATGCGAGGGATAACTGAAATTAATTCAAGGGAGATGATTTTGTGGAGACGGAAGAAGTCGGCGGCACTGATTATATAATTGTTAAAGCACTTGAGGACGGTGTGAACATTATGGGGCTTACCAGAGGTTCAAACACGCGATTTCATCATACCGAGAAGCTGAATAAAGGCGAGGTTTATATTGCACAGTTTACCGAGTTTACTTCTGCCGTAAAAATTAACGGCAGAGCGGAGATTTACACAAAGCACGGTAATATAAAATCGGGAGAACAGGCGTAATATTTAAAAAAGGGGTATTGAAAAAGTTATGTGGACAGTTGTTTATATGACTCAGGATAAAGAGAATGCGGAACAGATTCGCAAGGCTCTTGAGGATGGAGAAATAATCACAAAAATCCGCTCGCTTAAAAAGAGCGAGGAAAATTATTGCTATGAGATTTTAGTGCCGGCAACAGAAGTGGAAAAGGCACATGAATTGATTCTTGTGGCAGAGCTATGATAGGCTAAAAACATATGAAGGGATGATTTATATATGGCACAGGTAAAGAAAATAGGAGTACTGACAAGCGGAGGCGATGCTCCGGGAATGAACGCGGCAATCAGAGCAGTTGTCAGAGTCGGATGCTATCACAATCTTGAAGTTATGGGAATCCAGCACGGCTACAACGGTCTTTTGAATAATATAATGCATCCGATGACGGCAAGAAGCGTCGGAGAAACCCTGCAAAAAGGAGGAACAATTCTTCAAACTGCAAGATGTCTTGAATTCAAAACTCCGGAGGGAATCAAAAAAGCTGTTGAAAATGCCAATGCGGCAGGACTTGACGGTCTGGTTGTCATCGGCGGAGACGGCTCATTCAAAGGAGCAAGAGAGCTTACAAGAGCAGGCTTGCCTACGGTTGCAATGCCCGGTACAATAGATAATGACATTGATTGCAGCGAATACACGGTTGGCTTTGATACATGTCTTAATACGGTTAAGGATGCGGTTGATAAATTAAGAGATACCTCCTCCAGCCATGAGCGCTGCTCAGTGGTTGAAGTAATGGGAAGAGGTGCAGGCTATATTGCGATTAATGCCGCAATTGCGTGCGGCGCGGAGGTTGTGCTTATTCCGGAAATTCCTTTTGATTTTGATAATGATGTACTTCGCCCGATACTTGAGGGTAAAACAAGAGGAAGAAAGCACAATATAGTAATAGTTGCCGAGGGCGTTGGCGGTGTTATGGAAATGGCTAAAAAGATTGAAGAAAAGACAGGAATTGAAAGCCGTGCAACCATACTCGGACATGTTCAAAGAGGCGGCAGTCCGACAGTTCGCGACCGTGTTACGGCAAGTGAAATGGGCGGCAGAGCTGTTGAGCTTTTGATTGAGGGAAAGAGCAACAGAATAGTTTGTATGCAAGACGGCAAAATTACCGATGTAGATATTGAAGAAGGTCTTGCAATGAAGAAGAATATTTCTATGGATTTGATTGAACTTGCAAAGAAATTATCGGTATGAGGTTAAAGGGTTGTTTCGGTATAAATGAAACAACCCTTTTTTGGAGAGAATTATTAAGAGAGGACATTTTATATGAGAAAGACAAAAATTATTTGTACAATGGGACCTGCTACAGACAGTGACGAAATGCTCAGAAAGCTTATCCTGGCAGGAATGGATGCGGCAAGACTGAATTTTTCGCACGGTTCGCATGAAGAAGCACTGGAGAGAGTAGAGCGCATAAAGCGCATAAGAGAACAGATGAATGTGCCGGTGGCAATCATACTTGACACAAAGGGACCGGAAATCCGCGTAAAAAGCTTTAAAAACGGGTCTGCAACGCTCCAGAACGGACAGACTTTCAATTTATACACCTATGATACGGAGGGGGACGAAAACGGCGTCAGCATTACCTATCAGAAGCTTCCGCAGGATATATCAGCAGGTGCAAAGATATTAATAGATGACGGACTTATAGAGCTTGAAGCCGTTGACGTTGACCCCGAAAAAATTGAATGTATTGTCAAAAACGGCGGTATTGTTTACAACTCCAAGGGAGTAAACGTTCCGAATGTATCTCTTAATATGCCTTACTTAAGCCAAAAGGATAAGGACGATTTACTGTTCGGTATAGAAAATGATGTCGATTTTGTAGCAGCTTCTTTTACCAGAGATGAAAGAGATATAATAAGACTGCGTAATTTTCTTGATAATAACGGCGGTAAGAATATCAGAATTATTGCAAAGATAGAAAATTACGAGGGTGTTAAAAATATAGAAAAAATAATTGAGGCAAGTCACGGCGTAATGGTTGCCAGAGGTGACATGGGTGTTGAGATTCCTTTGGAGGATGTGCCGGTATATCAGAAAGAAATTATCAAAAAGACATACAGTGCAGGAAAGATTGTTATCACTGCTACACAGATGCTCGATTCGATGATAAGGAATCCGCGCCCGACCAGAGCGGAAACCACAGATGTCGCAAATGCGATTTACGACGGTACAAGCGCAATTATGCTTTCGGGTGAAACGGCTATCGGTAAATATCCGGTCGAAGCGGTTAAGACAATGGCGGTGATTGCAACCAGAACAGAAAGGGATATTGATTATTTAAAGCGGTTTGTAAAATCGCAGGATTCAATTGAAAAGGAAAGCGTTACCAATGCTATATCTCATGCAGCATGTACAACCGCACATGATTTAAATGCTACCGCAATTATCGCGCTTACTTTCAGCGGTCAGACAGCTCAAATGCTTTCAAAATTCAGACCCGGCTGTCCTATAATTGCTGCGACAACAAACAAACAATCAAGACGCCAGCTTAATCTTTCATGGGGAGTGATTCCCATAATGAATGAGATTCGTTCAAACACCGACGCGCTTTTTGAGCATGCGGTGGACAGAGCAAGAGACGCGGGACTTCTTTCGGACGGCGATCTGGTGGTCATCACGGGAGGTGCACCTGTAGGAATGAGCGGCACAACAAATATTATGCGCGTTCATATGGTCGGTGATGAGGAAATTTTGTATAACAGGAAAGGGTAATAACCGATGAAAATAACTGTATTGGATGCTTCCACCTTGGGCAGCGATGTTGATTTATCTTGCCTGTCCGGGATTGGAGAAACCGAAATTTATGATACAACGTCAAAGGAAAATGTATCCGAGAGAATAACAGACAGCGAAATTATTATTTTAAATAAGGTTAAAATAGGCAAAGAGGAACTGAACCGTGCAGATAAGCTCAGGCTTATCTGCATTACGGCAACAGGCTATGATAATGTTGATATCGAAGCATGCAGAAATAGAAATATCGCGGTCTGCAATGTTAAGGGGTATTCAACAGACAGCGTTGCCCAGACTACTCTTGCGCTTGCTTTTGCGCTTTTTATGCATCTTCCCTTTTATGACAGGTTCGTAAAGTCGGGGGAGTATACAAAGAGCGGAATACATAACAGACTTGAGCCTGTGTTTTATGAGCTTAGGGGCAAAACATGGGGTATTGCCGGATACGGAGATATAGGCAGGCAGGTTGCCAAAGCTGCCGAAGCAATGGGCTGCAGAATTCTTGCATTTTCAAAAACTCCGAAGGATGGTGTTGAAAACGCAGATATAGATACTTTGTGCCGGGAGTCGGATATTATCAGTGTTCATCTTCCGCTTACCGATAATACAAGGCATATTATAGGAAAAAAACAGCTTGATTTGATGAAGCCGACAGCGTATATTGTAAACGCGGCAAGGGGTGCGGTCATAGATGAAAAGGCGGTTGCCGACGCCGTAAAGAATAATAAAATTGCAGGCTTTGCTACTGATGTTTATTCGGTTGAGCCGATGGCGGAGGATAGCCCGATAAATGAGATTACCGGATTCGACAATGTTGTTTTGACTCCGCATCTTGCGTGGGGAGCGTATGAGGCAAGAGTAAGATGTATTGATGAGGTTATAGAAAATATTAAAGCCTTCTTCTCGGGAGAAAGACGAAACAGAGTGGATTGATATTATTCGGAATACAAAAAAATGCACCGATCGGGTGCATTTTTTTCATAAATAAAAAAGCCCCATACAGACCGTGATAAGGCTAAATTTCTTACCTGCATAAGCAGGTGGGTTAATACCCATGCATTTTATATGTCCACTGGCAGTCCCGAATGGGAAAGGAGGCGTATACGCCATGCACGGAGTGAAAATCCCATATAAGAAGTGTTGGTAAAAAATAATAGCATCACACGTGAATTACAGGGTTCTTTAATAGTATAATACCACAAATTGCACAAAAAAGCAACACCTTTTTGTTTACAACTATGTTACAATTTTATGAAGCTTATTCCTCTTCGGCGTTAGCTTCTGCGTCACGTCTTAAAAATTCGTTAAAAGCGGCTTCAAGTTCGTCTTCGTCCTCAACATTTACCAGGGACATATCCTCGTCTGTTTCGCCGGTTTCAACCTTCATAATCAAAACCTCGTCTGTTTCCTCGCCTTCGGGCATTATCTCAAGAAGAGCAAAGTAGGTTTCATCATTAAATTCATAAACGTCTATGGCTTCAAATTCAATTGTATTTCCGTTTTCATCTTCAAGCATTATGATGTTTTCATCCATTTAAAATCACCTCGTCATTTGTTATTATGTCGCTTGACACATTCTATATTTTAATATAAAAGAGTAATATTGTCAATAGCTTTTGCAAAATTTTAAGTAGTACGGACATATTGTCAAAAAGATATGTCCGTTTATGAATTTATTCGTTTGCCGGAATTATTTTTTTGAACAGCATTCCGATGCTCCAAAGTCCGGCAAGACCGACCACGGTGAAAATAATTCTGCTCATTACACTCAGCTGACCTCCGAAAAGTGCGCCTACAGCGTCAAAGCCGAATATTCCGATAAGTCCCCAGTTGATTGCGCCGATAATAATAAGAACCAAAGCTGTTTTGTCCATTTTAATTCCTCCGTTCATCTTGGATTTTGGTATATTAACAACCTTTTTTAGTTTTATCCGATTTATAATAAATATTCATTTTTAATTTATATTTGTTTACAAATTGTTTTAATTTTCTTTATTGGGAAGATACAAATTAGGATTATAATAATGTGCAAAGGTAAATAGCCTATTATTTGCAAGGAGGTAATCATACTGTGGGAAAGAGAGTAAAAAAGCTGCCGAAATTATCAAAAAAACAGCTTATAATCTGTGTATGTGTATTGGCGGTGATAGTGCTGGTCGCAGTGAAACTCACTTCCGGTAAAGGCAAAAAGCCTGCTATGGAAAGCTCAAACACAGATGTTGTGACAATGGGTGACGTAGAGGTGGCAATAACCGGCAGTGCCGCCGTAGAGCCTAATGAAAGATATGAAATAATTTCAATGGTCAGCGGAGACATTGTTCGCTCGGATTATGATGTCGGCGATTCGGTGAAAGAGGGCGATGTGTTGTATCAGTTTGATACCTCATCAACGGATATAGGTTTGGAAAAGGGCAGACTGTCTGTGGATCAGAGTGAGATAAACTATAATTCTGCTCTGAAAAAAGCGGAGGATTTGACCATCACCGCACCGTGTAACGGAGTTGTGTCGGGACTTGATATAAGAGTCGGCGATGATGTTACAATGGGTACAAAAATTGCGGATATAAACAACAGCCGTGTTATGAAGGTTATTCTTCCGTTTAACGAAAGTCAGATAAACAATATTTACATAGGCTCGGCAGCAGAGGTTACAAGCTCGGCAAATATGAGCACGATGAGCGGAAAGGTTACCGATAAAGCGGCAGTTGCAACACCGCAATCGGACGGCTCAAAGCTTTATGATGTAACTATCGAGTTTACTAATCCGGGTGCGATAACTGACGGACAGATAGTCGGCGGAGCAGTAAATTCCATGATAAGCCCGGGGTACGGCAATGCAAAATATGCAGAGACAGGGACTGCAAGCTCGCAGGCGGAAGGAACTGTTCAGAAAGTTTACCATTCCAACGGAGACTATGTAACTAAAGGAACGGCACTGGTTTCATTAAAGAGTGATACTGTTACGGATAATATTAAAAACAGTGCTATATCATATAAAAATGCGCAGCTTTCACTGAAAGAGCAGCAGGATAATCTGGACGATTACAAAATCACTTCTCCGATTTCGGGAACGGTAATTACTAAAAACTCAAAAGCCGGCGATACGATTGATAAGACAAATTCTACGCAGGTATTGATGGTGGTTGCCGATATTTCAAAGCTTAAATTTGAGCTTGCAATAGATGAGCTTGATGTCAGCAAGGTTTCGGTAGGTCAGCAAGTACAGATAACCTGTGACGCACTCCCGAATGAAGAATATGTCGGTGAGATTTCAAATCTGTCGGTTGAGGGTACCGCGTCCAACGGAGTAACAACCTATACTGCGGAAGTTATGATAAACGAACCGGGAAATTTGAGACCTAGCATGAATGTTGACGCAAGCGTAATTGTAGAAAGCGCAGAGGATGTGTTAAGGATTCCGACCTCCGATATTAAATCGGCAATGGGACGTTCGTTTGTATTTGTAAAAGATGAAAATGCTTCAAAGACTGCAAATAAGGACGATAAGAAAACGGATAAAAAACCGCAGGACGGCAATCAGGCTATGCCGGAGAACTCCGACGCTCCGAAAGATAAGGGAGAAAGACTCCCCGACGCACCGGACGGATATAGGACTGTTGAAATTACAGTAGGCGTTTCGGGTGATGATTTTACGCAGGTATTGTCGGGACTTTCCGAGGGTGATGAAATATACAGTCAAACGGTTGAATCATCAGGCGCAGATAACATGTTCGGCGGCCCCGGAGGAATGGGCGGCGGAATGGGCGGCGGCCCCGGAGGCGGCATGGGAGGAAATCCCGGCGGCGGCCCCGGAGGAATGTAGGTGACGGATAATGATCAGATTGGAAAACATCACCAAGATATATAAAATGGGTGAAAATGAAGTCAGAGCATTGGACGGAGTGAGTCTGCATATAAAACAGCATGAATTTGTTGCGATAATAGGTCCGTCCGGTTCGGGTAAATCGACCCTTATGAATATGATTGGCTGCCTTGATGTTCCCACCAGCGGCAGATATTGGATTGACGGAATCGAGGGCAGCAAGATGAAAGACAATCAGCTTGCGGATTTGAGAAATCAAAAGCTCGGCTTTATATTTCAGCAGTATAATCTTTTGACAAAACTTTCGGCGCGTGAAAATGTGGAGCTGCCTCTTATATACAGAGGAGTTCCGACAGCGGAAAGAGAAAAAATGGCAATGGAAGCTTTAAGGCGCGTAGGACTTGAGGATAAAGCAAATCACAAACCGACAGAGCTTTCGGGAGGTCAGCAGCAGAGAGTGTCTATTGCAAGAGCGTTGTGTTCTCATCCCTCGCTGATACTTGCCGATGAGCCCACGGGAGCGCTTGATTCAAAGTCGGGAATTGAAATCATGCAGATGATGCATGAGCTTCATGACGAGGGAAATACAATTATCATAATAACTCATGATTTAAATATTGCTAAACAGGCTGAAAGAATAGTAACAATAAGAGACGGGAAAATTGTCAGTGATATAGACAACCGAGACGATATGGCGGATGCAACGAATGTTAAAGGCTCCGATTTATCGGATAAGGCTAACGGAAAGGTTGCCGATCTTGAAGCAGACCTTCACGGACAGGGAGGTGCCAAGCAATGGGAAAACTGATTCAGTCAATTAAAATGGCGGTAAAGAGTATTATGGGCAACAGAGGACGCTCGGCGCTTACCATGCTCGGCGTAATAATAGGTGTTGCGTCGGTTATTCTTCTTACCGGAATAGGCGGAGGAGCGTCGCAGTCAATTAACGAATCTCTTTCATCGCTCGGAACAAAGCTTATAACCGTTAGTTTTTCGAGAGGTTTTACCTCCCGTTCAATAAAAGAGGACGATATGCGCCAATTTGTTGAGGAACATTCTGATTTAATCAGCGATGTTTCGCCTTACATCAGCGGAATGGTTCAGGCAAAAAACGGCGATAACAACACAGGTTCGCAGCTGGACGCAGTTGATTCCTGCTATAATGATATAAAAGAGGTAAAGCTTGTTACCGGCAGGTTTTTTTCGGACAATGATATAGAAAGACGTTCAAAGGTTGCAATTGTCGGTACATATATCGTCCAGGAGCTTTATGCGGGACTCGACCCGACCGGCGAGACAATTAAGCTGAACGGACAGCCGTTTACAATAATCGGAGTATATGAAGAATCCGGGGATTCAACTGAAAGCTCTGCCGATAACAAAATTACAATTCCGTATACCACGGCGGCAAGATTTTTGAAAAACAGTAATATAACCACTTATTATCTGGGTGCCGCAACAGAAGATACCGTCGAGGCGGCGGTTGCGGCAACTAAGGCTTTTATAACTCAAAAATTCGGCAGCGATGACGGCTTCAATGTATCAAGCGTTGCGGAAATGCTGGATACTCTTGACGAAATGATGTCAACACTTACAATGATGCTTGCCGGCATTGCGGCAATATCACTTGTTGTCGGCGGTATAGGAATAATGAATATAATGACGGTATCGGTAAGCGAAAGAACGCGTGAAATCGGTATAAGAAAAGCAATAGGTGCGCGCACAACCGATATATTGCTGCAATTTCTGATAGAATCGGTATTTTTAAGCGCACTGGGCGGACTGGTTGGAATACTGGTCGGCATGGGCTTGGGCGAAATAGTATGCAAGTTTATTAATATGTCGTTTGCGCCGCAGTCAAATATGATTATAGTGTCATTCGGCTTTTCCATTTTTATCGGTGTATTCTTTGGTATTGCTCCTGCAAAAAAAGCAGCGAAGCTTCATCCTATCGAAGCGCTGCGCTCCGAATAAAATAATCAGACAGAAAGGGTAAAAAAATGAAATCATTACGAAAAATATGTGCTGTATGTGCAGCTTGCCTGGTGACGGCGGCGTTACCTGAGGTTTCTTTGGCAGATACTTATTCCGATGTGTACGAATATGATTCCTATTATACGGCAGTAAACCGCTTGTCGGATTTGGGAATCGTAAGCGGTTACGGCGACGGTACTTTTCACGGCGATTACTCGATTACGCGTGCTGAGTTTGCAAAGCTGATTGTATGTGCCATGGATGCCGAAAGCGAAGCGAGGGCATACGGCATTTCTTCAAAGTTTTATGATGTGCCTCAGGGCAACTGGGCAGTTCCTTATATTGCTTATGTTGCATCAAAGGGAATTGTTTCGGGTTATCCGGACGGCTCGTTCGGACCTGCAAATACAATAACATATGCGGAAGCATTGACTATCCTGGGAAGAATACTGGGATATACAGAGGAAACAATAGGCGCTTATTGGCCTACAAATTATATTGATGCAGCGGAGAGTCTCGGACTTACAAAGGATTTGATTGTTCAGCCGTACGCACCTATTAACAGAGCGGTTGCAGCCGTTGTCATAGACAGGGCATTGTTTACAAGAACAAGCAAAGCAGCCGGGGATAAGCTCCTTTTTGAAAATTACGGGTATACAACGGTCGAAGATGTTGTAGTGCTTGCAACGGGAAATGATGATAATTCACTCTATTCGGATGAAGTTAAGCTAAACAATAACACGGTTTATACTTCAACTATGCAGTCGTCATTATCAACCGGTGACATATTAAAATATGCGGTTATAAATAAAGACGGAGAAATTGTCTGCGTAAAAAGATATAACGAAGACGGCGGTAATTCCGAAAAGACGAAATATACTGTCCTGGAGGATTGCTATATAATAGCTTCCGCAAAAGAGGATAAAACCCTGGGAAGCATGGAAATAAAGACATCAAAGGGTACATTCACTGTTTCGAATACAGACGTACTTGATAAAGTCGGTGAAACCGGCACGATTGTACTTGATAAAAACAATAAGGTTATAAGCGCAAGCACGGTTGAAACCGCGCCGGTTCTGGCATCGCACGATTATTCTTCGGGTGAAGATACAATCGAAGGAACGGCTGTTAATTATACAAATCTGGTTGTTTATCGTGACGGAAAAGCAGCTTCTGTTTCGGATATTAAAAAGAATGATGTAATTTATTATAACACAAAGTCAAATACGATAGATGTATATTCAAAAAAGGTTACTGGAATTTATTATGACGCGTCACCTTCAAAGGCTTATGTCAGCGAGGTTACGGTCGGCGGCAAATCATATGTTATAGGCTCGGACAGTGCGGCGCACAGACTTGACGCATCAAGCGGAGCTTTCGATATAGGCGATAAAGTGACGCTGCTTTTGGGCAAAAACGACAAAGTTGTGTTTGCGGTCGAGCTTTCGGATTTTGACTTCTTCGAATACGGAGTTGTTACCGGCAGCGGACAAAAAGTTGCCGAATCGGGAGTTAACGAAGGCTCAAGCGAGACCTATGTGACAATTTACATGACCGACGGCGAAGAATATGAATATACGGCTGATAAAAACTATAAGGATTATATCGGCAGACTTGTGAGAATAACATATTCGGGCGGAAAGGTCAGCCTTAATACCGTCAACACAAGCACCAATGCCAAAACATACGGGAAAATAGATAAGTCTAACCGTACAATTGGCGGAAAGAATGTTCTGAAGGATGTTAAGATAATTCAGAAGTTAAGCAAGGATGATGACGCGCTGAAACTTGAGACTCTGAATTTTGATACATTGGAAACAGATGAGCTTCCCGAGTCAAAGGTTATAGCGTCCGTTTCCGCAAATTCTTTCGGAGACATAGGGATTATGTATGTAGAGGGAATAGGCTCAAGCTATTCGTATGGAGTAATTAAGTCGAGAAAAGGCGGCGAAATGGAAAATTACACCTATACGATATATAACAACAACGGTGAACAAACCTATTCAACCGAAGCAAAATTCAATGTTTCCGCAGAAACAGGAATAGGTTTCAGAGTTCTTTCAAACGGGACGATTTCTGATATCACGCCGCTTTACAATATTGCATCCGCATCATCAATCGATGCGGCAGAGGGCAGCAGAATTAAAGTCGCGGATAAGATTTATAAAATGTCGTCAAATGTTCAGATTATCGATATAACCGACAGCAAATACAAGGTTGTTTCTATAGATGAACTTGCAGGCGCAAAGGTGAAAACCGTAAAGCTTTATTCGGAAACAAAAGACGGAACGGTTCAGGTTGTTACAATTACAAGATAAATCTTAATAAAAGGGGTTGCAGTAAAATGAAATCATTTTGCTGCAGCCCTTTTCGTCTTTTATATAACGGTATGTCAAAAATCAAATTGTAAAAATGCTGAAAATGACAGAAAAATAACATATAAAACTGTTAAATCTTTATTAACAATGCATATAGATATTTACAAATCGGGACATTTGATTTATAATTAAAAAAAAGAGGTATTAAAAATATATCTAAACGGGTATAATTTTAATGCCCAAAAAAAGAAGGAGAGAATCAGGCATGGAAAATTACACACCCTTTTTAGTTTTGGCAGCGGCAGCTGCTGCACTCGTTTTTGCAGGCTACAAATTCTTTTCGGTAAAAAAGCTTCCGGAGGGAACGAAGGAAATGGCATCCATTTCCGCTAAAATCAGAAGCGGTGCTATGGCGTACTTAAAAAGACAGTATAAAACTGTCGGCATATTTTTTGCGGTTATGGTAGTGATTTTGGCAATACTTTCGGCAATGGGCTTTTTGACGGTGTTTGTACCGTTCGCATTTTTAACCGGCGGATTTTTCTCCGGTCTTTCCGGATTTGTCGGAATGAAAATTGCGACATATGCAAATTCCAGAACGGCTAACGGAGCAAGACAGGGACTTAACAAAGGCTTAAAGATTGCATTTTCCTCCGGTACGGTCATGGGTATGACTGTTGTCGGACTGGGACTTTTGGATATAAGCTTTTGGTTTATTCTTTTGAAATTTGTTTTTAAACTGCCTGTTGATGAAATTATGGCAGCTATGCTTACATTCGGAATGGGTGCAAGCTCTATGGCACTTTTTGCAAGAGTCGGCGGCGGAATATTTACAAAAGCGGCTGATGTTGGTGCCGACCTTGTCGGCAAGGTTGAAGCCGGAATACCGGAGGATGACCCGAGAAACCCTGCCTGTATAGCGGATAATGTCGGCGACAATGTCGGCGATGTTGCGGGAATGGGCGCGGATTTGTACGAATCGTATGTCGGCTCGGTAATCTCATGCGGTGCTTTGGCAGTTGCGGCAGGCTTGGGCGAAAGAGGAGTTATCCTGCCTATGCTCATTGCGGCTATCGGTATTATCGCATCGATTATTTCAACATTTTTTGTTTCAACAAAAGAGGGAGCAAACCAAAAAATGCTTTTGGCATCGCTTAGAAAGGGAACATATACTGCTTCCGCCATATCGGCTGTAACGTCATTTGTTTTGATAAAGCTTCTGATGCCGGATAAGCTCGGAATGTTCGGAGCGGTTTTGTCGGGACTTTTGGCAGGTGTTCTGATAGGATTTTTCACAGAGTATTACACTTCCGATTCGTATAAGCCGACCCAAAAGCTTTCAAAATCATCAGAAACAGGAGCGGCAACAATTATTATTGACGGTATTGCCCTCGGTATGCGCTCGACAGCAATTCCTGTAATAATTGTCGGTGTATCGATTATAATAAGTTATTTCTTTGCAGGCGGAGCAGGTTCTTTCGAGCTTGGACTCTACGGAGTAGGTTTATCTGCTGTCGGAATGCTTTCTACTTTGGGAATCACACTTGCAACAGACGCATACGGACCTGTTGCCGACAATGCCGGCGGAATTGCCGAAATGAGCGGACTTGAGCCGGGGGTAAGAGAGCGTACGGATGCGCTGGATTCACTCGGCAACACAACCGCCGCAACAGGAAAGGGCTTTGCTATCGGCTCGGCAGCGCTTACCGCACTTGCACTTATTGTTTCGTATACCGATAAGGTTAACGGAATCGACCCGACAAAGCTTAATCTTGAAATCACAAACCCTGCAACACTTATAGGTCTGTTTGTGGGAGCAATGCTTCCGTTTTTGTTCTCGGCAATGACAATGCAGGCAGTGGGCAGAGCTGCTCAGAAAATTGTTGTTGAAGTCAGAAGGCAGTTCAGAGAGATTAAAGGTCTGCTCGAGGGCAAGGCTGACGCGGATTATGCAACTTGTGTGGATATTTGTACAAAATCGTCCTTAAAAGAAATGATAGCGCCTGCCGCACTGGGAGTATTTTCTCCGATAATAGTCGGACTGGTGCTCGGGTGCAACGGCGTTGTAGGAATGCTTGCCGGTGCGCTTGTGTCGGGTTTTGTTCTGGCTGTTATGATGGCAAACTCCGGCGGTGCATGGGATAATGCGAAAAAATATATAGAAGCCGGACATTCGGGCGGAAAAGGCTCGGAAAATCATAAAGCGGCTGTTGTCGGCGATACGGTCGGCGACCCGTTCAAAGATACATCGGGACCGTCTGTAAACATTTTAATAAAGTTGTTGTCAATGGTATCGATTGTATTTGCTACAATTGTAGTGACCTACGGTGGTTTGGGCATATTTTAAGTTAGGAAAAAAGGGTTTGCTGCAAGAGTCAAATGCGCAGCAGCCCTTTTATAATTATTCGGTTAAAAATTTGAAAGGAATGTAAAAATATGAAAATATTATTTGTAAGTTCTGAATCGGCACCGTTTGTAAAAACAGGAGGTCTCGGCGATGTTGCCGGCTCGCTTCCGCATGCACTTAACAAAAAAGGAGCGGACTGCAGAACAATTTTGCCGCTTTACCGCTGTATTCCGACAGAGTACAGAGAGCACATGAAGTATATAAATCATATATATATTGATATGGGCTGGAGAAAGCAGTACTGCGGAGTTTTTGAGCTTAACTATAATGACTGTATTTATTATTTTGTAGACAATGAATTTTATTTCGGCGGAGATAAACCCTATGACTATATTCATCTTGACTGCGAGAAATTTATATTCTTCTCAAAAGCAGTCCTTTCGCTTCTGCCGACGTTGGATTTTCATCCTGACGTAATTCATTGCAATGACTGGCAGACCGGAGCAATCCCTGTATTTTTGGATACCTTCCACGATAATCCTTTCTATGACGGAATTAAAACCGTTATGACTGTTCACAACCTCAGATTCCAGGGCAGATGGGACTTGAAGGGCATAAAGGATGTAATGGGAATAAGCGATTATTATTTTACCGATGATAAGCTTGAATACTATAAGGACGCCAATTTGCTCAAGGGCGGACTGGTTTATGCAGATATGATAACAACTGTTTCAAAAAGCTATGCAGAGGAAATAAAAACCCTTGAATACGGCGAAGGATTGAACGGGCTTTTGAGCGCAAGAGCAGGGCAACTTAGAGGAATTGTGAACGGTATTTCCTATGATGAGTGGAATCCCGAGACGGATAAACATTTGCATGAAAATTATAATGCAAAGAATTTTGCGTCAAAGAAAAAGCTCAATAAAATATATCTGCAGGAGCTTTTGAATCTGCCTGTTGATGAGAATAAATTTACAATCGGTATTATTTCAAGACTTACCGACCAAAAGGGATTCGATATAATTGCCGAAGCCATGGAAAGACTTTGTGCCGGCGGTGCGCAGATTATTGTGCTCGGTACGGGCGAGGAAAGATATGAAAATATGTTCAGGCATTATGCATGGAAATATCCGGACAGAGTTTCGGCAAACATTTATTTTTCAAATGAGCGGTCGCATTTGATTTACGGCGCTTGCGACGCATTCTTGATGCCGTCGAGATTTGAGCCGTGCGGACTTTCGCAGCTGATTTCGCTTCACTACGGAACGCTGCCTATAGTCAGAGAGACAGGCGGATTAAAGGATACGGTTATTCCTTATAATGAATTTACCGGTGAGGGTACGGGATTCTCATTTGCAAACTACAGTGCCGACGACATGATGCATGTTGTTGAATATGCAATGGATATATATTATAACAGACGTGATGACTGGAATAAAATTGTTAAAAATGCAATGAACACAGATTTTTCATGGAATGTATCGGCAGGCGAGTATATGAATATGTACAGTGAACTTACGGGAATTGCACAGGAGCCGAAAGAGATAAAAACAGCGGAAAAAAAGCCGAAAACCAAAAAAGCTTCTGAGACAAAAAAAGAAAAAGCAGCACCAAAGAAGAAAGCCGTAAAAGAAAAGACGGAATCGGCAAAGCCGGAGAAAACAGAAACCAAAAAGACATCTGCAAAAGCGGAAGAAACCGAACCTAAAAAAACCGCAGCAAAACCGGAAAAGCAGGCGGAGATTAAAAAAGCTCCGGCAGCGAAAAAACGGGAGGTAAAGAAACCTGCTGAAGTCGAAGAAATAAAGAAAACGGAAGAAACAAAGAAAGCTGCAAAACAGGATGTGACAGAGACGGCAGAGAAGATTACGAAAAGTCTTGCAAAGGATAAAAAAGAGGAAAAATCAAAGTCCTCAAAGACCGAAAAGAAAACAAAAAAATAATTTTCGGCGGTATCAGTGAAAGGAATGGTTTATAATGGCAAAAAAATTGACAGCAAAAGAAGAAAACTTAAAAAATGAAATAGTGGGAAAGGTAGCAAGACATTTCGGAAAAACTATGGAGGACGCAACCCCGAAAATGGTTTATACTGCTTGTGCATTGACCGCAAGAGATATGATTATGTCAAAATGGGCAGTATCGCATAAGGCAGTAAAGGAAGCCGGTTCAAAAAAGCTTTATTATCTGTCATTTGAGTTTTTAATGGGCAGACTTTTAAAGACAAATATACTGAATCTTATGCAATCGGAACAATATGTTCATGTGCTTGCCGATTTGGGGTATAATATTTCCGACATAGCCGAGCTCGAAAATGACGCAGGTCTCGGTAACGGCGGACTCGGCAGACTTGCCGCCTGCTTTATTGATTCGCTTACAACGCTTGATTTGCCTGCTTACGGCTGTACAATCAGATATGAGTACGGACTTTTTAAGCAAAAGATTGTTGACGGGTACCAGACAGAATTGCCCGACCCTTGGCTTGAGGACGGCAATGCGTGGGAGATTGCGCGCCCGGAGGAAACCGTTGAGGTGAAATTCGGCGGCAATGTTTATTCCGATTGGCAGGACGGAAAGCTTGTTTTCCATTATGACCATTCACATACTATTTTGGCAATGCCTTATGATGTGCCTCTTGTAGGATATGATTCAAAAATCGTAAATAAGCTGAGACTTTGGTCCGCAAAGTCACCCGACAGAATGAATATGCAGGAATTTAACAGCGGAAACTATGTCCGCGCCGAAGAGGAAAAGCAGCTTGCGGAGGTTATCTCAAAGGTTCTTTATCCGGAGGATAATCATACAGAGGGAAAAGAACTTAGACTCAAGCAGCAATATTTCCTTGTTTCGGCAACACTTCAATGGATTTTGAGGGAATTCGGAGAAAGATATAACTATGATTGGAAACGTTTGCCGGAAAAAGCGGTAATTCATATTAACGATACTCATCCGACTCTGGCAATCCCTGAAATGATGCGTCTTTTGATAGATGAAAACGGACTCGGCTGGGACGAAGCATGGGAGATAACAACAAAAGTATTTGCGTATACTAACCATACTGTCATGAGTGAGGCTCTCGAAAAATGGGATTTGGATATGTTCAGACGCGTTTTGCCGAGAATTGCAATGATTGTTGAAGAAATAGACAGACGTTCAAAGGAATATTTTGAAGCAGTTTATCCGAATGACCCGCTGAAGCATAAATATATGGCAATTATTGCGGACAATAAAGTGTTTATGGCAAATCTTTGCCTCGTCAGCTGCTTTGCGATTAACGGAGTTTCAAAGCTGCATACAAAAATTTTGACCGACGATATTTTTGCCGATTATTACAGACTTAATCCGCAGAGATTTTATGCAATAACGAACGGTATAACCTTCAGAAGATGGATTGCAAACTGCAACCCGGCATTGACTGATTTAATTACAGAGAGTATCGGCACAGGCTGGCTTAAGGATTCGGAGCAGCTTAAAAAGCTTATTCCTTTTGCAGACAAGGCGGAATTCAGAAGCAAATTTGCAAAAATCAAGCGCGACAACAAGGTTGCATTGGCTGAATATATAAGAGAGCATAACGGAATTGAGGTTAACCCGGAATCAATTTTCGATGTCCAGGCCAAGCGTCTGCACGAGTATAAGCGTCAGCTTTTGAATGTGCTGCATATTATTTCGGATTATGAGGAGCTTTTGGAAAATCCAAATAAGGATTACACCCCGAAAACATATATTTTTGCAGCAAAGGCTGCACCCGGCTATGCAAGGGCAAAGCTTATTATTAAGCTTATAAATTCGGTTGCCGATAAAGTAAATAACGATGACAGAATAAAAGGAAAAATCAAGGTGGTATTCCTTGAAAATTACGGTGTGTCAATTGCGGAAAAGCTTGTAACGGCTGCTGATATCTCGGAGCAGATTTCCACCGCCGGAAAAGAGGCATCCGGTACCGGCAATATGAAGTTTATGCTAAACGGCGCAATCACAATAGGTACTCTGGACGGAGCAAATGTGGAAATGCTGGAGCAGGTAGGCGAGGATAATATTTACATCTTCGGTCTTAAAGCAGAAGAGGTTCATGCAAGGGAAAAGTACAACAATTCGAATGAGGTCAAGGATTTGTATACTACAAATAATGCGCTCAAGCTTGCACTTGACAGACTGATAGACGGTACTTTTTCGGACGGCAACAATCAGCTTTTCCGAGACCTTTATCAGACATTGCTTTTCGGAGATTACGGAAATCCCGATACTTATATGGTATTGAGAGATTTTGAGGATTACGGAAAAACGCATGACGCTTTGTCAAGACTCTATAAAGATAAAGACGCATGGTATAAAAAAGCTGTTATGAATACTGCCTGCGCCGGATTCTTCTCCAGTGACAGAACAATTAGGGAGTATAACGATAAAATCTGGCATTTAAAACCTTTGACGGTTAAGAAAAAATAATCTCGGGAGGAGAAACAATGGACGAATTTACAAAAGCGCTGCTGTCGGGAGAAAGCAAAATTCCGGACAACGATGATTGGTTCAAACCGCTTTTGGGTGACTGGCAATTTGAATATTTCGATATAAGCGGACGAAATGCTCAGGGAGAATGGTTTTTCAGACGCACTTTGGACGGAAATGCTATAGAAGATATTTTTATCTGTCCATCAAGAGCGACTGCAGCAACAAATCCGCAGCCGGACGGTGAGTACGGAGCCGCAATAAGAATGTATAGGAAAGATATGCATTGTTATGATATGACATATATAACCGATCGCTTTACTGTTCGGCTGACTGTTACAAAAAATAATGAAAGAATAGAATGTAAGGTCAATTCGTCAGCGGAAAAGTGGGTTTTTTCGGAAATTTCGGAAAATACATTTGTCTGGAATAACATTACCGTACTTGATGATGAAACTGAAAAAATTAATGCAACAGTACATGCAGAAAGATTAAAGGACTGAGATAATGAAAATAGAACATAATTCGCAGAATCGGTTTTATCGGACTCCTTTCGGAGCGGTTACAAACAGCAGTGAAGTAAAAATACGGTTGGGAATAGCGGACGGCGGTATTCCCAATGCGGTTCGCCTTGTGTATATCGATAAGGATAAAAATGAGAATGAGAATGAGCTTAAAATGTCATATATTACCGATATAGGCGGTTACTGTATGTATGAGGCGGTTATTCCGCCGCAGAAAAAGTGCGGAAATGTGTGGTATTACTTTGATATAATACTGAATCACGAGCATGTTTATTACGGAAACAATCCTGAGATGCTCGGCGGACTCGGTAAACTTTATCATGAAAAACCGAAATCCTGCTATCAGATAACGGTTTATTCCGACGATTATTCCACCCCGGAGTGGTGGCGAAATTCGGTATGCTATCAGATTTTTCCGGACAGATTTTGTAACGGAAACGAAAACGGCGGATTTTCGGGAAACAGAGAAGATATTATAAAACGCGTCTGGAATGATACGCCGTTTTATACAGCTGCTCAATTCGGAGGAGAATATCTGGCAAATGATTTTTTTGGCGGAAACCTGAAAGGGATTAAGAATAAACTTAACTATCTTGCTCATCTCGGGATTGACGCAATATATCTGAATCCTATTTTTAAAGCTTATTCAAATCATAAATATGATACCGGCGATTATATGCAGATTGATGAAATGTTCGGCATTGAGGAGGATTTTAAAGATTTGTGCGCAGCGGCTGAGCAATTCGGAATAAGAATTGTTCTGGACGGAGTGTTTAATCATACCGGCAGTGACAGTAAATATTTTAATAAAAACGGAACTTATGACAGTGTCGGAGCATATCAGTCCCAACAGTCCCCTTATTATGATTGGTACAATTTCATTAATTGGAATAATGAGTATGAGTCATGGTGGGGAATGAAAACTTTGCCGCAGGTTAATGAAAATTCATTGTCTTATCAGGATTATATATTAAAAAATGATGATTCTGTAGTAAAACACTGGATAAAATGCGGAGCATACGGCTGGCGGCTTGATGTTGTTGATGAGCTTCCGGGGTTTTTTGTGAAAATATTAAGAGAAGAAGTAAAAAAGCAAAATCCGGACGCCGTTATTATAGGCGAAGTGTGGGAGGATGCTTCAAATAAAGTCAGTTATGGAGAAGAAAGGGAGTATTTTCTCGGAAAAGAGCTTGATTCGGTTATGAATTATCCTTTGCGTGACGCTCTTGTGGCGGCTTGTACAGGCAAAATCAGTGCTGAGGATTTTGACAGAAGGATTATGAGTCTTAAAGAGAATTATCCGAAGCCGGCATTTTATTCTCTTTTGAATATGCTCTCCTCGCATGATATGGAAAGAATACTTACCGCCATGAGCGGCGCACCGGACAGACGGAGCGTCAGCAAGGAGTGGCAGGCGGCATACAGAATTGACGGCGAGCTTTTAAGAACTTCAATCGAAAGGGTAAAGCAGGCGGTCATGATTCAAATGCTGCTGCCGGGAGTTCCGTGTGTGTACTACGGGGATGAAGCAGGACTTCAAGGCTACGGAGATCCGTTTTGCAGGGGAACATATCCTTGGGGAAAAGAAAATGAAGACATACTTCTTTGGTACAAGACTGCAATTGCTCTGAGAAAAGGCTACAGAGCGTTTTCGGAGGGTGAATTTGAAACGGTCTATAAAGTCGGGTGCGGATATGGATTTATCAGATATCGGGGCAATGATAAGCATATTGTGATAGCCAATTTCAGTGACAATTCATTATGGGTTCGTCTGGATTTGGCAAGGTTTGATATCCACTATCTCGAAAATGATATATATGAAGAATACTATAATTCCGAGGACGGGATATATTATATTGAGCTTCCCGCAAGGGGTGTAAAAGCGTTCAGAAGCATAGGATAAAAAAACAAATGCCGCATTGGTCGAATGACTTTTGCGGCTTGATTTTTTCCTGAATATTTGCTATAATAATGGCAGTAATTGTCGGAGGGATATAATGAGAAAAGTAGTATTGTTTGAAGAAATCGGCGATATCGCAAAGCTTGTAAACAATGAAGCCTTTGACCTTATGGAAGCGCTTAAGACAGAGAGTTTTGAGGCTCACGAGGGATTTGATTTGCTTGCTTTTGATTGGTATGATGTTCACAGCGAAAGAACGGAAAATTCAAAAATGGTAATCTATTTGGATGATAAGAATTTGTTTTTTCTTTGTGAGGATAAGCCTGCCTTTGATTGCGCGGATAAAATATTCGGTGAATTGGGTGAGATGTCCAATGAGCAATTTTTGTATGCTTTTTTTGTAAGACTTTTAAAAGGTGATATGAATTATCTTGATAAGGTCGAAGAGCAAATGAGTGACGTAGAAAGCGAAATTCTGTCGGGAGCAAAGAAAAATGCACTTGAAAAAATAATAAAGTGGAGAAAAGAACTTTTGCGTCTTAAGCGCTATTATGAACAGCTGGATGTTATATTTGATGAAATGAATGCAAATGACAATAAGCTTCTTTCACATTTGAGCGTGGGGCGTGCCGCAATTTTGGGAAGCAGGACGGACAGATATTTGGGAACGGTTCAGATACTGATGGATATTGTCGGTCAGCTATGTGATGCATATCAGTCGCAGCTCTCGATTGAACAAAATGATTTTATGAAGGTATTTACAATAATTACGTCGATTTTTCTGCCGCTGACTCTTATAACGGGCTGGTACGGAATGAATTTTCAATTCATGCCGGCACTTCATTGGAAGTACGGATATCCGTGTGTTATTGCCGTAAGCATTGCGATAAGTGTTTTAATGCTTTTGTATTTTAAAAAGAAAAAATGGATATAGTAATTTTTACAAAATAATTTGGTAAAAATTTTATCGCATATAAGATGAAATGATGTGCAAAATATGAATGTAATCAGCAAGTCTGATTATAACGAATTTGTTTAAAGGAAGCAGAAAATCTGTATCTTTTAAATATGGTTTTCATCAGAAAATCAATTTTCGTTAACATTATTATCATTATCATTTTATGGAGGAGAAACAAAATGGCAAAGAGCAAAATCAATGTACCTGAAGCAAGACAGGCAATGGAAAACTTTAAGATGGAAGCTGCAAACGAAGTAGGCGTTAACTTGAAGCAAGGTTACAATGGTGACCTTACTGCAAGACAGGCAGGTTCTATAGGCGGACAAATGGTTAAAAAGATGATTGAAGATTACGAAAACAAAATTAAATAAGTAAATTTCAAATCAAACAAATGAGAGCAGACCTGCTGAAAAAATCACACTGATTTTTTCAGCAGGTCTTTTTTTAATGCAAGTCAAGGTGAAAATATATTGATTACAGATTCTTTTTACGGCAGCGGTCATAAAAGTTGATATTGATTATTTATTGTTGGTTTTGTTGTTGTTATGCATATTAAAAAATAGTATAATAACAATATCAAAAGGAATTATAGCGGTTAAAAGGAAAAATACCCGGAAAGGAAAATAATGAATGATAGTTAATATTATACAACGACCGGAGCTTACGGAAACTTATGAGCTTCAAAGACAGATTTGTATAGATCTGAATCTGATGATTACTCTTTCGATGCGAGCTGTGAATCTGGATAATTTTGAGCTTGTCGAAAAGGTGAAAAAAGACAGTGAACAATACGGCTATGAGGTTATGCTGTGGCTGGATGACAATGAGGTATTGTTTACATGGCTTATGAGCATTGAGGAAAAAAAAGCATATGTTAAAAAAACGTTTGACAAGTTTAAAAAGAGATTTGGATATATGCCGAAAACAGTAGGGCATTACATACTCGGCAGTGATTATATCAAAATAATCAAGGATTACTGCCCGGAGGTTACAATGGTTATTGCCGGCTGCTTTGAAGAAGGTGTGAGAGTATTTCACGGCTGCAACAATTCATGGTATTTATTTTCAGAGGGAATGTCATGGACGGCGTGGTATCCGTCGAAAACACATTCTGTACGGCCTGCCTGTGATGAAGAGGATTGGTCGGGAGTTGTTGCCGTTCCGCATTTAAGCCGTGACCTTGTTCAGGCTTACGAGGGCAGAGATGACTTTTTTGCAAGTCATCCGGCAAATGTTCAAAGAGGACTCGGGAACAGAGGAGCAATGCATGTATATGACTATAATCTTATAGACCAGTACCGTATGCAGGAGGATTATAATAACGTAAAATCGAATTATCATATTCATGTTGCTTCCGGGTGGCTCAGTAATTGCAGCAATCTGATTGACAGTGACGAAATAACACAATCGATTTACAGAGAAACTCTGGAATATATTGCTGAGCTTTGCAAAACGGGTGAGGCCGAATGTATGACTATGAATGAGTATTGCGAATATTATCGCAAGACAGTCCCGATAGGTTCTCAGACGGCGGCTGTTGCAAAGGATATAATTTATGATTCCGGTAAGCATTATTTTTGGCTTATGAGTAACGGCTACAGAGTCCTTGTTGATGCATTTCAGGGAGGCTCTATAGGTGATTTGAGACCGTATGCGGGAAAATATGAAGCGTTTACAGGGCTTGATGCTGAAAAACCGCTTATTAATTCGTATCCGTTTATAATTCAGTCACAGCTCAGGAGCGGCGTAAAGCATCATTACGGTGATGGTTCAAGAACAACACTGCTTGTAACGCATGGCGGAGAAACACTCGATATGTGCTTTTATCCGACTAAAATTTCCGATGTAAAACGCACCGAAAAAACAACAATTGTTAAATTGACACCGGTAACTGTGAAATTTGAGGACGGGTACGAAATTAAAATTCAAACCGTATATGATTTTCGTGAAAATGACATAGGAATAGAACGGCATATTCTTGAAAAATCCGAGGGAGAGTGTGAACTGTGCGAGTATTTAAAAGGAAGCTACGGATTTACGGAATATCCTGAGGAAATGAGAGGAATTACGCTCGGTGTCGATGACAAATCAGAGAAATATTTATATAAGAAAAAATCTGTAATAGCAGAAAACGGAAAGTGTGCATATGCCGAGATACCGCAGATTACAACAAGAGTGGAGCTTTGTGCGGATGAAACCGACCGGGCGGAAGCCTGCGACGGAGAACTGTTTATTCCGTATTATACTCTTAAGCTTAGCAGAAAGATTAATGAAACGGGGGTTATGAAAGCATGGCTGAGATTAAAAAAGATATAATATATAAATGCCCGTGCTGTTTCAACAGATTTATAGATGTTGTAATAGATAAATATGACGACGGAATGTATCGGTGTATGAAATGCGGATTTAACGGGACGATAGACGATGTTCAAAGGCTTTACGAATCATTTCGGACAAGATATAAACTTATCGGAACACGCATGGATTTGAATGAGCAAAGAAGGAGGTAATTCAATTGAATAATCATTTGCCTGACAAAAGAGTAAATGTCGGTAAGGGTAAATTAAATAACGGAAAATTCAGGCAGCAGATTGAGCTGCAGAGTATGATTGTTCCGGGATTACTGCTGATAATGGTATTTGCGTATATTCCGCTGTGCGGAATAATTGTTGCATTTAAGGATTACAACTTGTATACAGGTATTTTTGGCAGTCCGTGGGCAGGACTGAAACATTTTCAGGCTTTTTTCAGCGACAGAAACTTTGTCGGAATAATGAGAAATACGCTGGTTATAAGTATGCTGAAGCTTATTTTCGGATTTCCGGCACCGATAATACTGGCAGTACTCTTAAATGAGATAGCAAATATAAGAAACAGACGTTTTTTTCAAACGATTACATATATGCCTCATTTTATATCGTGGGTTGTTGTTGCGGGAATGCTGGTAACGCTGTTGTCCATGGATGGGGGAACTGTGAACTCGGTGCTAATGTCGCTGGGGATTATAAAGGAGCCGATTAATTTTCTGTCAAATCCGAATTATTTCTGGACAATTCTTGTTTCGGCAAACGTATGGAAAAGTACCGGCTTTAATGCGATAATATTTATGGCGGCAATAAGCGGTATAAGCCCGGACCTTTATGAGGCGGCGGCGCTTGACGGAGCGTCAAGATTTAAACAGATTTTTGTAATTACATTGCCGTGCATAATGACGCAGATTGTTATTGTACTTATATTAAATGTATCGAATATTTTAAATGCAGGATTTGACGATATATTGCTGCTTACAAATAACGGTGAGAACAGAATATTAATGTCGGTTGCGGACGTAATAGATACATATGTGTACAGAGTCGGAATAAAGGCGCAGCGGTTTTCTTTTGCTACGGCGGCAGGAGTATTCAAGTCAATTATTAACATAATCATGCTGCTGGCAGCAAACGGAATTTCAAGAAAGTTAGGAGATGTAAGTTTATGGTAAAGGGAAAAAGCTTTTCGGATATTTCGCTTTCGGTTGCTGCATATATTGTGCTGATATTTTTAAGTATAATTATGATTTATCCGTTTTGGAATCTGATTGTGATTTCTTTCAATGACGGACTCGATACTCTAAAAGGCGGACTTACCGTATGGCCGAGAATTTTTACTCTTGAAAATTATACATATGTCTTTAAGGATTCAAGGCTTGTCAATGCTTTTAAAATAAGCGTACTGCGTACAGTTGCCGTAACGGTTGGTTCGACTGTTGTGACAAGTATGTTTGCCTATGCGGTATCAAGAAAACAATTGAAGTTCCGTAAATTGTATATGAAAATATGCACGCTTACCATGTATGTGAGCGCAGGACTTATCCCGACATTTTTGCTTATGCAGTCTCTGCATTTGGTTGACACATTCTGGGTATATGTTTTGCCTGTTTTATTTAACGCTTATAATATGATTATATTCCGTTCGTTTTTTGATACATTGCCGGACGGATTGCTAGAAGCGGCAAAAATCGACGGAGCCGGGGAGTACAGAACATTTTTTTCGATAGTATTGCCGGTATCAAAACCGGTTTTGGCAACATTGGCACTGTTTACGGCGGTCACGCAGTGGAATGACTGGTTTATGGGAGCTATTTACATTAAAAATTCCGCGCTTATTCCGCTGCCGACATTGCTCAGGCAGATAATAAATACAAATGCAATGTCGCAGCTGATGGCGCAGATGGGCGGAACGGCGTCGGAAAAACTGGCGCAGTCAAGCGTCAGCACCCGTTCGCTTTCGGCGGCAACCATTATTATTTCAACAGTACCTATTATTGCGGTATATCCGTTTCTGCAAAAATATTTTGCAAGCGGTGTTATGCTCGGTGCGGTAAAAGGATAGAGAGCTTTAAGTATTTGTGAAATGCAGTTTTTGCAATTACTTGAAAATATAATTTTATAGGGAGGAATTAATGTGAAAAAATTAAAGAAAGTGACGGCACTGGTATGTGCACTGGTTGTTGCATTAAGTGCTTCAGCCTGCAAAAAGGAGGAAAAGAAGGCAAGCGTTCCGCAAAACGGCGACTTTGTTTTGGGAAGGGACGAATTGGAGTTTACGTGGTATCGTAACTATGACGCGGCATCTTCAAAGCAATGGGAGGATATGGGACCTATTGCAGACTGGATTTATGAAAATCTTAAGGTGAAAATCAACTTTGTCGATCCGGGCGGCTCGGCTGCGGAAAAGCTTGCCGTTATGATTGTTTCGGATGATTTCCCGGATTTGATAGAAATTGATAAAGGACAAGACGCAAATAACTTAATCGAGTCGGGAAAGGTTATTCCGCTGAACGGATTTGTAGATAAATATCCTAACATATACAATGATTACAAGGATAACGGAGTTATTAACCTTTTGACCTCAAAGGATAACAAATGGTATCAGATTCCTAACTGGGCAAATTCAACCGGTAAGCCGAACGGTAATGACGGATGGTTTATAAATAAAAAAATATATGAGGAAATGGGCAGCCCGAAACTTGAAACATTTGATGATTTATATGACTATCTTAAAGCCGTAAAAAGCAAGTACCCCGACATAATTCCGTATGATTCGGGAAGTGAATTCACGGCGGAGGAAATGGTTTTTGCAGGTATGCAGGAAAATATGTCAACGGAGTACATAAAGAATTTGTCGTATCCGAATAACGGCAAGCTGGAGCTTGTATTTAAAAATCCGTGCTACAGAGAAGCAATGATTTACATTAACAAGCTGTTTAACGATAAGCTCATAACTCAGGACGCATTTACCGAAACTCATGACCAGGAACTGGAAAAATGGAACAATGCATCGGCTGCGGTAATGACGGGAAATATTTCAAACGGCCCGGCAGGTGCAAGAGTAAATCTTCTTCCGGACAATGATTGGCTTGTAATAAATCCGATACATAAAGCAGGTTTGGACAAGGACAAAATTACTGTTGAAACATATAATACAGTCGGATTTAACGTATTCATGATTTCAAAGGACGCTAAAAATGCAGAGGGTATATATGCATTTATGGATTATCTCTATTCGCCCGAGGGACAGACGCTTTTGGCATACGGTCCGAAAGGCTTGTATTATGACGACTTTGATGAAGAAGGCTATCCGAATTTAAAACCGGAATATTTTGAGAAAAATGCTGCGGAGATCAGCTCGGAATTAAAAACTTTCCCTGCTCCGTTCGGAAACACATCATTTATAGATTCCTGCGCAATGCATGTATATGAAAAAACAGCGCCCGAAAAACGCGATTGGACAAAAACGCAGCAGAATAATATAATATGGAAAACTTCAAAAAATGTAACGGAATTTGTTAACGTTATTCCGTCAAAGACAACCGATGAGGGTATTATATATCAGACATTGAGCGATATTTATAAAGAGTACAGAGCAAAGATGGTATTTGCAAAGAATGAAGCAGAAGTTAACGCGCTTCTTGACAGTCTTATAGAAGAATGTGAAAAAGCGGGTGCGGATCAGCTTATTGAGTATCAGCAGAAGGTTTGGGAATCCAACAGGGAAAAACTTGGAATGTAAAATTCGGCATTTTTGCCTTGCACACAACCTATTGAAATGGTAAAATAATATCATAAATCAAATATGAGGAGTGATAATCTTGAAGAAAAGTTATTCAAGGAAAATAATTCTATCATTTATAGGTATCGGTTTGTGCGTTGAGATAATAACCGGTGCGGTGTTTTACAGTATGAATTATAAGATGATTACCGAAAAGCACTCACTGGTTATATCCGACTATACAAACCAGACAATGTTTTATGTTAATAAACAGATGGAAAAAATCAGAGAAGTGGCGGATTTTCTGATGTTTGACGACTCACTTAAATACAATTTAAGACAGGAATATGATAATTTTGAGGCATATGATGCTTTAATTAACCATATTGTGCCGAGCTGTCAGAACACGCTTAAAATATACGGAAATTCAATGGGTGTAAATCTGTACATAAAAAACCATACTCTGAATGAAAGGTATTATACAGGGAGTGACAACAGGGTCAGTGTTTTATACGAAGAAAGACTCGACGGTGACGCTGCACTTTCGGATATGCGAAAAAACGGGAATTATATTTTGTGGACGCAGACCGAAAAGGATAAGCTGGACGGCAAAATAAGCGTATACGCAAGACTGATTAATTTTAATACTATGCGTGAGGAAGGCGTATTTATTTTTAGCGTGGATGTCGAATCTATTTTCCCTGACATCGGAAAAGGGGACAATCTTCCGATACTGTTCGGAGTGGAGGGCGATATGCTTTCGATTGGGGAAATACCGCCGAAAGATGAAGACGATAATTTCAGAATAACACGCACACCTTTATCCGTCAAGGGTTTTAACCTTGTTTCGGCTGTCTCAAGGGACTACTGCGAGCCGCGGCTTGGGGAAAGCATAAAAAATATATTATTAGTTTTTTTTATAACAATGCCGTTTGTTTTCATACTCGGTTATTTTTTAAGCCATATATTGTACAGTGATATTGACAATATTTTAAGAGGAATCAAGGAAGTTCAAAACGGGGATAAAAAATCTGTAAGCGGAGGAAAACATGCGGAATTTAATGAAATAGTTGATGTTTTGAATGAATACATAGAAAGCGTTGACAGTTTGGTTCAAAATGTATATGAAATTGAAATTCAGAAGCAGGATATAGAGTTTTCAATGCTGCAATCAAAAATCAATCCTCATTTTCTTTACAATATATTTACCGTAATCCGCGAATTGGCAAGAGCCGGATTTGATGATGAGATAACCCGGGTAATCGATAAAACATCGGACTTTTACCGAAAGATGCTTTCAAAAGGAACGAACGATTATACTCTCAGAGAGGAAATAGAAAGTGTACAGAGCTATATCGGAATAATTGATATTATAAAGCAAAAGGAAATTGCCGTACAGTATTTTATTGATGAGGACACATGGGGCGCATATATACCGAGATTTTTAATTCAGCCGATAGTTGAAAACTCCATTAAGCATGCGATTGAGGGCAGTCAGCTTTTGATTACCGTTTCCTCGCGGCACACGGAGGACAGTCTTATAATAGAGATTAAGGATAACGGTGCCGGCATGACGCAGGAACAGATTACAAGCTGTATGCGGTTTAAGGGAAGTACCGGATACGGGATTTATAACATTATAAATCGGTTGAAATTAAAATATTCCGACCCAAAATTCGGACTGAAGATGTTCAGCCGAAAGGGAGAAGGTACTGAGGTTGTATTCACACTGCCGTATTCAGTCGGTTATCCGGAGGAGGATTTGTATGTATAAGGTTATGCTTTGCGATGATGAGGTTTTTATAAGAAATATTCTTACGGTAAACTTTGATTGGAAGAAATACGGTCTTAAGCTGGAGGCGGCGGAGGTTAACGGTATTGACGGATATAAAAGATTTTGTATAAATCCTGTTGATGTGATAATAACAGATATAAGAATGCCGCTTATGTCGGGGGTTGAAATGTCACGCAAAATCCGTGAGATTGACAAACGCGTGGAAATAATATTCCTTTCAAGTTATGATGAATTCGAGTATGCAAGATTTGCGATTGAGATAGGAGTATGCGACTATGTTCTAAAGCCAATAAGAGAGGAAGAGCTTGACAAGGCACTGCGGCGTGCAATTGTTAAACTGAACGAAAAGGACGGAATTATGCCTGTTTCAGAGCAGAAGGAAAGGCTTGACGCAGATGAGTTCGGCATGCAGATTCAGATTATTAATGAAGTCAACAAATATATAGACCGGAATATTAATAAGCGCTTGATGCTAAAGGAGGTTGCGGAGGTTTTTCATTATACTCCAAATTATTTGGGTCATATTTATCATAAAAATATGGGGATGCATTTCGGTGACTATGTGGTCAAGTGCAAAATGGAAAAAGCGGAAAAGTTATTGCGGCTTCCTCAAAGTAAAATTAATGAAGTGGCGGCAACTTTGGGATATGAAAACATGATGCAATTTATAAGACATTTTAAAAACTACTGGGGTGTAACGCCGAGTATGTACAGAAACAATTGGAATAATAAATGATTTTAGCAGGAGGAAGATGACATGATTAATAAAAAAGCCGGCTTGTCCGCGCTTATATCCGCTGCTTTGATATGGCAGTGCGCGTTTGCTGCTTTTGCAGGCTGGGAGCCGGATGCGGAAAATACATATGACGCTTATTCAACTGATTTTTCGGATTATGTCCCGGGAGAGATTGTCGGCGATAAGCAGTTAAATCAGCCTGCGGGCTGGACCTTTGAAAAAAGCAACAGCAGCTGGGAGTTAAAAGCGTATGCCGATATTGTGACGGATAGCGTTGGAAGCATGCCGGGTGTTCCTTATTTAAGACTTTATAATAACGGTGAGCAGAAATTAAGTGAATCGATAAGGGCAAAAAAAGAATTTGAATTGCCGGACGAGGGTGTGGGTATTGTGCGGACAAAGTTCAGATACAGTACAAATCACGGAAATTACGCAGCAGGTGTCGGAATAACCGATTCAAACGGCAAAGGCGTTAATATATCGTCAGGATGGGCAGGCTCATGGGAAACCGACGGCGGAGCTGTGGACGGAGAAAGCCAGACAACTTACGGCAGCGGTCAATGGCGTCTTTTTGTATCGGATTTGCTGGGGACAGGAAATTCGGGCAATTTTTCAATTGGTACTGCATCCGGCTCGGATGATTTTACGTGGAGAAATTTTGAGGTTGTGGTTAACACTTCCGAAGAAAAGCTCGCAACGGAGATTGCCGGACAAAATATAACGCTCGGCGGCAGAGTTTATGCAGTCGCAATGACAAGCGGCGGAGCGACAAATATATTAAAGGGTAATTTGCGCTTGGGGACAGGTAAACTTTGTAATTTTACACTGTCGACTCCGGGTTGGTTTCAGGGAAGCGAAGTAAGATTGGATGACGTATCTGTTGAATATACGCCGATTATTTATATAGACAACCGGTTTACAAACCGGGTGACGGTAAAAAATAACGGCACTGATGTATCTGTGCCGGGTGATATAGGAACGGAACTGACAATTGAGAACAAGCTTATGAATAAATCGCTTACCGATAAGGATGCCGTCATATTAACGGCTCTTTACAGAAACGGCTATATGATAAATTCGGCAGCAGGTTTCGCCGAAAAAGTTCCTCATTCCGTAACCGGTGACGAAAATATTTTTAAAAATCTTGATATGACATTTAAAACACCGTCCGAGGATATTTTCGGCAATGTTGAACTGAAGATTTTCACGCTTGACAGCTATGATAAAATCGGAGCAAGATGCGGCGCCTTTGTAATATCCGAAAATTCTCAGAGCGGCACATACACATCGGATACAACAAATCCTGCCATAAATGAGCAAAGCAATACGCTGTCGTATTCGGGAACAAATGAACCGGAAACAAATGTTACATATGCAGTTGTAAAAAGCGGAAAAGAACTTGCTTCTGCTATGAAAGCTGAGGATTTTTCAGGCGCGTTGTATTATTTCGGAGAAACAAAGTCCGACAAAAGCGGAAAATATGTATTTGATATAAAATTTGCCGGAGAAAATTCGGAATACACTCTATTGGTAAATGACGGAGGAACATTAAAAAAGTATCCGATCATATTCCAGAATAAGCTTGCGGAAAATCTGACGGGAAGAATCGGCAGTGCTCAAAGTGCGGATGAACTGAAGACAATGCTCGATTTGTATTTGGAAGCCGTAATGTTCAGCAACAGTCTTTACAACAGGTATATAAACGAAATAAAGTCCGGAAATGAATTATATAACAACTTTTATAATGAAATGAAGAATAACCCTGTCTCAAGCGGAGAGGAAATTCTGAAACTGGTTAAAATATGCACGCTGATTTACGGTTTGAACAAAGAAAATGACACCGCGGATATGAAACAGGTTTTGGAAAACAATGCAGATTTGTTCGATTTGGAAAGAATATATTCAAAAGATTTGTATTCCGACAGTATTCTCACAGATGAAAACGTGAAACAGCTTGTGTTTGACAAATTTGCAAAGTGTCTGGTTAATGACAGAACGCTATTTGATAACGTGGAAAAATTTCATAACACATTCGGGGACGCTGTAATTCTTGCAATTTGCGAGAAAACAGTCGGCTCAGCGTTCGGCAAGAAGATAATTGAGACAATAAACTCGCATAGCGGAGCGGACGATGCGGCATTTTCACAGACATATAAAACGTATTCGGGTATGAATGAGACAAAACGCAGTGTAATTGAAGAAAGCATTATGGGAAAAAGCTATAGTGATACAGATGCAATTAAGACTGCATTTCAGACAGCAACAGCCAAACAAATCAACCAAAGTCAGTCCGGCGGCGGTACAGGCGGCGGAGAAAGCACCGGAGGCGGCAAGGGTACAACGGTTATGCCGTCCGGCAGCGGTAATTCGACGCAAAGACCTGCGTTGCAGCCGAACAGAGAGCCTGCTCTTACACCGCCTGAGTATAAACTGCCTGCAAAGGGGGAAGCGGTTTCTTTCAGCGATTTGAATAATGCGCCATGGGCAGAAAACTTTATTGTAAAGCTTTCCGAAAGAGGAATTGTCTCGGGAGATGAAAACGGAAAATTCAATCCGAATAAAACGGTATCCCGTGAAGAATTTGTCACAATGCTTGTTAAACTGCTTGGAATCGATACACTGTATGTCGGCTCGGGATTTGATGATGTACCTGCCGATGCATGGTATTATGAATATGTTTCTGCAGCATACGAAAAAGGAATTGTATCGGGGACAGATAATAACAGTTTCGGCTCCGGACAGAATATAACGCGCGAGGATATGTGTGTTATGATTTACAGAGCACTCAAAACATACGGCGTATATATTCAGGAGGCGGAATGTGAAAAATTCAGCGATGATGAAAGCCTTAGCGGCTATGCGCGCGACGGTGTTTATGCTTTAAAAAAGCTTGGTGCGGCAGACGGTTTTTCCGACGGTACATTTGCACCCGGTAAGTATGCAAGCCGCGCGGAAAGTGCAAAAATATTAAGCGTGATTTTAGATTATTTGGAGACAGAAAGTAATACAGCAGACGCGGAGGTGAGCAATAAGTGATTATTACCGCATATAAGAAAAGACTTATATCATTTGCAATATCGTTGGTTTTTGCTCTGAGTGCGGCGGCGATTCCCGCATTGGCAGAAAATGATACAAAAGCCGAAATGAGCGGAGAGATAAAAATATCTGAGCAGCTTTTGGAAAAGCTTGATATAATAAGGGAAAGTGATTCAGTAAATACCGATGAAGATATAACAAGGGGTTATTTTACAGCTATGGTAAGCCGGGCATTAAAGCTTGTCGGCAGCGGTGCGGAAGTGAGAACTGTTTTTCGCGATGTGACAGAGGACTATGAATGGTCTGATGAAATAAAGGCAATGTATGACATGGGGTATATATCCGGCGGAAGTGACAGAAAATTCCGCCCCGAGGACAAAATTACCGTATGTGAAGCAGTTACCATGGCGGTAAATGCTCTCGGATATAAAAAGCAGGCGGAAGCGCGCGGCGCTTGGCCGAGCGGCTATATTGCCGAGGCATCAAGGCTTAAGCTTTTGACGGTTAATGCCGAAAAGCAGACGGTATCATACAGTGAGGGAACAGAGCTTATGATGAATATGCTTGAGACCGAAACGCTTGTTGTATCGGATGTTCTTTATGACGGAAAGGTTGAATATACGGCTGAGGAAAATTTATTGTCCGTGCTGCACAAGGTTTACGAGCTTGAGGGCATTGTGACCGAAAACGGATTGACCGGACTTTATTCGCCGGAGGCAAATGAAAGTCAGATACGTATCGGCGATATACCCGTGCAAAATACAGAAAATGAGAATTTATATGATTTTCTGGGTATGAAGGTTAAAGTATATTGCAGGGAAAATACAGATAAAGAATATGAATATTTATTATTGAAAAGTGCGTTAAAGAACACTGTGTGCAGCATTAACGGAACAGAAACCGATGTTGTATACGAAAGAGTGGGAAACTGTATAAAATTTGAAGATGAGGACAAGGAAAGAACGCTTAAACTGGACAGAAATTTTAAGTTTATCTATAACGGAAAGCTTGAAGGCAATTATCTGAAATATTTAAACGATTTATCCGAAAGCACCGTTAAGGTTATTGAAAACAGCGGCGACAGTTATTATGACGTGCTTATTGTCGAAACATATAAGACATTTGTCGCAGGCAAAGGCGGAAGTTTCTCTGATAAAATAGTAAGCAAATATATCGGATTTGATTCCATAGATACAGAAAAATATTTAACCGTAGATTTTACCGATATGCAGGGCAGCGTGCTTGAAGCACCCGATGTCAGTGACGGCGATGTAATAAGCTATTATGTTTCTGCCGATAACAGTTATGCAAGAATTATAAAGAGCAGTAAAAGTATAAGCGGAAAGATAACGGCGGTTTCGGAAAGCGACGGCGAATATGCAATCGACGGGTATTTCTATAAAACTGCGCCTACGGTAAAAAACGGAGCCGTAACACTATTTATGGGCAGAGAAGGTACGTTTGTACTGGATATATTCGGCAGAATTGCGGAATTTTCGAGGGATATTGACAGCAGCGAACAGTTCGGCTTGCTTATAAGCTATACGGACAGTGATGATTATTCGGGTACATGTTATTTGAAAATGCTTGATGAATACGGCGAAATTCACAGCTACACACTTGCCGAAAGAACCAAGATAAACAGAAAGACCTATAAAAGGGACGAAAGCTCAAAACAGTATGCGGCGGTAAACAGTATGGCTACTCTGAATGATTTTGACGACAAAAAAGAGGACGTAATAAGATTTAAGACCAATGCCGATAACGAAATAGAGTCAATCGATTTTGCGCCGGAGTATGTCCCCAAGAAAAAAGATGTGACCGACGGCATGCTTTATATGTATAAGAAGAAAGCAGCGAGAATGTATAAGCTGGATACCGGAAATTTAAACGATGATTTCATGATTGATTCATCGACAATTATATTCGGGATAGACACAAATTTTCAGTACGGAAACAGGGACAGATATTTTATCACAACGGCAGGTGTGTTTGCCAATGATGATGTTATAACATCTGAGGCATATACAACAAAGGCAGAGCCGGAAAAAGCGGAAATAATGGTTTATTACGGTGTGCCTTCGGCAAATGCGCTTAACTTCTTTGCCATAAACAATATCAGTAAATCGCTTAATGATGACGATGAAGTAGTTTATAAAGCAAGCGGCTTTACACCGAGCGGAGACAGAGACCTTGTTATTGACGCAGAATTGGCAGACAGTCTGTCGCTTTCAGCCGGAGATATTATCGGCGGCTCGTCAAAAACCGATTCAAAAGGTATGCTTTATAAGACGGAATTGTTATACGATTATTCACAGAAAAAAATGCTTGTAAACGGGATAAACAGTGTTTTTTATGCTGAGAGGGCATTCATGATATATCCGTACTCATATAAGGGCAATATAATTAAATGGTTTTCAGCAAATGACCGCAGCGAAGCCGAAGAAAAATATATTGACGCAGGCAAGAACGGAGTCACGGAGGATGAACTCAAGAATACGCTTGTTCCAACCGTATATGTTGCGGACGGAAATAAAAGGAGCAATGTGTACAGACGCGGCGACATGTCGGATATTGTAAGCTATACTCAGGATAATAAGGATTATTCCGATGTAATTGTGCGCAGCCGCTGGGGAAATACGCAGTTTGTTATTGTAATCAATAAATAGGAGGTGGACGAATGCTTTTTAAACGAATAGTATCTTTCATGGCTGCCGCAGTGCTTGTTATTCCGCAGGGCGCAGGTGCTTTGGCGGCAGAGTCACGTGACATGACCGAAATCTTTTCGGAGGATTTTGAAAGCTATGAGGTTGGTGAAGCTCCGAATAAGGACTGGAATGTTATATTGACAGACTGCTGTACGGCAGAGGTAAGGGAAAGAGACGGCCACGGCAAGGTCATGGTGCTTGATGATAAGGTCAAAGAGGGCATACACTGCAAATTATTGAAAAAAATCCCGAAACAAAAGGGTATAGTAACATGGCAGTTTGATTACATGGATTCAAACGAAAACAGTGTTGCATATATGTATGCGGGAGGAAACAATCTGACGATAACGGGTTTGCAGGTTGCTCCTTACGGAATAGACGGCGGCAGAGGCTTTCATAACTTTATATATTCTTATAAGGATAAAAAAGGCGAGGTTCACGGAAGAGGAATTATGAGAATAAATGCCGCTACATGGTATCGTATGACATATATAATTGATACGGACCGCCAGGTGTGGTCATTGTATGAAAACGGCGTTCAGATGGTTGCCGACGAGCCTTTTATCAATAAAGTATCGACGGTGGATGAGTTTGGAATTTATACGAGTTCATGGCAGGTAAGCGCTTCGTATATAGATAATTTCCGTGTATTCACAGGACAACCGGATGCGGATAAATTGGGTATTCGCATAAAGAAGCGTTCCGAGGGAATAAACTACGGCGATAAGCTGATTAATGAAACCGGAACGCGCGAAGAGGGCGAGGATTTACTCGATTGGACACCGTGGTATGTACTGGGCGGCGACGCGGAAACCGTGAAAGACGGTGAAGATATAGTTTTTAAGCTGAGCAACTCAAAGATTAAAAAGCAATTTGAAGCGCAGAGAAAGGCACTGAAAGTGTCGCTTGATTTCAAGGAAAGCAGCAACGAAGCCGAATCTGAATTTCTGATAAGAAACGACCTTGCACCGATTGTACAGCTTGTCAATAAAAAGAGAGACGGAAAAGCATATTTTTCTAATATGAACGCAAACGGAACATATACGGATTATGCCGAAATTGAAACGGGAAAATGGCATAATCTCGAATTAAATCTCGATATTGAAAAATGCAGATATGATGTCTTGCTTGACGGCAAAAAAATAATATCGGGAATGGAAACGAGGGAATTTACTTCAGCGGTAAATATGTTTGCGATTTATTGCGGCGGTACGACAGATACATATTCACTGTCCGTGAAAAACCTGGTTGTGACGGAACAGAACGTTCCGGAGGTGAAAGGAGAAAAACGTCACTCCGACACATTTGACAGCAATGTCCCGAGACTTGAAGGCAGACCTTCATATGATAATTTTAAGGGCGTTATGTATCCTTTTTCAAAATATTATAACAGTTCCGAGGGCAGGTATGACCTTGATGCAATAAAAAAAGATGTTGAAGTAATGCGTGACGCAAATACTCATTGGGTCAGACTCGGCATTAGCATAAATGCAAATCTTGAGGACTATGACAAAATAATCGATATGTTTTACGACAGCGGTATAAATATAGTCATGAGTATCGGAAAAACAAACCCGGACAGTGAAATAGGTACACCGGAGCAGGAGGCGGAAAATGCAAAGGGATATAAAATGCTTGCCGAACGCTATAAGGACAAAATAAGGGACTGGGAGGTCGGAAATGAGCCTAACCTCGGCGGTTTCTGGAATCAGGCACCGGTGGAAACCGGCGGAAGCGGAGACAGAATTAAGGACTATGTAATACATTTGAAGAATGTTTATACAGCTTTAAAAGAGGTTGACCCTGAGCTGAATGTTATCATAGGCGGTGTCTCGGAATGGGTTGCCGAATGGTTTTTTGATGAATTCGGTAAATTCGAGGGTTACAAATATATAGATGAGCTATGTTTTCATCCGTATGCCGATACTCCTGAGGGGGTTGTGGAGCGTATTAAATCCGTAAAGAAACATATAGCAATGTGGCCCGAGCCGTATAATTATTTCCCTATGTGGATTACAGAGGTCGGGTTTCATACGCAGCAGACATGGACAGTACCGTCAACGGTTCCGGACGAGATAATAAAAGCAAATTATGTTCAGGGAACATATGAAAAAATATGGGAAGAAATGGGTCAGGATGTCAGACCTATATGCTGGTATACTTATATGGAGGAGTCGAGCGCACCCGGGTACGGACTGGTGGCTGTGGCATATTCTGACGGGGCGAGAAATTGTACAGAGCTTTTGGCACTTGATGCATATGCAGCCGTTGATGATGTAACCCCGAGGGAAAAGAAACCTACGGTTATTCCCAAGCCGGATGATATACAGGATAATAAACCCGATACCGCCGAAAAATTTGAAAAAATACAAATAAGCATAAACGATAAAGAAACGGAGCAGAGCGGATATTTAATAAACAATGTGATATTTGTTCCTATGCGCACGGTATTTGAAGCATGCGGAGGAATAATATCGTGGAATAATGAACAGCGCTCTGCCGAAGTCAGTATGGAAAACGGCAGCACTATGCTTTGCCGGACAGAAAAGGCGGAAGCAATTCTTAACGGAGTGTTTGTTAAAACAGACGCGCCGGCAAGGATAATAAACGATTGTATGATGATTCCGGTCAGACTGGCAGAAAAGACAACGGGAAAGACTTTTGATTATTCGGAAACGTCAAAAAAACTTAACATTGTTGGAAAATATAATTAATATATTATTTTTTCAAAAAAATAAAAATTTCAGGAGGCAGGGAAATGAAAAAACTACTATCATCACTGCTGGCGGCAAGTATAATGCTGCAATGCGGTGCTGTATTGTCATTTGCGGCATGGCATGGCGATACAAACGGAAAAACAACGTTATGCAGCATTGATTTCAGCGCAGAAAAAGAATTGGAAACATGGGATATTCAAAAAACGGAGAACGGATATCCCGATAATGCGCCGGTGATGGCTATCGGAACGGACAGTGTTCAGGATATGACGGCTCCGTATCTTACAATAACCAACCTGGCAGGCGGCATGGCTGATACGATTAAGGCAGTAAAATCCTTTACGCCGGCAGAGGAAAAGGGAATTGTTCGGGCAAAATTTAAGTACAGCAGCAATCACGGAAATGCAAATGCCGGTATATCACTCACGGATAATGACGGAAACGGTATAAACGTCGGGTCAACATTCTGGACAGGCGGCGGTTCGCCCATGTATGTTGACGGAGAGCTTCAGCAGTCGGTCGGAAATGAAGCAAACCGTATTTATACCAATACCGTATCGAACGGTACTTCTTCAGCGGCCTATGCTATAGGAAATGCGTTCACATTTGATTTGGGCGCAAACGGCTGGGGAAAAATGTGGAGAAGTATTGAACTTGTTGCAAACACGTCCGGCAAAACGGTTAATACTACGATAGCCGGAGAAGATATCACTCTCGGAAAAGGCGTATATGCTGCTGCGTATACAGTTACGCTGAATGAAGCGTCAACGAATATTTATAAAGGGTATTTGCCTGAGATGGGTGATTTCAGTAAATTTTCTGTTCAAACGCATGCTTGGGTAGGAGAAGGGAACGTAACCCGTCTGGACGATATATCTGTCGGATTTGAACCGTTGTCATATGAAAATGACAGTGAGTATGCAAACTGGAAGGGTGTTGTATGGGGAGATTTCGCATATTCATTGGACGCAGACACCGCGTCCAAGATTATACCGAGCGACGCGGCGGATATGTCCGACTTGGGCATAGGCTGGACAAGAATATTTGTCGGAGCAGGATATGACAGTGACAGGATAGAAAGCCTGGTGCGTGCGGCAAATAACAAAGGTATAAAAGTACTTATGACATATATTAAAAGGTCAGGTTCGACGGTTTACGGAACTGCCGAAGATGAAGCGGCGGAAATGGATTATCTTTCGTCTCTTGTAAATAAGTATAAAGGAGTTACAAGATATTGGGAGATTGGCAATGAGCCGAATCTTGACTGGCTCAGAAACGACAGAGATAATGCAAGAGTTGAAAATTACGCAAAGCATTTGAGAGATTGTTATACGGCAATAAAATCGGCTGATGACAATGCGACGGTAATTCTGGGCGGACTTTCGGAGTATTATGCCGATGATTGGATCAGTGCATTTTCAGCGATAACCGTTGACGGAAAGCCTGCATATAAATATTTTGACGAAGCGGCATTTCACCCGTATGCGGATAATCCGGTGCTGGCAATAAACAAGGTAAAAGCGTTTAAAGACGCTGTGAAAACAAACTGGGGCGAAATGCCTGTCTGGATTACCGAAATCGGTTTTCATGCGATGGCTGACTGGAATGTCAACAGTACGCCGGGAAAGGTTGCTTCAGAGGAAATAAAAGCGGAATATTTAACAACTGTTATGAATGGCATTCATGAAAGTCTGAGCGATATTCAAAGACCTGTAATATGGTATAATCTTCATGAAAGAATAGGAGGCGGCAACGGATACGGCTTGGTAACAAAAAGTGCCGATGAGCATGGAGTAACGAAAACCGTACTGCCTGCGTATGCAAATATGAAGTCGTTGAAACCGGGTGCGGAATATGCAGTCGAGCTTCCGGTAAATGATACATTTGACGAAACAGACGGCACAATTCCCGACGGTTGGACTGCCGGCATTGCAGGAGGTGCGTCCGAAGGAAGCGTAGGCGTTTCGTCAGCCGCTCTTATAAATCATGAGGGATACCTTTCTGTCAAAAAGAATAACACCGATAATGAACATGTGATTAAGGCGGAAAGAAATTTTAACATACCGAATAACGGAGGTTTAATAAATATAAGATTTGATTATATTGCGCAGGGCGATAAAAAAGGATACGGAAAGAGTATTATTCTTATGAATGACGACACTAGAGGTATTTTTATTGATAACGGCTGGTATGGAAACGGAAATAATATAGCGGTAAGCGATATGCAGGGCAGCGGCAGCAATGAAATGACGGTTATCGGTGATGAGGTTGATGAGTGGAGAAGTTTTGACATTACCGTAAATTGTTCGGATTCCGTATTGTCGGGATTGCAGCCGGGAGAATATACACTTTCATATAAAGGCGGCGAGGCATTAAAGGGCAAAATGAAAAACGGTTTAACCTCTCTTAATAAAATATGCTTTACATCGGGTGCATATGTAAAGTCGTCTGTTGGTGTGGATAATTTAAGCATAACCGAGAAAGAAGTGCCTGCGGTGTTTGGCATAAACAAAGCGTATGCGAAAAACGGCAAAGTGAATATTACATTCTCGAATACTAAAGCAAGCGTGGATGCCGATGTGTGCATTGCGGCATATAAGGATAATGTGTTCAGCCGTATAGTAAAAGTTCAGAGCGGATTTATAATTCCGAAAGGAGATTCAAGTCTGAAAGTGCCTTTGGGAAATGCTGAGGACGGAGAGAACTATAAAGTTTTTGTATGGGATTCAATGGAAAAAATGACCCCCGTTACGGAATGTGCAGGTTTTTAATTGTAAATAATAGCGAAATATAAATTGTAAAATATAATTTTTTGCATTTCGTCAATGGACAAAATGAGTGATTTATGCTATAATATGCATAAATACTGAATCGGAGGAAATGCAAATGATACGGCAAATTAAATATTTCCATTCGGTTGTCGGGAACAACAGTTTTTCGGAGGCAGCCGAAGAATGCCATATATCTCAATCTGCAATTTCGCAGCAAATTCAAGCGTTGGAAAATGAATTGGGGTTTAAGCTGCTGGAACGAAAAAACAGGAAGTTCGAATTAACTGCTGCCGGAGAATATTTTTATAACAGGACGCTTGTTCTGGTTGATGATTTTGAAAAAATCCGTAACGAAGCATCAAAGATAGCAAAGGACAAAGATACAAATTTATATCTTGGATATTTGAGGGCATTTGCAGGGGTGGAATTTCATAGTGCCGTTGCAGCATTTTCCGAAAAGTACCGGGAGGTTAATATTGAAATATACCCGGGCAATCATGAGGAACTTTATGAAATGCTCGCAAGCGGCAGGATAGATTTGGCACTAAGCGACCAACGGCGTGCTTTTTCGGATTCTTATATGAATTTAATTCTTACCACTACAGAAGCATACATAGAAATCTCATCAAGAAATCCGATTGCAGAGCAGGCATGTGTTTCTCCGGACGACCTAAAGCACATACCGTGCATACTTGTAGCTCCGAAAGACCAACAGAAAACGGAATATGATTACTATAGTCAGATTATCGGTATTCAAAGTGAATTTTTATATGCCGAAAACCTTGAGGAGGCTCGGCTTATGGTTATCAGCGGCAAAGGTTTTATGCCGATTGAGGGGAAAGCTTATGCCGAAAGCTTTGGATTGCCCATAAGCCGCCTGCCTGTTGAAAACAGCAGCGGCAGAATAAAGAGGAACTACTGCGCCTTTTGGAAAAAAGACAATTCAGGATATTATATTGAAGAATTTGCCGATATTCTGAAAAAACAATTCAATAATTAGATTCTCAAATGGGAGCCGTTTAAAAATCAACCGATTTTATTAACGGCTCCTTCTTCATTTTGATGGAACAGGAAAAAGGATTTGGCTGCGTACGCGGATACGCTGAGCGGCACTTATTTTTCATATAAGAAAAACTTATTAAACACCTCCGAAAATTAAATTGATTTATTATTTGCCGAAGCGGTATAATAAAATCATAATAAAGACAGGAGGTTTTTTATATGAATATTTTGGTTATAAGTTCAAGCCCGAGAAAAAACGGAAATTCCGATGTTCTCTGCGACCGCTTTATTGAGGGAGCGCAAAGTTCGGGGCATATTACCGAAAAAATAAGACTTGATGAAATGAATATTTCGCCGTGCAAAGCGTGTAATGCTTGTGTGGAAAGCCATAAATGCATTATAAATGACGATATGGCGGCGATTGCCAAAAAAATGATTGAAGCGGATATGATAGTCCTTGCTGTACCGGTTTATTTTTATTCGCTTTGTGCGCAGCTTAAAATTATGATTGACCGCTGCTATGCAAGATATACCGAAATGAAAAACAAGAAATTCGTGTTTATAATAACAGCGGCAGATCCGCAGCGAAAGGCTGCAAACGAAACTCTCGATTCATTGCGCGGATTTATAAGATGTCTGCCGGATTCGGAAGAAAAAGCGGTTATATACGGCATGGGAACATGGGACAAAGGAGATGTGTTTAAGCATCCGTCTTATGAACAGGCTTATAAATTGGGAAAAGAAATATAAATTGCAATTGCTTTTTAAAATTAGTCGGTAAGCCGGAATCCTCCCGTCAGATAAATACAGGGCATTCATCTGAAAGCCTCATTCAGGCAAGGAGGGCATTTACAAACGGCTGAAGAAAATAAAATACAAGGAGAGGATAAAAATGGATTATGTAACTTTACGAAACGGAATTAAAATGCCACAGCTTGGCTACGGGGTTTATCAGGTCACACAAGATGAATGTGAAAGATGCGTATCGGACGCACTTAAGGTCGGTTATCGCTCAATCGATACGGCGCAGGCATATTTTAATGAGGAACAGGTCGGCTCGGCAATCGAAAAGTCGGGAATTGCGCGAGATGAAATTTTTCTTACTTCAAAGGTTTGGATTGAGCATTACGGCTATGAAGAGTGTAAAAAGAGCGTGTATGAGTCCATGGAAAAGTTAAAAACAGACTACATTGACCTGATGCTCATGCATCAGCCGTTCGGCGATTACTACGGTGCGTGGAGAGCGCTGGAAGAACTCTATGATGAGGGAAAGCTCAGAGCAATCGGGATTTCAAATTTTTATCCCGACCGCATGATTGATATAGCGTCATTTTCAAGAATAAAGCCTATGGTAAATCAAGTGGAAATCCACCCTCACAATCAGCAGAAAACAGCTGAAAAATGGAACAAAAAGTACGGGATACAGCTTGAAGCCTGGGCGCCTTTCGGCGAAGGCAGGGGCGGAATGTTTGATTTGCCCGAGCTTAAAGAAATCGGTACAAAGTACGGAAAAACCGTCGCGCAGGTGATTTTGCGCTGGCATTTGCAAAGAGGAATTGTCGTTATTCCAAAGTCAACACATATTGAGCGAATGAAAGAAAATTTTGATGTTTTTGATTTTACACTTTCAAGTGAGGATATGGACAGGATTAATTCGCTTGACAAAAATACAAGCTCATTCTTTTCACACTATGATCCGTCAATGGTAGAATGGTTTGTGAAAATGGTTGAAGAACGCAAGAAAAATCATGACAGCAATAAAGAAAGGAAGAATTGGTGATGAAATGAACTGTAGTCAAGTAAGTAGACACAAAAAAGCACAATTTTTTTAGGGGAGCAAGCTATTTTGTCTGCTCCCAATA
>CAKSFY010000003.1 GCA_934454035.1 uncultured Clostridia bacterium | reverse complement strand
CGCTATAAGTACATCCGATTTGCTTATGTGTTCTTTACATCTGATTTCAGAATTAATACCGACGATTTCTCCGACCTCTTCCATAAGTGCAGGTGAATCATACCAGCCGCCGCATAAATCCATCCACCAAAATCCTGAATCATGCGATAAGTTTTTGGCATATTCTCTCAGCATCACATCAACAGTTTCCTGTTTGGTTTTTGTCAGCCATATATCAACATGTTCTTTTTCAGTTGATAAATATGTCCTGATATCCAACTCATCAACCCAAAGCTTTTTTAGATTAACAGACTGCGCTGTGCAAAGTTCCCCTCCCGGTTCACCGAATTTACATCTGTAGTATGATTTCGGTGCCGCCAAAAAATCAATATACGGTGAATTCAGAACTTTATCCATTGCAAGGTGTCCTGTATAACCTGCGTCATCAATGTGGACAAAGTATCCGTAAAACGAACCGACAAGCTTTCCCGTTCTCTTTGCAATTTCCGCAAAATGCAAAAGCGCGTCCGAATTCACGTCCGACATAAATTTATCATAGTCTATGCATATTATATCATCTTTTCCCGCACGCATAAATTCTTTAAAGCTGTTTGTTTTTTCTTCTCTTTTGTCCGGAGTTGGAATAATTACATTCTCCGCAGTGATGTCCGCTTGCTGCCATGCCGATTCAAGCAGTTCCAGGGAGCCATACTTTTTCAAACCCCATTCATAAAAAGCGTGCCTGTTTGCTATTCCGTAATCGCCTTTTCTCTCTGCACACCGCCCCCACAAGACAGTCTCTCCGCAAGCTCCGTATGCAATATGATATCCCAAAATTCTGTCTGCATACTTTCCTTTTTCCAGTCTGTCCAAAAGCTTTTGCAGTGCAATTCCGGCATCATGCAGCCATTTTTTTGATGAAAAACTCTGCATCGAAATCAGTCCGCCCACGTTCGGTCTTTCATCGCAAAAATCACCGTTACCAGAAAAACTGTATCCGTTCGGGGCATCATATCCCAGATAATCATGCTTTAATGTACCCACAAGCTTTCTTATTTCTTCTTTTTCTCTCGGTCCCTCATAATACACAAAAACATCTTCGGGATTATCTCTGCACCATTCAACAGGCGGATTCAGTTTTATACGGGGAATGTAATAAATATCCTCTCCGGCCCCGAACACAGATTCCAATGTTCTGTCGGTATGTGAATAATCATATTCGCCCACACCTACCCAGCCGGAATGAAGAATCGATGTATGGATTTTCACGCCTTCTTTCAGAAAGCTATTGTGATATGCGGCATATTTATCAAAATCCTCACAAAAAACAAGCGGTTTGCCGTCCCTGTTTTTCATGGGCGGATCATAGCAGAAACCCAGCCGTGACCAAAACACCGGATTATCTTTTAAAAACTTTAAAGCTTTTTTATTCATTGCCGCTCTCCTCTCGCATTCTGACGGGTTTACCTGCTGCAATGCTTTCATAGACCGCATTCATTGCCTTTATAGTGTTTTTATGTCGTCTTAAATTGATTGTCGGTGTTTTTCCGTTTCGGATACAATCAACAAATTCATCAATCAAGCCCACCCACTCATCAAAATAAGTATACTGCACAACATAGCCGTCACCGGGCGTAACATTATGATATGTATTAGGCCCGAAACAATCGCACAGAACACTTCCGTTTTCTCCGTTAATTGTCACATTAACCTCCATGCGCTTGGGGAATTTTTCCCAGCCCGGTCCCGGAACCTTAATACGGTTTTCCATTCTCGACCATGACGGATCAAGAGAAAATATTGTTCCGTCCTTCATTCTGCCGGCTACCGACAGCATATCTTCCTCCTCAATATCCGGTCTGATATTAGGCGCTGCCTGCGCAAAAATGATATCAAATTCACTGCCTGTCATCTCACGGATTAAATCAAAAATATGCGGATGATCGCAAAGAGCACCACCCCGGCAGCGCTTATCTCCATCCTTAATCTGTTCCCGTCTGCCGTAGCTTTTTTCCGGAATACCTTGCCACGGAAATGCCCAAACCGGAGAAAGAGTAATGTTTGTTGCATTAAACGAAAGTCTTTTTCCGAGTTCATTTCGGGAATTAATTTCCTTAAGCCGCATAACCGTCGGATTATAATGCAATTCAAGCTCTATTTGAAACACAATTCCGGCTTCATCGCATATTCTTATCATTTCATCATACTCCTCCATATCAAATGTAGGAATTTTCATTGACAAAATATGTATTCCGCGTTCTGCACACAGTTTTACCTGTCTCAAATGCTCTGAATTTTCGCTTGCAAGCACAACCACCTCTATTTCGGGATGCGCATTAAGCATCTCTTCTTCACTGTCATAGCACGCTATTCCGCTGACAGTGTCCATAAATACTTTTTTTACCTCTTCATTTGCGGTCGAAACCGCAACCCAATCAAGCTTCGGATTATCCTGCAGGGTTTGATAATATTTTCTTGTATGACCGTGCGTCATTGACATCATCGCAATTTTAATCGGCTTCATTGATTTCACCTCCGCAAAGTGCTGTATTTTCTTCTGTTTCAATTGACTTTCTGCAAGCTGCCGCCAGATCCTGCAAATGTCCTGCCTGATTGCAAAAGCACACATTGCCGCGTGCTGTCTCAAAGCACTGTCTTGCAATTGAAGCATCTTCTGAAGATAAGCCGTAAAGTTCAGCATCCGTATCAGTGTATTCTTTATTTTCCCCTGCTTTCAGCACATAAACTGATTGCTGCGGAATCTGAGTGTCTACCCCCCTGTCGCATGCAACGCCATTCTGAGAAATTATCTCATGTTTATCGATTACATTCTTTTCATCCGAAAGCGTCGCCGCAAGTTCCAGTGTACATACAACACCCGACTCCGTTTTTAAAACAGCATTCATTGCCTTGCCGCTATTTTCAACAGCAAAAATTTCCTTAATTGCACTCCCGAGTACAAATTCGCATATATCTGCTTCGCGGCAAAACATTTTCATAATATCGGCACTTTTTTTGTCAATTCTGCTGACTCGAATCATACTTATTCCCTGCATAGTCATTGCAATATTTTTAAGCTCAATAATTCTCCTTTCACTTCTCCACGGAAGGAGCGTATGTCTTTCGCCGTCGATAACAACGGTATCTCTGTCGATCAGCCGAATCTTTTTTTCAATCCCATACTTATCAGCCAAAAAGCCGATTCCTTCGTTAATCAGTTTCATTTTCATAACCTCCGAATCAAAGCATTTTTACTCTTGGCTTGTATTTTTCAAGATATTTTGCATTTTTTTCATCACCGCCCGGTGTATTTGCGCTCGACCACACCGGAGGTGTGACGCCCATTTCGATACATTGACGTACTGTCTCGATTTCCAGAAGGTGAGCAATATAAAAATCAATAATATTTGATGCCGGTGCAATCGGTATATCAAGCCCCGGCACCGTAACGACCGCATCTCCGACCGGATTAAAGTCATCTATGCAGACATCCGCATAATCGAACAGATTTGTCTTATTCGGATGCCGTATAAAATGTTCCGGCGGCATTTCACTTTGCCAGCGGCTGCTTGATACCGCAATTATTTTTACTCCGTTTTTCTTTGCTTCCGCTGCCGCATCTATTGTAGCCGGATTTATGCCTATATTATGGAAAATTATCAGCACATCGTCCTTTTTCAAATCATAATATTTTAGAATTGAGCTTCCGTAGTTTACAGTTCTTTCAAGCTCTAAATATTTAAGTGCCTGGTTAAAGACCGACAACCCCGTCTCCATAATAGGATTTATGCAGCAAAGTCCCCCCGCACGAAAAAACATCTCCCCCATGCAAAGCGTTGTATGTCCGCCTCCGCCGTAAACACTTATAAGCTTATCATCTGCAATTGCCTTAGCCATAAGCTGTGCCGCCTTTTTGATATTTTCCTCCTGTGTGTCATTTACCTTTTTAAAATTTTCCTGAATACTTTCAAAATATCCGAAATCATTCATTTTAACATTTTCCTTTCATATAAATTCTGTTTTGTTTAATACTCTTTTATAATTTCTGCCGATATTGTCCCACAGTTCTATCGGATTCTTGGCAGCAACGCTTGTGCCCAAGCCGCCGCGGTATGTCCACGTTGCAAGTCTGTCAACGCCCATTTCTTCGTACATATCCACAATTTTATCTATCTGATTAAAATCTGCCGGTCTTTCGTTATATCCCATCAGCCATCTTTCCGACTGCTTTCCGTATTTCTTTGCTATCCTTACTGTTCTTTTGGTAATATCCCGAAAAAAGCTTTCCGGAAGCGTCCATTTAATTATCGTAGTGGAAAAAACATCGAAGTACGGACATGCGGCAACCATTTCCCAATTGTCATAACCGCGCAGATCGGTCACGTAATATGTATTGAGCGTTGCGTGAACACAACATGTTATTTCCAGCTTCGGGTTATATTCCTTTAGCACTTTTGAACAATCCGCAAGAATCTTAAGCGCTTCGCGCCATCTGAATTGCCTTACATCATCATTTATAAATTTCGGCATTTCATAACCGTAATAATCCTCAAATTTTTTCATACATTCCGGACATCTGCATGACCAGTCATCGCCTACACCGCCTGTAATTGAAGCATAAGATTTAGGATATGCGTAGTGCGGCTCATCCCAGAAAAATCCGTCTATTTCAGTCTCTTTGGCAAGCTTTACGCATATTCCCGTAAAATAATCACGAAATGCATTTGTATTAAAACATGCGGCATTGAGAATTTCGCCCGTGTATGCCGAAACCTGTCTGTGATGAATATTATTCTGTAAAAACAGACTAACCTGCTCTCCTCCGAAATACTTGCCGATTCCCCAAGTATCCGCAATAACTCTGAGTCCTGTCTCGTGTGCTGCCTTTACAATATTATTGATATTGGGAAACCAAAAATCCATATCAAATTCCGTAATCGCAAGTATCACCGTATCGCACCCGTGTTCTGCCATTTCAACAAAATCTTTCTTGGCATGCTCGGTATACCCCAAGCCATAATAACTGACTGCCGTATGCTTAATTGCCATATTCACTGCCCTCCATTGTTTCACACCGATTCAATATTTACCTCAGCTACAAACACGAATATATTTGTAATTGATGTAAACATTATATCATATCGGTATAGCGGAAACAATTTTAATTTCAAAAGAAAATTTATAAATTTCATAACAATTTTGTTGATTTTTCCAAACCGTTGTGTTAAAATATAAAAGGGTGAAGCAAAAATGTTTTTGAAATCAAATAATATAGACTGTGATATACAATCCGTTCTTGAACTGAGCTGGGGGAAAAGAAATGAATTTTCGGGAGTACGTCCGTATGCAGCGCTTTCATACAGATTAAAAGGCGATTCCGAATTTATTCATAAAAATGAGGTTCTGCATGCAGTCTCCGGCGATATAGTTTTTGTCCCGGCATACTACAGTTACCGACAAAATACAAACTCAAGCGAGCATTTAATATGTGTGCATTTTTCCTCACAATCGCCGCTTCCCGAAAAAATATGCAAATTATCCGTGTCAAATCCGGACTATTTTGCAAGAAAATTCAATGAATTATACTGCTCTCAAATAAGAAAGCAGCCCGGATATGAATATGAATGCAAATCAATCTTTTACAAAATACTTATGAAAGCAGAGCAAGAATACGCCGAGATGAAATTCACTTCCGTGACCGACAAAATAGATGAAGCCTTGGAGTACATACACGAAAATTACAACCGCACAAATATTACCGTGAGCGAACTTGCAAAAATGTGCTGCATGAGTGATACATATTTCAGAAAACTTTTTTACAAACGTTTTTCCGAAACACCGCTTAAATACATAAACAAGCTTAAACTTTCGTACGCGATCGCATTGCTGGATTCCGGATATTATACAGTTTCCGAATGCTCCGACCGCTGCTGCTTTGAAAATGTATATTACTTCAGCAATTTTATAAAAAAGCATACCGGCAAATCACCGTCGGAACATATACCTAACAATGTAATATAGAAAATATAGCTCAGCCGCTGAAAAATAAAATAATTTATGATATAAAAAAATAACGATGCATCTTTTTGCATCGCTATTTTAATTTTTTAAAACAATCCCGGGATATTAATTCCGCCGGTAACGGCGCTCATTCCCTCGGTCATCATATCGTCAGCCTTTTTAATTGCTTCATTAACCGCTACCATAACCAAATCTTCAAGTGTTTCAACATCTTCCGGATCAACTGCCTCCGGTTTAATCTTTATCGATACAATTTCTTTTTTACCGTTTACAGTCACTTCAACCGCTCCGCCGCCTGAAGCTGCGTCAACGGTTTTATCCTCAAGCTCGCCCTGGATTCTTTCCATTTCTTCCTGCATTTTCTGAGCCTGCTTAATAACACTGTTCATATTTTTATTTGTATTCATTCCTGCTCCGTGAAATCCTTTGTACTTGCCCATTTTTTATACCTCTTTCTTAAATTTTATATATTCACGCATAATAGCGCAAAATCTCTACTCTTTTTTTATTTCGTCATCAGTCAAAAATTCTTCCTCATCGCTGTCCTCATCAAGCTCTGTCTGCTCAAAATGCTCCGGTGTATAATCCTTAAAATCACTCTCATCAGTCATTTCTATTATTTCCGGGAAATTCTCGGCAAGCTTATCGAGAGGGTCCTCCTTAGGCGATACGGCCTGTACTTCTCCATTATCGGGAGCAGCCGTTCCTATCTGCCAATAATCAATTATATGATCCTCAAGCTCATCTTCAAAAGCGGTCTTAAGCACCAAATCGGTGCCTGTGCTTTTTTGAAATTCGGTTTGAATATTTTTTATATAAGTCGCGGCAATTTTCTTCAGCATAATTTCCTGCCTTGTAAAAAGCAAAATTATGCCCTCGCCGTCAATGGTAATTCTTCTGTTAATAACGGCCCCTGCAACAAACGGAGTCTTTTTAGCAATTGACTGTGCCGCTTTATCCCACTTTCTTGCTGCTGCCACAATAGGAGAATTCTGGGTAAGTGTATTCTTATCAAGCGGAACATAGAGCCTTGCCGAAACTTCCTTTTTTTCTTTAGGCTTTTCCTCCGTTTTATCTTCTTTCTTTTCCTCAGGTACGGCTTTTATTTCGATTCCGTTTTTTATTTTCTCCTCAAGTTCTTCAATTCTTGTAAGAAGTGCGTCATACGACCGCGACAACTCCGGCTGCGTCAGCTTTATTAGTGCAATTTCGTATGTTATTCTCGGATTTTTTACCTTTCGGGACTCCGCTCTTGTATTCGACAAAATTGTCAGATACATTGAAAGTTCCTCGTATGAAACCTTATCCGCCTGTGCTTTCAGGGAAACTATATCCTCGGGATCATCATCCAAAAGCCTGTCCGGAGCCTTAACAGTCTTGCAAACCATCAAATCACGAAAATGCGACATTAATTCTTCAATAAATACATTTAAGTCTTTTCCGTCCTCGGAAAGCTCATTTATTGTCTCCAATATTGCTCCGGTATCTTTTTTTATTATTGCATCGGCAATTTTCATTACCGCGTGTGCAGGCATTAATCCCAAAACAGAATTTATTTCATCAACAGTAAGAGTGTCCGAGCATTCCGACACACATCTTTCCATTATGCTGAGCCCGTCACGCATTGAACCGTCGGCGAGCTTTGCAAGCAGCTTGTAAGCGTCATCGGTTATGCTGAGTCCGTCTCCGACTGCTATTTCCTTCATTCTCACCACTATATCGGCAGGTCTTATACGTTTAAAATCAAAGCGCTGACAACGCGATAAAATTGTTTCCGGCACTTTGTGCGCTTCTGTCGTTGCAAGAATAAATATAACATGTTCGGGCGGTTCCTCCAATGTTTTTAAAAGAGCGTTAAACGCTCCGCCCGAAAGCATATGCACCTCGTCTATTATATAAACTCTGTATTTTGTCCTGGTAGCAACATAGTTTACATCCTCACGGATTTCCCTTATGCTGTCAACACCGTTATTTGACGCGGCATCGATTTCCGAAACGTCCAATATGCTGCCGTCTAAAATACCCTTGCAGATTTCACACTCGTTGCACGGAGAACCGTCAACAGGATTCAGACAGTTTACGGCTCTTGAAAAAACCTTCGCCGCTGTGGTTTTACCTGTACCCCTTGTACCGCAGAAAAGATATGCATGCGCAATTTTTCCTGTTTGAATCTGCCTTTTTAAAGTTGCAGTAACATGAGTTTGTCCGACAATGTCTTCAAAAACAAGCGGACGCCATTTTCTGTAAATCGCCTGATATGCCATGCCGAACACCTCCCGGAAAAAAGCTATATAACGTAAAAAACGGCTCCGACCGAGTTAATCCATAACACATCGAAAAATCCGCTTATTGCTGCTTGGTTCCCCATCTGACAAGGTTCACGGGTTTCAATCGCACGGGCTCGGTCTTCATCGCCGAACGTTTCATACTATTATATTATAATATATTTTTGCAAAAACTGCAATAGTTTTTTTAAATTTTTTCAGAAAAATTTTATTTTTTTAATTTTTTCAGAATCAATAACGCATCTCAGATAAGAAATTTTATTGGTAAATACAATAAAAATGATAAAATTTTCAAAAAAGAATAGACAAATGCCGAATTTTGTTATATAATAAGTAAAGGTAAGTCAAAATATGGGCATTTCGCCCTTTTTTGATGTAATAATTAATATTGGAGGAACATATAATGGATAACCAGGTACACATAATTAACCATCCGCTTGTTACACACAAGCTTTCAATCATGCGCGATAAGAACACAAGCGTAAAGGATTTTCGTGACTGTGCTTACGAAATAGGTCTGTTGCTCGGCTACGAAGCTACAAAGGATTTGACGCTCGAAAATTTTGAGCTTGAAACACCAATCACAAAAATGGTAGGAAAAAGAATCGACCGTCAGGTTGCGCTCGTTCCTATCCTGAGAGCAGGTCTCGGAATGGTGGACGCTCTGCAGAACCTGATTCCGGCTGCAAAAGTCGGACATATAGGACTTTACAGAAACGAAGAAACTCTCGAACCTGTTGAGTATTACTGCAAGCTCCCGACAGATATTTCCGAAAGACAAGTTCTTGTTCTTGACCCAATGCTCGCAACCGGCGGAAGTGCGGCTGCAGCCATCAACTTTATCAAACAAAGAGGGGCAAAAAGAATTAAGCTTGTTTGCATAATTGCTGCTCCGCAGGGAATTGAAGCGGTTCGTGCCGCTCACCCCGATGTCGATATTTTCTGCGGCTCTGTTGATGAAAAGCTTAACGAAAACGGATATATTGTTCCGGGTCTCGGCGACGCAGGCGACAGATTATTCGGAACACTTTAATTAAGAAAGGAAGACCAGATTCATGGAAAATCTGACATACAAAATCAAAGTTGCGGGGCTTGAGCGTGATTTGGAGCTGTTTCCCGTAAACGGCAGTATGTCCATTGCCGCTTTTATTTTATTCGGCGATGTTGAACTGACTGTAAAATGTGCCGAAGCTCTTATCAAAAAAGCTCCCGAGCATGACATTCTTATAACCGCTGAGGCAAAAAGTATTCCGCTTATTCACGAAATGGCACGTCAGCTCGGCGAGAATGAGTATATCGTTGCCAGAAAAGGTCCAAAAGTATATATGCGCAATCTCTTAACGGTTGATGTAAAATCTATTACTACAGACCATGACCAGCATCTTTGCATCGGTGAAAGGGAGCAAAAGCTCATGAACGGCAAGCGCGTATTGATTGTCGATGATGTAATCAGTACCGGAGAATCGCTGGAAGCTATTGAAAAAATTGTTGAAAAAGCAGGCGGCAATATAGTCGGAAAAATGGCAATCCTGGCAGAGGGAGACGCTATTGACCGTGATGATATTACTGTTCTTGCACCGCTTCCGCTTTTTAACCCCGACGGAACACAAAAATAACGGTTTAAAAAAACTCATCCTGCCGATAAGGCAAGATGAGTTTTTTGTTTTATGCTCTGGGTTTACCGCACTCAGAACAAAACTTTCCTTTATTCACTGCACCGCAGGAACAAGTCCATTCTTCGGACGGTTTCGGATTTCCGCATTCCGAACAGAATTTTCCGCTGTTAACCGCGCCGCAGGAACATGTCCAGTTCACGGCGCTATTAGCTGCCGGAGTATTATTGCCTGTGCCTGCCGGTTGCTGCTGATTATTTCCCATTCCGTACAAAGCTGCAGCAGAAGCTCCTCCTGCATTTTGTGCCATGTTCATTCCGAAGAATCCGCCCATTGCACCCATGCCGCCTTCATTTCTTGCCGCGTCGCGCATTGCATCTGCCTGAGCACCGACAAGTCTTGCCGCTGCCGTGTTTGCGGAAGTTGTCATAGCATTTTCTTCCCATTCTGTTATCTTCTTGCGCTGATCATCCGGAATTGATACCGAATTAAAGCTCAGCGTTGAAATCTCGATTCCTCTTTGCGCTCTCCACTGCTCTGCAAGTTCGGTCTTAAGCTCTGCGGAAACCTCTTTAGTATGTGCCGGTATTTCATAATACATAATGCGCTGTGCCGCAACTCTTGCAAGTGCAGGCTGAAGGGCATCCATCAACTCGCCTTTAAGCATTGTATCAATTTCAGAACGTTCATAGTATTCCGACACATTGCCGCAAACATTTGTATAAAACATAATCGGATCTGTAATTTTATATGAATAAACACCGTTGCAGCGTAAATCGACAGACAGTTTATATCCGAGATTTTCATCTACTACCACTCTGAACGGAATCGGCGTAGCGGTTCCGAATTTATTACCTGTTATCTCCTTGGTGTTAAAATAGTACACCCTTTGGTCTTTGCCTGTGTCGCCGCCGAATGTAAAACGCTTCCCTACCTGTTCAAAACTTCTTTTTATTGTGTCACCCAAGCTGCCGCAGAAAATACTCGGCTCTGTCGAAGAATCATACACAAATTCTCCCGGCTCGGCACTGAATTCCACAATTTTACCGGACTCGACAATTATCATTGCCTGACCCTCGTTTATTGCTATAACCGAGCCGTTTGAAATAATATTATCATCGCCCTTTTTATTTGAGCTCCTTCCTCCGATTCTTTTTTCGCCCTTAATAACCAAAATATCGGAATCCTGACTGTCGCAATAAAAGAACTCTTTCCATTGATCCGCCAATACTCCTCCGAGCGCTCCGGCTCCTGCTTTTAACAAACCCATTTTATTTCATCCTTTCTTTAATATGATCCGCCCTGTCCGCCGTGAGTTCTTCCCGAAGACGATACATGCGTCTCGGTCTCAGGCTCGGGCTTTGGTTTCTCGGTTCTTGTTACCGTACTGTACAAGAATATGTCCTCCGACTGAGTCAGATTCATATTTTTCATATAATTTGCAGCATAATTATTATTCACTGCCGTTTTCATTCTTCCTGCTCTTATAAGTGTAGCAATCAGCGCAACTATAAGCGAGAATATCAGAATAAAGAATGCAACAACCGCAAAGTCTGACGGTGTAAGCTCTATATCCTCCGATGAAGCAGCGTCATTTCCCCACATAAGAATGTTGTCCGCATCCTCCGCATATACCAGCAGGGCTGTGTAATAATCATTATCTTTTAAATACGGAAGAATATCTCCCTCTATATCGTCAAGCTCGCTCTTTCCGAAAATTTCAATCCCCTTGCCGCAGGTGCTGAAATGATACATTCTCGGATTCTGCGAAATATACAAAATCATTCCGTCATCATTTTCTCCGGTCCCGTACGAATTATAATCATATATATCGTCTGCAGTTGCCTCTGCCGTATCGCCTGACATATCTGTTTCCGTATACACGGCTATGTCAATGTTATATTCGTTCCTGGTTTGGTCAAGCCTTTGATTGATTTCCGCTGCCTCCTCTGCCGTCAGAAAGCCTGCATTATCCACAAGCGCGGGATTAGCAAATTCCGCTGACGCAGCAGCCGTCATTAAAGTAAAAACACATATAAATGCTGATAAAAACTTCTTCATAATACCACCCCCGTTATTTAAGCACAAACCATGCAATTACCGTTGAAACCGCAAAGACAATTGCGGCAATCTTGGCAAAATACTTCCATTTTTTGCTTTTATCGGTAGGATACTCGCCGACAACCTTCCCCGTTTGTCCGTTGATAGCAAATTTATAAATTGTGTCCTTATATTTAATGTTAAGCATCCAAACAGGCAGCAGGCAATATCTTATTTTTCCGTTTGAGAAATTCACGCTTGTCTGCTCGGCTGTCACGCCTGAATAACCGTTAGCGGTATCTCTGAATGCGTCCTCCGTAGAATTTTTTACACGTTCATTTGCACGAGGTGTACACTCCTGTGCCGAAACATCATATTTTTCTGCCAAAAATCCCGACAAATACGATGTATTAAAATTAACCGCCTCGTCATAATTAAAGGGCTCTATCGCCTCCATATATGTATTATCCGTTTTTTCAGAGCCGTCTACGGGAATGTTTGCAAAGCTGACGCTTCCGCCCCTCAAAAGCTTATAATGGTCAATTTTCGTATAATCATAATCCGCATCACTCCAATGCGACACTGTTTCCGCACTGTAAATTATATTTGCGTTGCAATCGCAGTCAAATGTCCAAAACGGAACATACACACCGGTCATTTCTTCTATTTTCTTTTTATTTTTGAACACATCCGGCAAAAACGGACGTTTGGCAAAATCGCTTTCAAACGCCTCCATAGCCTTTTTCTTATCCAGCTTGAACGGGATAATATAGTCCGGCTGCGAAGCTCCTTCAAATTGTTTTTTTATTATTGTCGAGCTGCCGCAGTAAGGGCAGACCGTTGAACCGAGCGTATCATCACCGGTAATTTCCGCTCCGCAAGACGGGCACGTATAATCCGAAATATTGACATCACCGCCATTTTCAAAATCTCTCGCCTCGTAATGCTCCCAGTCAAATTTTGATGTTTCCGTTTTTCCCATTGCATTTTCAAGCTGCTGCATAGACTCTGCCGAGAAATTATTTCCGCAGGCATCGCAGTGAAGATTTTCTCCGTTAAATACAAGTCCGCTGCCGCAGCATGGGCATTTGTAGCTCTGAACAGTTTCTCCCATTTTTACCCCTCCATTAACTTTTTTTCATTAACTGTAAAAAAGCTGTCATCAAAAGATACGGCAGCTTTTTTTTACAGAAATTATTTTTTTTGATAGTCAAGCGCAGCCTTAATAAACGATTTGAACAACGGATGCGCGCGATTCGGTCTTGATTTGAATTCCGGATGGAATTGAACCCCGATATGCCAATCGTTTTCGGGAACCTCCACCATTTCAACAAGTCTGTCGTCCGGAGACTGACCGCATATAACCAAACCTTTATCTAAAAATTCTTTTCTGAACTCATTGTTAAATTCATAACGGTGACGATGTCTTTCATATATCAAATCACTTCCGTATATGCTCTGTCCGAGCGTACTCGGTGTAAGCTTGCAGGGATAAAGTCCGAGTCTCATTGTTCCGCCCAAATCCTCAACATCCTGCTGTTCGGGCATAAGGTCAATGACAGGATACTTTGTATCCGGATTAATCTCAGAACTGTTAGCTCCCTCAAATCCGAGGACATCTCTTGCATACTCAATAACTGCAATCTGCATACCGAGACAAATTCCGAAATAAGGAATATTATGCTCCCTTGCATACTGAGCAGCAATAATCATACCTTCTATACCTCTGTCTCCGAATCCTCCGGGCACCAAAATACCGTCGGAATCCTTTAAAAATTCATCAGCCGTTGCACTTGTGACCTTTTCCGAATCAATCCAGTTTATATTAACATTGCAGAAATTTTCTATTCCGCCGTGCTTTAATGACTCTACAATACTTATGTATGCATCATGCAAAGCCACATATTTGCCGACAAGCGATATTGTTACCTCATCCTTGTCTCCGTTCATAAGCTCTTTTACTGTGTCAACCATTTTTTTCCAATCATCAAGATTCGGAGTTCTTTCCTCCAAAGAAAGACGCTTGCAAACCATTTTCGCCAAGCCCTCTTCCTCCAAAGCAAGAGGCACCTCGTAAAGCGTGTCCAAATCCAGATTCGGGATAACGCATCCGGCAGGAATATTGCAGAAAAGTGCAATTTTCTCCGTCATGCCATCTTCAAGCGGCTTTTCCGTCCTGCAAACAATCATATCCGGTTGTATGCCGAGACTCAAAAGCTCTTTGACACTGTGCTGCGTCGGTTTTGATTTTTGCTCGCCGGAGGTTGTGATACACGGAACAAGCGTCAAATGTATGTACATACAATTTTCTTTTCCGACTTCACTTGCAACCTGTCTGATCGCTTCCAGATACGGTGTACTTTCGATATCGCCGACAGTTCCGCCGATTTCGGTAATTACGATATCTGTTTGCTGCTGCTGAGCAACGCGGTAAACACGTGATTTTATTTCATTTGTAATATGAGGAATAACCTGAACTGTCTTGCCCTCGTAGTCTCCCCGGCGCTCTTTGGTTATTACCGACCAATAAATTTTTCCGGTGGTTACATTTGAATTAATGCTCAAATTCTCATCGATAAATCTTTCATAATGACCCAAGTCAAGGTCTGTTTCCGCACCGTCATCGGTAACGAAAACCTCGCCGTGCTGATACGGGCTCATTGTACCCGGGTCCATATTAATATACGGGTCGAATTTTTGCATTGTAACTTTATAGCCTCTCGCCTTTAAAAGTCTGCCGAGAGACGCAGCCGTAATTCCCTTTCCCAATCCGGAAACAACTCCGCCGGTTACAAAGATATACTTTGTTGACATTTTTTTACTCCTCCAAAAATCATATTTTTTTATACTTTTTTACAAATTCGCTTATTCTTTTTAATGCTTCGGAAATCTGTTCAATCGAATACGCATATGAGCATCTTACAAAACCCTCACCGCTTTTTCCGAAAGCCGTTCCCGGAACAACAGCAACCTTTTGCTCCTGCAATAATTTTTCACAGAATTCTTCACTTGTCATACCGGTACACTGTATTGACGGAAATACATAAAATGCTCCGAGCGGTTCAAAGCATGAAAGTCCCATCTCTCTGAAGCCGTCTACTATAAATCTTCGGCGATAATTATATTCGCGCCGCATTTCCTCAACGTCCTCGTCACAGTTTCGCATAGCTTCTATTGCCGCAAACTGACTGGTAGTCGGTGACGACATAATTCCGTACTGATGTACCTTAGTCATCTGCTTTATTATGGGCGCAGGTCCGAGTGCATATCCGAGTCTCCAGCCGGTCATTGCAAATGCCTTTGAAAATCCGTTGACAACAACCGTTCTTTCTCTCATCCCGGGGATAGCCGAAAACGGAGTATGCCCCTGCTCGGAATAAATCAGCTCACTGTAAATTTCATCAGACAATACCATTATATCGGTATCCTTTAAAACTTCCGCAATTGCACACAAATCTTCATATGACATAATTCCGCCCGTCGGATTGTTCGGATAAGGCAAAATCAATAGCTTTGTTTTATCAGTGATTGCAGCCTTTAATTCCTCCGGCATAAGACGAAAACTGTTTTCTTCCTTTGTTTCTATCGTTACGGGTGTGCCCCCTGCAAGCAAAGTACACGGCTTATAACACACAAATGACGGCTCCGGAATCAAAACCTCATCACCTTTTTCAACCAGGCAGCGAATCATGAGGTCTATTGCTTCGCTTCCTCCGACCGTAACCAAAACCTCTTTTTTGGGGTCATATTCCACATTATATTTACGTTTTGAATAATTGCAGATTTCATCTCTTAACTCCTGCAAGCCCGCATTTGCGGTATAAAACGTCCTGCCCATTTCCAAGGAATAAATTCCTGCCTCTCGTATTGACCACGGCGTTGCAAAATCCGGCTCACCGACTCCGAGTGAAATAGCATCGTCCATAGTTGCAACAACATCGAAAAACTTTCTTATTCCGGACGGCGGAATATCCTGCACTTTTTTTATCATTATATCTTCATAATTTTTCATAGCGTAATCACCTGGCGGCTGTCTTTTTCTTCATTTTCGAACAATAAGCCGTCCTCCTTATATTTTTTCAGCACAAAATGCGTTGATGTACTTATAACTGTATCCATTGTGGCGAGTTTTTCCGCCACAAACATGGCTATTTCTTTCATGTTTTTTCCGTCAATCATCAGCGCCAGATCATATGTTCCGGAGGACATAAGATAAACCGACTTTACCTGCGGATATTTATATATTCTTTTGGCGACCGCATCGAAGCCCTCTCCTCTCTGCGGAGTAATCCTCAGCTCAATTATTGCCGAAACATTATCCTCATCCGTTTTTTCCCAGTTTACCATCGTTTTATATCCGATTATAACACCTTTTTTTTCAAGCTCGGCAATTTCCGCCGCGACCTCATCCTCTTTTTTTCCGGTCATGTGAGCAATTTGCTCATTTGTAATTTTCGGACCGTTTTTTTCCAAAATTTCAAGAATGTCGTTCATAGTAAATTCAGCCCCTTTCAAAACATACTTACGGCAGCATAAAACTACCTATTATATTATTATAACTCATATTCGGGAAAATTTCCATAGTTTTTTGAAAATTTTTAAAAAAATTGTTGAAAGGCGGTTTATTATTGCATTTGCAGCTGTTTTTTTAGTGATTATTTTGTTTTTTTAGCCGGCAGCTGAACTATCACAATAGCCGCGAACATTACTGCACATCCGATTATTTTTATCGTACTGAGGCTCTCATGCAAAATTAAAAATCCGCCGATTGCCGCAAAAACCGATTCCATGCTCATTAAAATTGCCGCAGGTGCCGGGTCTGTATATTTTTGACCGATTATCTGTCCGGTGTAGCCTATTCCGCAAGAAACAATTCCCGAGTATGCAATAGGAATCCAACACTCTTTAATTATTGAAACGGTCGGTTTTTCAAAAATCAGCATCATAATAATATTTATAAACGCACACACAAAAAATTGCAGGCAGGAAAGCTTAATTCCGTCTGTTTTCGGCGAGAAATAGTCAACCGCAAGAATATGGAACGCAAACAAAATTGCACACAAAAGCGTTATCAGATCGCCTTTATTTATTTTAAAGCCGGTTCCCGCAACCGAAAGCATATAAAGTCCGGCAACTGCCAGCAATGCTCCTATTCCGGTTCTGAGATTTATATTTTTTCTCATGAATAAGCCGAGAAACGGAACAAAAATTATGTACATCGCCGTTATAAATCCCGAATTTGCCGCTGTGGTATATTTTATGCCGATTGTTTGTGTGGTAGACGCAACACAAAGAATGATTCCGCAGACTATTCCGCCCGTAATCAAAGTTTTTCTGTCACCGGCTGACGCTTTTTCTTTATTTTTTCCGCTCACCGCGATTACCGGCAGGAGCACAAGCGCACCCAGGAGAGTTCTCAACCCCATAAAAGTATTTGCTCCTATATGGTCCATGCCTATGCTTTGGCAAACAAATCCGCTTCCCCAAATAATTGCCGTAAAAAGCAAAATCAAATTTCCTTTTAATTTTTTGTTCATTTTTTTCTCTTCCTTTGTCTTGTTTTTTTCTTTTAAAAATGTTATAATTAATTAACAAATAATTGAAAAGAGTAGCCTTATGAAAAATATTTTTAAAATTTCTCTGGCGGCAGGCGCCGTCTGCCTTGCCGCAGCTGCACTCGACAGCCGGCTCGAGGTATCTTATTACGATGTTGAATCGGACAGGCTGCCGGATGAATTCGACGGTTTTAAAATAGCGCATATATCCGATTATCATAACTGTCCGGTCACTGGGTTAAACGAAAAAATCAAAGCCCATGCTCCGGATATGATTGCCATGACGGGAGACATGACCTCCGACAGAGAGGGTTCAAGCTATCTCCCGGCGATTGAGCTTATAAGTGAGCTTGTAAAGCTGGCTCCGTGCTTTATTGTCTCCGGGAATCACGATACATGGCGAAATGATTACAAAGACTTTGTTGCCTCCTGTAAAAATGCCGGTGCTCATTTTCTTCAAAACGAAACATATCCTTTTGAAAGAAACGGCCGCCAAATTTTAATTTCCGGAATGGAGGACGTATTCACAAAAGTTCGCGCGGAGGAAAAAGCTGCCGAATATCTTGATAATTTCTCTGTCGGAGAAAGTTATCAGATATTGCTTTTTCACAGAGCCAATCTGCTGGACAAAGTCAAGGATTTCGGCTTCGATTTAATTCTGTCCGGGCATCTGCACGGCGGTCAGGTTCGTATTCCTTATATCGGCGGTGTATTTATGCCGCTTTCCTCCATGAGCGAAAGCAGCCGCATACTTTTTCCGAAATACAGCGGAGGATTGTATCAATTCGGAACAACTTCCGCAATTGTAAACCGAGGAATCGGGAATCCCATGATTGTTCCGCGCGTTTTCAACAGACCCGAACTTGGAATAATAACTCTTAAATCCACTTGACAACAGATTATATTTATAATATAATATTACTATTATTAACTGCCGGGGTGAATTACTGTGACCGAAAAAATACTTAAGCTTTTAAATATGAAATACGGCGAGCTTTCCGTCGGATTGATATTCGGTATCTCGTATTTTATAATAATACTTAACTTTATTCTTAAAAATACACAAAAAGGCGGAGCTTTACTTGGTTTTTTCACTGCTCCTGCCATAATATGCGGACTTGCGCTTGTATTCATAAAAGTACTGAGACGATGGAGAGAAAACGAGCAATACAAAAATATTATGTTTTTTATGATAATCAACACTTTTATTTTCGTATTCTCAATTCTGACAATAGTCTCTAACCTTTTTTACGGTGTGTGAATTCATCACACACCGTAAAATTTTGCAAAATTATTATACAATATATCCTCACACAGTTTGTCCGGCAATTTTAAATCCATAAATGCCGCAAACTCCTCTTCATGCCCCCACATCGGAAAATCTGTTCCGAAGAAAAAATGTGACTTATCGAATTTATTCAATATCTTAAATACTTTTTCCTTTTCCGTTAAAAGCAGCGTACTGCTCGTATCATAGAACACATTGTCCAGTTTCGGAGCTTCGGCTGCCGCCTCCCATTCCGACCAGCCGCCAAAATGAGCCGCAATAATATTCAAATCGGGAAACAATTTCGCAACCCTTGTAATTTTATCGGGATTTGAAAAATGATAGCGTTTGTCTCCGCTGTGTGTAAGCACAAACATATTCTTCTTTGCCAGATACTCAAATATCGGGTAAAGTCTCTCGTCATCAAAAGCAAATTTTTGAAAATCCGGATGAAGCTTAATTCCCTTTATTCCGCTTTCTTTCAGAAAATCCAGTTCTTTTTCAAATCCGTCATATTCAACGAACATAGTTCCGAGACCCATAAACTCGGAGTGCTTTCGACACTCCGAAATAATGAATCTGTTAATGCTTTCAACCTGCTCTTTTTTTGTAGCTGTGGAAAAAACCAAATATTTGCTTACTCCTATTTTGCTGCCCGATTCAATTAAAGCCTCGGACGTGCCCTTATTGGAGGTCATCGGTATTTCATAAAAATCGCCTATTGATTTAACTGCCTTTTCGGAAATTTTCTGAGGAAAAATATGCGCATGTACGTCAATAATCTTCATAATGTCATTCCTCCAAAAAAATTATTTTTCCATATCTCTTTTACGAAGCTCAGCTCTGATGATTTTTCCGCTTATAGTCTTTGGCAGCTCTTCCATAAATTCAACCACTCTCGGATACTTATAAGGCGCTGTGTGCTGCTTTACATAATCCTGAATTTCTTTTTTAAGCTCGTCGCTGCCTTCCCTGCCGCCTACAAGCACAATGCTTGCTTTTACGACCTGACCTCTTATAGGATCGGGAACCGGAGTGACCGCACATTCCAATACATATGGAAGCTCCATGATAACACTCTCTATTTCAAAAGGTCCGATACGGTAGCCGGAGGATTTAATAACATCATCTATTCTTCCGACATACCAGAAGTATCCGTCCTCATCTTTCCAAGCCGTATCACCTGTATGATACATACCGTCGTGCCAAACTTCTTTGGTTTTTTCGTCATCGTTATAATATCCGCTGAATAATCCGCAGGGAACATATTTATCCGTATGAATTACAATCTCACCCGTTTCGCCTATGCCGACGCTCTTTCCGTCCGGGTCAACAATATCAACATCGTACATCGGACTGGGTTTACCCATTGAACCCGGCTTTGGAATCATTCCCCTTAAATTGCCGACAGTAAGAGTTGTCTCTGTCTGTCCGAAGCCCTCCATAAGCGGAAGTCCGGTAGCCTTTTTCCACTGTTCATAAACCTCCGGGTTCAAAGCCTCTCCGGCAACGGTGCAATATTCCAGCGATGTCAAATCATACTTTGATAAATTCTCTTTAATAAAGAATCTGTACATAGTCGGCGGTGCACAGAAGGTAGTGATATGATATTTTGCAAACATCGGCAGAATATCATCTGCTTTAAATCTGTCAAAGTCATATACAAATACCGCTGCCTCGCACATCCACTGTCCGTACAGTTTGCCCCAGAGTGCTTTTCCCCAGCCTGTATCGGAAATTGTAAAGTGGATTCCGTCCGGATTAACATTATGCCAGTATTTTGCGGTAATGAAATGTCCGAGCGGATATTTATGGCTGTGTTCTGCTATTTTGGGATAGCCTGTTGTTCCCGATGTAAAGAACATAAGCATTATATCGTTTCCGCAAGCGGAATCCTCTGTTCTTTCATACACGTCACTGTAAAGCGTCAGGTCACTGTTAAAGTCATGCCAGCCGTCTCTTTTTTCCCCTACTGCAATTTTGACTTTCAAATCGGGGCAGTTTCTTGCTGCGAGATCAACCTGGTTAGCAACATCTCCGTCTGTGGTGCAGACAATTGCCGAAATGCCGGCTGCCTTAAAACGATAGTCAAAGTCATGCTCAACCAGCTGATTTGTTGCCGGAATTACAATTGCTCCTATTTTATGAAGCGCAAGAATAGAGAACCAGAACTGATAATGTCTTTTTAAAACAAGCATTACCCTGTCGCCTTTTTTAATTCCGAGTGATGAAAAATAGTTTGCCGTCATAGACGAATATTTGCTGATTTCGGCAAAGGTGAAAACTCTTTCCTTTTTATCATTTGATATATAGTACATTGCAGGTTTGTCCGGGCATTTTTTTGCCAGCTCGTCAACAATATCAAACGCAAAATTAAACTTGTCCTCATTCTTGAAGGCAATTGATTTAAGACGTTTTTTCTCGTCCTTTTCAGTCACGACAAATCTCTTGTATATACTTGTTGCAGGCTGGTCGGCTCTCGGTGTTTCCTTGATGACCTCATGAAGCTCGGTGATGTCAACATTTTCACCTGCGTTAAGTACAATTGCATATATTTCAACGTCTTCACCGTTAATAGGCAGAAGTCCGTGAGGCTCTGAACTGTTATAATAAATACTGTCACCCTCATGAAGTATTTCTTCGTTTCCGTCAATGCTTACAAGCAAGGTTCCCTTGATTACAATATCAAATTCCTGACCCTTATGTGTGGTTGTTTTCATGGGTGCACCCTCTTTGTAAGGGATTTTTACCCAGAAAGGCTCTGCCATTTTATTTTTGAACATGGATGCAAGATTTTTATATACTTGCCCTTTCATTCTTGTAATAGGCAGACCGCCGCCTTTTCTTGTGATATTGTAGCTTGTCAGCGTCGGGCTTGTACCCTGAAGCAGCTCGGTCGGGTCAACATGAAAGGATTTTGCACATTTATATATAAAAGTAAAGCTGAAATCCTTTTTACCGCTTTCAAATTCTACATATTCTTCCGGGGTTACATCGGTTTTTTCCGCCATTTCCTCAACCGAGAAACCGAATATTTCACGGATACTTTTAATTCTCTGTGCCACCTCTGCTAACTGTTCCTGCATACTTTGACTCATTTTAAATCTCCTGCCTTTCTTTTTTTTAATAACAAAAAAACCCGTCTCAAAAACAACGCTTTGAGACGAGTAAAATTTACCCGCGGTACCACTCAAATTGCATTTTTTACAAAAATGCCACTCTAAGGCTCCATCAAGCCCGTTGCATTAACGCAGCACTCACGGAAACACCTACTCGGACTAAAAATCTTTTCAGCATTCCAGCTCGGAAGTGATAGGTACTTGGAAAACTTGCCATCGGCTCGCAGCAACCGCCGACTCTCTCAAGACTGCATTTTCCGACCGTCTTCGTCTCAGCTTTTTACAAGAAATAGTATATCACATATTTTCAGTAAAGTCAAGTATTATTTTTTGCTCTTTTTCGACTTTTTTTAACACGATATCCACTTTCGGAGAGCATCCTTCAAAAAATCAAAATAATTTTTCTTTTGAACTTCTCCCGAAGCGGCAAGCTCGCAGCTTTTTATTACCTTTCCGCCCGTCAAAAACTCAACGCTTCCTATTATATCCCCATCGCCTACAGGTGCGCATATATATTCCGGAATATTGATATTTCTCTCAATTTCTCCGCTTTCACCTTTTTTCATAAGAGCACCGCAGTTATCTACAGTAATAAGACCTATTTCCTCTCTCTTTCCTTTCAAAACCGGAATCCGTGTAACCTCCTCACCCTTTTGCGCAAGCATCTCAACTTTATAATTTGCAAACCCGAAATCCAAAAGCTCTCTTGCCGCCGCAAATCTGTCCTTTGATGTCGGTGCGCCCAACACGACCGCTATCAGCTGCATATTATCTCTTTTTGCGGTTGCTGATATGCAGCACATCGCCTTTGAAGTAGAACCGGTTTTAAGTCCGTTTGCACCATTGTAAAATCTTATAAGCTTGTTTGTATTGGCAAGCTCAAATTTTCCGTCCCTCATTGTGTCCGTCCAAATTGTTGTATATTCAAATATCTTTTCATGCTTTAAAAGCTCGCGCGACATTTTTGCCACATCGCGTGCCGTCGAATAATGATTATCGTCATCAAGTCCGTTTGTATTAACAAAATGTGTATTTTCCATTCCCAGCTGCTTTGCTCTTTCATTCATCATATCCACAAAAGAGCTTTCGCTGCCGGCAACAAACTCCGCCATGGCAACCGCTCCGTCATTAGCCGACGCAACTGCTATACCTTTCAGCATTTCGCTTACCGGAAGATGCTCGCCGGTTTCCAGAAACATTGTTGAGCCTCCCATACTCATGGCTCTTTCGCTTACAGGAACCAAATCGTCAAGGCTTATTTTTCCGTTGTCAACCGCTTCCATTACCAAAAGCATGGTCATTATTTTTGTAACGCTTGCAATGGGCAGCTTCTCATCGGCATTATTTTCATAAAGCGTCTCTCCGCTTGACGCTTCGGTTAAATATACCGACTTTGCTCCCGAGCCGATTTCCTCAGCAAACACAGGGGCTGCAAAACAAAAGCTCAATAATATAACAATCAGTTTTTTCAATTAATATCACTCCCCGAATATATCACTTATTAAAAGGATATTCCCTGTCCCCTGCCATAATTCCAAAATATTTAAAATTTACTTTATTTTTTTGATTGTATATGATACAATATAGAATATTGATATCGGAAAGCAAAAAATGTCAGGATTTTATTCTCCTGCTATGGTATACTTATTCATGAAAAGAGGGAAAAAGATGTCAAGAATAACCGAAATACAAAAAGCTATTGATTATATTGAAAATCATTTGTGCGAAAATATCGACTATGATGAAATTGCCAAATGCGCATGTACCTCATCATTTCACTTTCAGAGAATATTTAATGCGCTCTGCGGTATTACAATCGGTGATTATATTCGCCAAAGACGGCTTACGCTTGCCGGCAGCGAGCTGATTTCCACAGACAAAAAAATAATTGACATAGCTTTTGACTACGGTTATGACACACCCGAGAGTTTCTCGAGAGCTTTTTCTAAATTTCATTCGGTTACTCCGAGCGAAGCCAGAAAAAGCGGCAAAGTGAAATCTTTTTCCAGAATTTCAGTAAAACTTGTATTAACAGGAGGAGATACTATGGATTACAGAATAGAAAAAAGAAATGCAATAAAGGTTTTATGCAAAAGAAAAAAAGTAACTAAACCGGTCAATGACTCCGCAATTGAGGATATCCGCACATTTTGGGCAGATTGCGGAAAAGACGGAAGCATAGAAAAACTGTGCTCGCTTATCCCTAAAGACACACCGCTCGGAGGACTTTTGGGTATAAGCTTCAGTTCCGAATTTACAGACGGCCAAACAGGCAATCAATTCCCTTACGGAATCGGCTTTGCTATGGGAAAGGAAGAAATTACCTGTCCCGGTTTTGATGTTGTCGAAATTCCGTCATATACCTATGCAGTATTTAAAGTTAAGGGCAAAATGCCGGAGGCATTTCAGAATACCTACAAGAAAATCTGCGGCGAATTCTTTGCTCAAAGTGACTACGAATATGCCCACGGAGCAGAATTTGAAGTCTATCCTTCACCCGATGTCGGCAACCCCGACTACGAGTGTGAAATATGGATTGCGGTAAATAAAATCTGATTCTGTTTTAAAAAAGGAGGCGGTGTAAAAAAAGTACACCGCCTCAGACTGTAGACAAAATCGGTTGCAAGTCCAAAGTTGCAACCGATTTTGTCTACAGTCTGAATAATACAACAGCGTTGTATTTTATCAGTCAATTACAGTATAACCCTGTTCCTCAACCGCTTTTTTCAAAGTATCAAAAGGAACGTCCGAGGTCATGGTTACGACCGCACTTCCGTTTTTGCTGCTTACATCTGCATTTGAAACTCCGTCAACCGCTTCCAACGCGGTTTTTACTCTGCCCTCGCAGTGAGCACACATCATTCCGCTGATTTTCATTTTCTTTTCCATTACAGTAGTCTCCTTTTTTTCTTTTACTTTATATAAATTAAGCCGTAATGCGTTCAAAACAACGCATAAGCTGGACAAGCTCATTGCTCCGGCGGCAATCATTGGGTTGAGCTTTAAACCCAACGAATGAATCCAGACTCCTGCCGCAAGCGGAATACAAATTACATTATAGAAAAATGCCCAGAAAAGATTTTCCTTTATGTTTGTTATTACCCTTCGGCTGAGTCTGATTGCCGCAGGTACATCGGAAAGCGTATTGTTTACCAATACGGCGTCCGAAGATTTGATTGCTATATCCGCTCCGCCGCCGATTGCGATTCCTACGTCGGCCCTTGCAAGTGCCGGTGAGTCATTTATACCGTCACCTACCATCGCGGTTCTGCCGCTTTGCTGAAGCCTTCTTATAACATCTTCTTTTCCGTCCGGCAAAACTCCCGCAATTACTTCATCTACGCCGACTTTTTTTGCAACGGCTTCGGCAGTTCTTTGGTTATCGCCTGTCAGCATAACGGTATGCACGCCCATTTTTTTGAGCTCGCTGATTGCGGATTTACTGTCCCCTTTTATTGTATCCGCTATTGCGATTATGCCGATAAGCTTATTATCTTTTGTAAAATATACCGGCGTTTTTCCGTCCTCGGCAAGCTTTTCCGACAGTATTACCGTTTCATCGGAAATATCCGCATAATTTGACGCAAACTTGTAATTTCCTCCGACGATTAAAGAGCCGTCAATTTCAGCCGTCAAGCCGCTGCCCTGCAAAAATTCAGAATTTTTACTGTCTTTAAGCACACAGCCTTGTTCTTCTGCTTTTCTGACAATCGCTTCGGCAAGCGGATGTTCACTTTTTTTCTCCAATGAATATGCAAGACTCAAAAGCTCGCTTTCGTTTGTTCCTACAGGAATAATATCGGTAACGCTCGGATTTCCGCTTGTTATTGTACCGGTTTTGTCAAAGACGGCATTTTTTATTTCGCCTGTATATTCAAGTATGGCTGCATTTTTAAATAAAATTCCGTTTCTTGCACCGAGTCCGCTGCCTGCCATTATTGCAACCGGGGTTGCAAGTCCCAACGCGCACGGGCAGCTTATTACAAGAACCGAGATACCTCTTGCCAAAGCAAATCCCGTACCTTCGCCGACAAGCTTCCATATAACAAATGTAATAAGGGCAATCCCTATTACACAGGGAACAAATACTCCCGATACCTTGTCCGCTATTTTTGCAATCGGCGCTTTTGTTGCATTGGCATCGTCCACCAGCTGAATTATTTTTGAAAGAAGCGTATCCTCGCCGGTCTTTTCGGCACGGCATTTTATATATCCGGAACTGAGATGTGTTGCACAGGATACGGAATCGCCCTCTTTTTTGTCAACCGGGATACTTTCTCCCGTCAGAGCCGATTCGTCTACGGAGCAGTTTCCTTCGGTGATAATTCCGTCGGCAGGAATTGCACCACCCGAACGAACGACAAATATATCGCCGACCTTTACATCTGCTGCAGGGATTTCAACCTCCTTGCCGTCCCTTATAACAACGGCTCTTTCGGGGGCTAAATCCATAAGCGCTTTTACTGCGTCAGCGGTTTTGCCCTTTGCATATTCTTCAAGCATTTTGCCGACGGTAATAAGTGCAAGAATCATTGCGGCGGATTCAAAATAAAGTTCATGCGCATAATGCATTGCTTCCTGTGCCGGCACAGTCGTCATTTTAAGCAGCAATGCGGTACTGTAAACGAACGAAACTCCCGAGCCCAGCGCAACAAGCGTATCCATATTCGGAGCTTTGTTGATAATACCTTTAAATCCGCTTATGAAAAAGTGTTGATTTATAACAAGTATCAGACCGGATAAAATCATTTGAACAATTCCTCCGGCAAGGGCATTGCCGCTAAGTATGGGTGGAACCGGAAAACCGAACATCATATGTCCCATCGAAAGATACATAAGTACCGCCAAAAGCACAAGCGACCATATAAGTCTTTTTTTTACGGGGCTTCTCTTTTCTTTGGGAGGAGCAACGTTTTCTTTACCCTTTACGGCAGCCGAATATCCTGCCTTTTCGACAGCTGATATTACTTCTTCGGAAGATACGCTGCCGGATACGGTCATTGAACCTGTCAGCAAGTTTACCGAGCATGAATCCACACCGTCCAATTCCGAAACAGCTTTCTCTACACGAGCGGAGCACGCGCTGCAGCTCATGCCGGATACAATATATTTATCCATTATGTCATCACCTCTCCAATCTCACCTTAAATATATCACAACGGTCAAAAAAAGTCAATAAATATCTTGTTATATATTGTAATCGAAAGCGATTTATGTTATACTTGTATAAGTGAAAAAGATAAAATTTGCTTTTTTTTAAATAATATGATATAATAACTATAATATTATTTGCTGACGGAGGTGATAAAAATGAATATGCAGATCAGCGGCGGTGTACTGACTATCATTAATACGCTTGAAGAAAACGGATTTGCGGCATATATTGCCGGCGGTGCCGTGCGCGATATGCTGATGGGCAAGACGCCGCACGATTTTGATATTGCCACCTCTGCCATGCCGAACGATATTAAAAGACTGTTTAAACGGACGATAGATACAGGGTTGAAACACGGGACTGTTACGGTTGTGGAAAACAATATCGGATATGAAGTCACAACCTTTCGGACGGACGGTGCTTACACCGATTCAAGACATCCGGATAAAGTGAACTTTGTCACATCAATTGAAGAAGACGTGAAGCGCCGCGATTTTACCATAAATGCCATGGCATACAATCCCGAAAGGGGACTTGTTGATATAACAGGAGGCAAAGAGGATTTAAATAACAAGCTGATAAAATGCGTCGGTATACCGGAGGTACGTTTTTCCGAGGACCCTTTGAGAATGCTCCGAGCAGTGCGTTTTGCATCTCAGCTTGATTTTAAAATAGACGAAAGCTCAGTATCCGCAATAAAAAAGCTTGCACCGCTTATAAAAAAAGTCAGTTCCGAGCGCATACGAGATGAACTTAATAAGATTCTTATGTCCGAAAACCCTCAGTATATATCTCTGCTGCATGATTTCGGAATAATGAAAATTATCCTTCCTGAGGTTGACCGTTGCAGCGGAGTCAAACAAAAGAATAAATATCATATATACGATGTCTACGGTCATATAATGTGCACCGTCAAAAGCACACCTCCCGACCTTGTACTCAGGTGGGCGGCTCTTTTGCATGACATAGGAAAACCTGACTGTGCCAGCTGCGACTCAAACGGAATAATTCATTTTTACGGGCACCACAGAGAAAGCGTCAGAATGGCTAATGATATTTTACACAGGCTTAAGCTGGACAATGATACTTCGCACGATATACTCGTTTTGATTGAAAATCATGATGTGCGGATAGAAAACTCGCCGCCCGGAGTAAAGCGAATGATGGCAAAAACCGGCGCGCCGTTGTTTAAAAAGCTTCTTGTTCTGCAGGAAGCGGATAACAGAGCTAAAAACGAGAAATTTTTCCGCGAAAAAAAACGCAGGCTTGATGAGACCTTTGAAACTTATAAATGCGTGCTTGCCGAACATCAGCCGTATACACTGTCCGATCTGACGGTGAACGGCAAAGATTTAATAAAAATAGGATTTAAACCCGGAAAATATCTGGGTGATTGCCTTAAAATATTACTTGACGAAGTTATAATTAATCCCAGACTTAACAGAAGAGAATATCTTTTGACAAGGGCAAAGGAAATAAAAAAAAGCGGAATTATATATAACAGACTACGGGAGTTGTAAATTTATGATAACTACAGAATCAAAAGAAGCCGTGCTTTTAAGACGCATAGAAGCCTCTCAGGCAGGCAGCGGATGCTCGGTAAGGGTAGGAGATTTAAGCGGCGACGGCAGACTCGACTTTGTTTTGGTTCAGCCTGACAACATATCCGATGAAAGATTTTTTTCTCACTCGGTTTCGGCTGCAACCGCATATACTGCCGACGGAGAGTTGCTGTGGCAGCTTGGTACGCCTGCGTATGATACGGATGTGTGTTCGGCGGATGTGCCGGCTCAGATATATGATATAGACCGTGACGGATATAATGAATTTTTGTGCGTGCATGACGGTTTTTTCTGCATTACAGACGGCAGAAGCGGCGAATTAAAACGTAAATTTCCGCTGCCCGACGCCGAAGCGCATGACTGCTTTGTGATTGCAAATCTTGACGGAAGCGGCTATCCGCAGAATATTATTATAAAAAACAGATATCATCAGCTATGGGCTCTGGATAAAAACTTTAATATTTTATGGACATATAAAGGCAATATCGGGCATTTCCCGATTGTGTGCGACTTAAACGGAGACGGAAGAGATGAAATAATTGCCGGCAGCGCAGTCCTTGACGCGGACGGCAATATTCTGTGGGAATTTGACAGAACCGATTTTCCGCCCTGCATATGTGTCGGCGATTTGGATATGAACGGCGAATTTTCAATCATTGCCGGCGGAGACAAAACCGAGGCATATTCTGCAGACGGTGAAATAAAATGGTCGCTGAAAAGCGGAACTGAAACAAACTTTTTATCTCTCGGAAATATAAGGACGGACATTTACGGCTCGGAGCTTACCGGCTATTATAAAGAACAATCGGAAAATGATTGTGCGGACGGCGTATTTACGGTGGATTATCACGGAAATACCATTTTTAAAGAAAAGCGCACCGATCATTGCGGATATTCAAATATTTTGACCGTATATAATTTTGACGGAAATTGCTCGGAATATTTACTTTGCGCACAAAATTCAGACAAAACTCCGTATCTTTACGACGGCTATATGAATCCGATTTATAAATTATCCTCATGCGGAAAAATAATCGCAGCGGATATAATGGGAGACGGAATATCGCAGATTATCATATATGACGGTCAGAATATAAATATATACTCCGACTCACAAAGAGATTTGACAATTACATCTTCTAAAGAAGCCAGACCGCAGAAACGCATTTTTTATAACAGTACGGATTATCCGTATTATTTACAGGATTTATCAAAAAATGCTATCGGTTATGCTATCGGTCAGTTTGCAAAGCCGGATATAAAAGTCTGGGCAGAGCAGTGTACTGCCGAGGACACTGATGAAGTTATGACCCGTGCCGATTTTTGCATACTTCTTGTAAACATACTTAATATATCGGGCTATACAACCGATTTGTTTTTCGACGTATCAATAAACGATTATTATGCCCCTGCAATCGCCGCTTTGAAAAGCTGCGGTTATATTGACGATATAATAGGAAAGTTCGCACCAACTGCTCCCTTGACCGCAGAGTTTGCTGAAAAACTGATAACTTCGGCAGCCGGTTTTACTCCGCTGACTACAAAAAGTGCGGACGAGGAACTGACAAAAAAGGACGGGGCAAAGCTTATTCTGCAGGTAATTCAAAACGCAGCCGAAAAGGAAGATGTTTAAAGTGTACACAATTGCATTTATAGGCGCGAGCGGCACGGGCAAAAGCTATCGTGCAGTGATGATGGCAGGACGATTCAAGGCAGACGCTATTATCGATGACGGCTTGCTTATAGCGAAAAATAAAGTACTTGCAGGCTTTTCGGCAAAAAAAGAGTCAACAAAAATAGCAGCGGTTAAGCGTGCGCTTTTTACAAAAGAAGAGCATGTTCTGGCAGTTAAAAAGGCTATTCGCGAAAACGAAATAAAACGCATTTTGGTTTTGGGAACATCGCTCAGAATGGTTAATAAAATAGCCGTGCAGCTGGGCATATACCCTATTGACGAAGTGATTCGGATTGAGGATGTTGCTTCACCTTCCGAAATAGCCGAAGCCAGAAAAATGCGGAGTCAAGAGGGAAAGCACATTATTCCCGTTCCTGTTCCTGAAATAAAGCGCGACTTTTCGGGATATTTTCTTCATCCGATAAAATCGAAAATGCATACTCAAAAAGCTCGATTCGATAAATCCATAATCCGTCCTACATTCAGTTATATGGGTGCTTATTCCGTTTCGGACAGCGCTATATGCGAAATTGCGGCTTATGAAGCAAAAAAAGTTGAATCGGTAGCAAGAGTAAACTCGGTTCAGGTATTTAAAAATTCAAACGGCGCAAGTATAAATATTTCACTCTCAATGCACATGGGAACCGTGATTCCGATTGCGGCAAGACTTATTCAGAAAAGTATAATCGACTGTATAGATAATATGACTTCAATAAATGTAACCGCTGTAAATTTATATGTAAAAAGATTGCTCTGACGGGCAATTTTTTTATGCAAAAAGACTTGACAAAACTAAAATTTAAATATAAAATATAGGTAGAAAATAACAAATGTTGGGAGGAATTTTTATGAAAAAAACACTTAAAATTATGTCGGTCGGATGCGCAGCCATCATGCTTTTTAACGCAGCGGCATTTGCTGAAGCCGGAGAAACCGCGGCAAGCATTTCTGTCGGAGGAAACAAGATTGAATTCTCGTCGGCGCCTTTTGAAAAAAGCGGTGAAACGTATATTCCGCTAAGGGAATTTCTTGAAAAAGCTTCGGCAAAAACCGAGATTATCTGGAATAATGACAAGACGCTTATCTTAAACGGAAGCTATGAAAACTCAAGCGGCGAAACAGTTAAAACAAAAGCGGAATTTGCAATTGACAAAACGGCGGTTAATATTCAAGGCAATGAGCTTTCTCTTAAAAATCCTCCGCTTTTGATTGACGGAAAAACCTACATTTCCGAGGAACTTGCGATTGCTCTTGACGAAAAAGCAGCCCTTACCGAGGGATTTGAAATATCTTCCGGCTCCGATGAAGTTCTCGAAAAAGCTCTTGTCTGGGCGAAGGCTCTTAAGGACAGAGACGGAAAACCAAGATATGAGATAATGACCGAAGAAATGCAAAATAAATTTATCGAGGAACAGAAAACACTTGTAAACAGCGATGAATGGAATTATGTTATCGGCACTTCAAGCCCGAAAACCGTTTCGTATGACATTATCACAGATAAGGATACGGCAACAATTTACTATCTGCAGGCTGACAATACCGAGGAGCTGTATTCGCATAAAGAGGTTTTAAGCTTTGAGAATAAGGACGGAAATTTATTCGTATCAAAAGCTGAATAGCAAGAAAAAAGGGGATGTAAAAAGGCGGTGTATAAAAATTACACCGCCTTTTTATGTTTTTAAAAAAACGTCTTTTTTTGTGTTACGGTCTTTTATTATATCTTAAATATAAGTGTTTCGTGCGGCCTTATCTTGGCGGAAAATCCTTTTATCAGTCCGTTCGATTCAAATCTGTTAAGGGCAATATTATGCTCCTCATAAACCAAATTTTGAACTTTTTTCACATTAAGATTTTCAAAGGTAACATTTACTTCTGACGGCTCGGTATTTGAATCGGGTGAATAATCTGTCAAAATCAGTATTTTTTCATCATTAACAGTCTCGGCAAGTACCACTCCGCAGTTTTTATCGGCATATACAGCCGGATTAACATTTTCACCGATAAAGTCGCTGATTGCTTCTCTCACAAGCTTGCTTATATTCGCTCTTTCTGCATTGGTTGCAGGAATGAAAGAATCAACTCCAAGCTCACCCAATGGTACATTCAGAAGCATTGCGCGGTCATTTCTGAGTATTGCAGGATTATTTTGAGCATATACCATAGTCTGAGCGTTTGTCGGTCGGTAGAAAAACTCGCAGGTATAAGGATAGATTGCTTCCTCTTTATCACCGTAAGTTATTTGTTAGGTTTCAAATCGGAATCCTTGTGTGAAAGGCTTATCTTTCCTGTCTTTGTATCAATATCCATAACCTTAACTGTCAGCATATCTCCGACATTGGCAACGTCCTCAACTTTTTCTACGCGTCTGTCCGCAAGCTTTGAAATATGACACAATCCGTCCTTGCCGGGAAGAATCTCGACAAATGCACCGAATGCCGTTACCGTCTTTACAAGACCTGTATATATTTCTCCTACTTCCGGTTCTTTAACGATTAAATCAATTGCGTCCTTTGCAGCATCTCCGGATTCTTGATTTACAGCGAAAATATGAATTGTTCCGTCGTCCTCTATATCGATTTTTGCACCGGTGTCGGCAACAATCTTTTGAATTACCTTACCGCCCTGACCGATTACTTCTCTGATTTTATCCGGATCAATATGCATGGTGCTTACCTTCGGAGCATACGGAGACAGATGGTCGCGGGTTTCCGGAATAGCCTTAAGAAGAATATCATCAATGATATAGCATCTTGCGTCATGTGTTTTCTTAAGAGCTTCTTCAATGACATCATAAGGAAGTCCGTCATTTTTAATATCAACCTGAATTGAAGTTATACCTTTCTTTGTTCCGGCTACTTTAAAGTCCATTTCGCCGTAGAAATCTTCCAGGCCCTGAATATCAACCATTGTTGTAAAACCGTGTTCGGTTGTAATAAGTCCGCACGAAATACCTGCAACAGGTGCTTTAATCGGAACACCGGCAGCCATAAGAGCCAGCGTTGAACCGCAGACACTTCCCTGCGAAGTTGAACCGTTAGAGCTTAAAACCTCGGAAACGGTTCTTATTGCATACGGGAATTCCTCCTCTGACGGAAGAACCGGAACAAGCGAGCGTTCAGCCAGTGCGCCATGACCGATTTCACGTCTGCCCGGACCTCTTGACGGCTTTGTTTCGCCAACTGAATATGACGGGAAATTATAGTGATGCATATATCTCTTTGTTTCTTCCTCATCGATTCCGTCAAGACGCTGCATCTCTGCAAGCGGAGCAAGGGTAGCCACTGTAAGAACCTGTGTTTGTCCTCTTGTAAAAAGACCCGAACCGTGAGTTCTCGGAAGCAAATCAACCTCAGCCGCAAGCGGTCTGATTTGGTCTAAGCTTCTGCCGTCAACACGTCTGCCCTGGACAAGCCAGTTACGAACGATTTCTTTCTGCATTTTGTAGAGAATTTCCTGAATTTCTTCTTCAATTGTCGGGAATTCCTCACCGAGCCTTTCAATAAGCTCGTCTGTGATAACACCGAGACGCTCATCACGGATATTTTTATCATCCGTATCAAGTGCGTACTGAATTTTTTCGTATGACATAGCCTTAACAGCGTCCCACAATTCTTGATTTACTGTATGAGCTTCATACTCGAATTTTTCTTTGCCGATTTCCTTTTGAATATTTTCAATAAATCCGCAAAGCTCTATTATTGTCTTATGTGCAAACTTAATGCCCTCGAGCATTACGCTTTCTTCAATTTCGTTAGCTCCGGCTTCAATCATTACTACTTTAGCTTTTGTTCCGGCAACTGTAACGAGCATATCCGATTTTTCTCTCTGCTCTACTGTCGGATTTATAACATATTCTCCGTCAACAAGACCGAGCCATACACCGCCTATAGGTCCGTTCCAGGGAATATCCGAAATAGAAATCGCTATTGAAGTACCAATCATTGCCGCAACTTCGGGAGGGTTGTCCTGTTCAACCGAAAGAACGGTAGCAACAACCGATACATCGTTTCTCAAGTCCGACGGGAACAGAGGTCTTATCGGACGGTCGATTACACGGCTTGTCAAAATAGCCTTTTCGGAGGGTTTGCCCTCACGCTTGATATATCCGCCCGGAATTTTGCCGACTGCATAAAGCTTTTCTTCATAGTCAACACTCAAAGGGAAAAAGTCTACTCCCTCTCTCGGAGTTCTCGAAGCGGTTACGTTTACCATTACAACAGTGTCCCCGTAGCGGACAAGACAATGTCCGTTTGCCAGGCAGCACATTTTTCCTGTCTCAATGACAAGCGGTCTGCCTGCCAAAGTTGTTTCAAAAGTTTTGAACATTAATAATTTCTCCTTTTTTTAAGCGGCAAAATTTACATTAGCAGATAGGCACAAAATTTGCCGTGTGCAAACTCTCTGCTTATTTGCTAAAAGTAAACCTGCGGCCTTTATTTTTTTAAAATTAAAAGCAAGCGAACAAATTCTGCCCGCTTGCTTGATAGCATAACTCGCTTTTGCAAGCAATGAGCTTATTTTCTCAATCCCAATTTGCTTACCAAAGCACGATATCTTTCGATGTCCTGTGACTTCAGGTAGTTCAATAAGCTTCTTCTCTTACCAACCATCATCAAAAGACCTCTTCTTGAATGGTGGTCTTTCTTATGAACGTTCAAATGCTCGTCGTTCAAATGATTGATTCTTTCAGTCAGCAATGCAACTTGAACCTCAGGTGAGCCTGTATCTCCCTCATGAGTTGCAAAGGTTGCAATAATTTCCTGCTTACGTTCCTTTGTCATTTAATTCACCTCCTATGATAAATGATCCCCATATGCTGAGAAACCGTTGGTGATTCGGTTATCTAAGCGTAGGTTTAACCCAATTGTTCTTTAAAAATAATAAACCAAGCAAAATTATTTGCGGTTGAAACGTTTGTTGAACTTTTCAACACGGCCGCCGGTATCAACAAGCTTTTGCTTACCTGTGTAGAACGGGTGGCAGTTCGAACAAATTTCGACCTGGATGTCCTCTTTTGTAGAGCCTGTTTCATAAACAGCACCGCAAGCACATCTTATAGTTGTCGGCTTATAATCAGGATGAATTCCTTCTTTCATCTTCATTCCCTCCTTATAAGAAATTTAGATTCATAAAGAACCATTGTCTATTATAACATATATTATCTCATAATGCAAGCTTTTTTATAAAAAATCTGATTTTTTTTATTATGTTTTCTTTATTATTTTATTTCCGCACGGGCAGGAAATTTCTATTTTTCCTTTACCTCTGGGGACGCTCAGTTTCTTTTTGCATTTGGGGCATTTAAAAATTTTGTGATATTTTCTGTATTCGTATTTTTTCTTAAGCTGCGACCAATGCCACCTGATTTTTTCGGTATACTTCAAATACATCTGATTTTCGTTGTACCTTTGGTTATAATTTTTTGAAAGCATTCTGTAAATATATATAATAAAAATCGCAAGTGCCAGCTTTGAACAGATTCTTATTCCGAACAGTCCGGCAACCCATAAAATCAGACCGACCCATATTAAAAATCTGTTAAAATTATCCATGCCGTAACGTCCTGCCATGAAGTTAAGCAGCTTATTTCTCCAGTCATTCATTTAAGTAACTCTCCTTATATCGGCAGACAAAAAAACATTTCATATTTTATATCCACCTTAGTATATTTAACATTTTAGCACTATTTTTCATGACTTTCAACATTTTCATAATTTGTTTAAAAAAAGTTTACCGTTTCGGCACAAAGTTAAGGATATTAAAAACACACGCTGACATTATCCACGCTATAATAATCTGCCTTACTATCAAAAAAAGTAATTCTTTTTTTGTCAGCTCACCGCCGATAGCCGACAATGCTGCAATACACGGAGGATAATAAAGCACAAAGACCAAAAATGACAAAGCCGACTCAGGCGTAAAAATTCTGCCGGCACCTCCTGCGACAGATATTGTCGATATGATTGCTTCTTTTGCCGGAATTCCCGACAAAAGCGCGACCGCCGCCCTCCAATTCCCGAAACCGCACGGAATAAATACCGGTGAAATAACCGCGCCCAGTTTTCCGAGCATACTGTCCTCCGGCATAGGCGCCGCATGAAGCGAAAAATCAAATGTCTGCATAAGCCATACCGCAATTCCTGCTAAAAACATAACCGTTCCTGCTCTTTTTGCAAAATCTGAAAGCTTATTTTTAAGCTGATTCATAGTATTCTGCACTGTCGGCATTCGATACGGCGGCAGCTCAAGAACAAAATCCTTTTTATTTTCTTTTTTTATTTTCGCGTATATGCATGCTGCGGCAATTCCGCCCAAATATAATGCAGCAATAACCGGCGTTTTGTATTTTTCAAAAAAAATATCGGCAAGCATTACATATACCGGCATTTTTGCACTGCACGAAATAAAAGGCAACAGAGTAACTGTCTTTTTCCTTAGCGCTCTGTCATCTATATTTTTTGCTGCCATTGCTGCAGTGACGCTGCATCCGAAACCAGTAACAAAGGAAACCGCCGAGCGCGCATCCAAATGCAGCTTTTCAAATATTCCGCTCAAAAGAAAAATAATTCTCGGCATATATCCTATATCCTCCATAAGCGAAATGCAGAAAAATAAAATCAAAATCTGTCCGAAAAAGGGTACAACTCCGCCGATTGACGCAAGTATTCCGTCACAGACAAGACTTATCAGGAATCTGTTTACACCTCCGTTTGTCAGCACTGTTTCCGTGCCGCACCTTAATTTTAAAAAAAGCCCTTCGCAAAATTCCGCGGCTATTCTGCCCGGAGTGCCGAATGTAAGATAAAAGACCGCAGATATTACACTGGCAAAAATCACCCCCGAAAAAATGCTGCCTATTAGTATTTTGTCAGCCTTTATGCTTTTTTCAAGCGGAATGTTTCTCCCTGTTTTTGTGACTGCTTTTTTTATTATAAGCTCCGGTATAATCGGCTTCGGAGTTTTTGCATTAACATAGAAAAGCTCCTCCGTTCCGAAGCCTTTTGATGCCGAAACCAACACAACCGGTACACCTGCCAGCCTTTCAAATTCGGCAATATCTATCGAAAAGCCGCTTTCCGCCAGCTTATCCGCCATATTGAGAACTATTATCATTGGTATGCCGAGCGTTGAAAGCTCTTTTGTCAGCATGAGACTGCGCTCCAAATTTGCCGCGTCAATTATGTTGATTACCGCGTCCGCCCCTCCGGAGGAAAGATAGTCTCTTGCAGCGGATTCCTCCGCCCCCGATTCAAAAAGAGAATAGATCCCCGGTAAATCAACAAGAATATTTTCACCCCATTTTCCCTCTTTTGCATCAACCGTTACGCCTGCACGGTTGCCGACCCTGTATCTGCTGCCGGTAAGCCGATTAAAAAGGGTTGTTTTTCCGCAGTTGGGATTCCCGGCAAGTGCAAAAACGCTCACTTTACCCTCCTGTTTATAAATTTTTGAAACTCAACAATCACCAACGGCATAAATGAAAGAACCGCAACAGTCAGCCATCCTCCGAAATCAAGCATTGTCACCTTAAAAAGTGCCGCAAGCGGAGCAACCGTAACAACAGCACACTGCAAAATCACACCGGCAACAAATGCACCCACCAAATATTTATTGGTAAACAAACCGACCGCAAAAACCGAATGTTCACTCCGCATATTAAACGCGTGAACAAGCTGAGACATGCTGAGCACACAAAATGCCATAGTCCTGGCAGTTATCAAATCATAATTAATTATTCCGCAAACAAATGCAAGCAGTGCACCTGCACCGATCATTGCCCCCTCAAGCACAATCGTAAGCCACAAGCCGTCCGCAAAAAGACTTTTGCCGGCAGGTCTCGGCGGTTTTGTCATTATATCCTTATCTGCAGGATCGATGCCAAGCGCAATTGCAGGCAGCGAATCGGTTACAAGATTAATCCACAAAAGCTGAATTGCCAAAAGCGGTGTTTGCCAGCCGAACACGATTCCCAGAAATACGGTAAGTATTTCACCGATATTGCTCGATAAGAGGAACTGTACCGCTTTTTTGATATTCGCAAAAATTCCGCGGCCTTCCTTTACCGCTTTTACTATCGTTGCAAAATTGTCATCTGTAAGTATCATATCCGATGCATTTTTAGCCACATCCGTACCCGATATTCCCATGCTGCAGCCTATATCGGCGGTCTTGAGAGCCGGGGCATCATTTACTCCGTCGCCGGTCATTGCGACGGTCGCGCCCTTTTTTTGCCATGCTTTGACGATTCTGACCTTGTGCGCAGGCGTAACTCTTGCAAAAACCGAATATCTTTCAATTTCCTCATCAAGCCTTTCCTGCGGCATTTTTTCCAGCTCCGCGCCGGTCATTACTCTCGTGCCGTCCGAAATACCAACCTGTTTTGCAATTGCAGCTGCCGTTTCCGGGTGGTCACCTGTTATCATAACCGGTGTAATCCCTGCCTCGCGGCAAACAAGAACGGCTCTTTTTACTTCCTTTCTCGGCGGATCTTCCATGCCTATCAGACCCAGAAAAATCAGTCCGCTCTCGCTTGGCTTATCCCCCGAAACATTTTCTTTATATGCAACGGCAATAACTCTCAACGCCCTATGTGCCATTTTTTTATTTTCCTCGGCTATTTCATGCCTTTTTGCAGATGTCAGCGGAGCTGCTCTTGTTCCGTCAAAATAAAATGTGCACATATCGGCTACTATGTCCGGTGCACCCTTTGTTATTGAAAGCATTCCGTCTTTGTCATGCACAAGCACGCTCATTCTCTTTGTTTCGGAGCAGAACGGTATCTCCGCTATTCTTTTTTTGTCTTTATTTCCCGCATGAAGCCTGTCTGCCTCACGCAGTATTGCAGTCTCGGTCGGATTAAGACTTTCTCTGTCGGAGCAAAGTGCCCCCATGTAAAAAAGCTTTGAAACATCTTTTGAGTATGTGCTTACAACACTCATTTTGTTTTCTGTAAGAGTTCCTGTTTTATCCGAACATATCACACTTGCCGAACCGAGTGTTTCAACCGATGGAAGATGCCTTATTATTGCGCCTTTTTTTGCCATGCGCTGAACGCCTATAGCAAGCATTATCGTAACAATTGCCGGCAGCCCCTCCGGAATTGCCGCAACCGCAAGACTGACGGCAGTCATAAACATTTCAAACGGAGCTATAGACTTGCATATGCCGATTACAAAGATGAGCGCACAAATGAGAAGTGCTGCTATTCCGAGTGTTTTTCCTATCTCCGACAGTTTTTTCTGAAGCGGTGTTTCTCTGTCCTCTGCTGACATTATCATGGAAGCTATATTCCCCATCTCGGTTTTTTCTCCTGTTCCGCACACAACTGCACGGCACTTGCCGGATACTATCATACTCCCCGACCAAAGCATGTTTTTGCGCTCCGCAAGCGGAGTATTTGTATCGCATTTGCAGTCCGCACATTTTTCACTTGAAACAGATTCACCCGTCAGCATTGACTCGTCCGCCGCAAGAGCGGTGCTTTCGATAATTCTGCAATCTGCCGACACCCTGTCTCCGGCTTTTAATACCACAATATCCCCCGGAACGAGACAGAATGCGTCAACGCTTTTTATTTTTCCTTCTCTTACAACGTTTGCGGTCGGTGCGGCAATTTTTTTGAGTGCTTCTATGGATTTTTCAGCCTTATTTTCCTGAATAACTCCGATAAGCGCATTGAAAACAACTATGCACAGAATTATAATCGGGTCGGCAAAATCCGCGTCACCGTTCATGGCAGAGGTTATAAATGAGACTCCGGCGGCTGCCAGCAATATTACAATCATAAAATCCTTAAACTGGTCGATAAATTTTTTCCAGAAACCGTCTTTTTTCTTTTCGGTTATGATATTTTTTCCGAATTTTGAAAGTCTCTTTTTCGCTTCCTTTTCCGTCAACCCTTTCCTTCCGTCGGTGTCAAGCACTTCTATAACGTTTTTTATATCTTTGTCGTACATACACTCTCCTCCTTTATTTGCACACATTCTATACTATTATCGGACAAACGGTTATATTACATTTATTCGACCGAAATACCGTCTGCTCCGCTGATATTTACGGCTATCAAGGTTTCGCCGATTCTGTACTCGCACAAATTACCTTTGGAAAGTATAAATTCAACATAATTCCCCGGGCGGCAGCCCATAGCAAAAAGCCTTTTTGAAACAAAATCCTCCGAAAATCCCATTATTTTTCCGTTGCCGGAAAGCTCCGATAAACGCATAACAATTATCTCCTTTTAAAATATAAATATATATATACGTTTTCGGCAAATTATATATTCCGAAAAAAGCAGAAAACGCTCTTGCTTTTTTTCAAAAAAAGGTGTATAATATTCTATATAACAAACAAAAACGGGAGCTTGTATTACAGGCTGAGAGGAAAGTGCGACTTTCGACCGTATAACCTGATTTGGATAATGCCAACGTAGGGATGCTTTATAATAATGAGTGTTCAGCGGAAAGCTACCAATGATGGCGGTTTTCCGCTTTTTGTTTTTAAAAAGGAGGCGAAACGGGAAATGGTAAAAATCAACGGAGAGCTGAAAAATGCAGACGGAAAAACACTGAACGAATATCTTTCGGAAAACGGTTATAACATTCTGAGAGTTGCCGCCGAAAAAAACGGAGAGGTTGTTCCTAAATCAGAATATGAACATACAGTTTTATCTGACGGTGACGTTATTGAAATAGTACAGTTTGTGGGAGGCGGCTGATATGATACCGACAAAAGAAGAATGGGACAGTGCACTTAAGCTGCGGCACGGCGAAAAGCTTCATAAACTTTTTTCGTCTGCGGCCGTTGCGGTATGCGGACTCGGCGGACTTGGCTCCAATATTGCAATTGCTCTTGCACGCGCCGGTATCGGAAAGCTGATACTGATTGATTTTGACCGGGTTGATATAACCAATCTGCATCGGCAGCAGTATAAAGCAAATCAAGTCGGAAGCTTTAAAACAGATGCGATTTTCGCAAATTTAAAGGAGATTGCGCCGTATACCGAGCTTGAAACACATACAATCCGCATTGATGAAAACAATGCACCGACTCTTTTAAAGGGTGCGGATATAATCTGCGAAGCCTTTGACAAAGCGGAATGTAAAGCAATGCTTGCAAACTGTGTTTTTGAATCAATGCCTGAAAAATATCTTGTTTCAGCCTCTGGAATGGCAGGACTCGGCAATGCAAACGATATAAGAACAAGAAAAATAACAGAGCATTTTTATCTTTGCGGCGACGAAACAAGCGATATAGAAAATGCCGCTTGCCTTACATCGAGCCGCGTAATGCTCTGTGCCGCACATCAGGCGCATACTGTCTTAAGAATTTTAGCAAAGAAAGAAGATATACAAAATGAAAAATGATAAGCTTATTTTGGGCGGACATGAATTTAACTCCCGTTTCATACTCGGTTCGGGAAAATATTCGCTCAATTTGATTAATGCAGCAGTAAAAGATGCCCAAGCGGAAATTATAACTCTTGCAGTACGCAGAACAAACACAAGCGAAAAGGAGAATATACTGGACTATATTCCTGACGGAATTACTCTGCTGCCTAATACCAGCGGAGCAAGAACCGCGGAAGAAGCAGTCCGCATTGCACACCTTGCGCGCGAACTCGGCTGCGGCAATTTTGTAAAAATTGAAATAATGCGTGATTCAAAATATCTGCTCCCCGATAATAATGAAACAATCAGGGCAACAGAAATTCTGGCAAATGAAGGCTTTGTCGTACTGCCGTATATGTTCCCTGATTTAAACAGTGCCAGAAAGCTGGCAGAATGCGGAGCCGCCGCCGTTATGCCTTTAGCTGCGCCGATTGGTTCCAACAAAGGACTTGCAGCCAAAGAATTTATTCAAATCCTGATTGACGAAATCGATTTGCCGATTATAGTTGACGCAGGAATAGGCAGACCTTCTCAGGCATGTGAAGCAATGGAAATGGGTGCTGCCGCAATTATGGCAAACACCGCTCTGGCAACCGCCGGAGACATTTCGCTTATGGCTTCCGCATTCAAAAACGCAATTATCGCCGGACGTGCGGCATATCTTTCCGGGCTCGGAAGAGTTCTTTCAAGAGGAGCTTCCGCTTCCGATCCGCTGACGGGTTTCTTGAGAGATTAGAGGTGATATTATGGAAAACAAATTCTTTGTAGACTCTGAATATCTCACACCTGCTGCTCTTGAAAAAAAACACAGACTTGAAACCGATCCCTCATACAGGAAAAATCATATGGAATATCTTCCTGATATGGAGATAATCAAATCGGATGTTATGCAAAAGGTTATAAGCGAAATGAACAGCTTTGATTATTCAAAATATACCGCCCGTGATGTCCTGGCAGCGCTTGAGCATGAAAAATGTTCCATCAGTGATTTTAAAGCGCTCCTGTCCCCTGCGGCAGAGCCTTTTCTTGAACAAATGGCAGAAAAAGCATCCATGCTTACAAGCAGACATTTCGGCAATACCGTCTACATTTTTACACCGCTGTATATTGCAAATTACTGCGAAAACTACTGTGTATACTGCGGATTTAACTGCTATAATCACATCAACAGAATGAAACTTGATTATGAACAAATCGAAAAGGAAATGAAAGTGATTGCCGACAGCGGAATGGAAGAAATACTTATTCTAACAGGAGAAAGCCGCACAAAAAGCGATGTAAAATATATAGGTGAAGCTTGCAGGCTGGCAAGGAAATATTTCCGCATGATCGGACTTGAAATCTATCCTGTCAACACAGACGAGTATAAATATCTTCATGAATGCGGAGCGGATTATGTTACCGTTTTTCAGGAAACATACGATTCCGATAAGTACGAAAGCTTACATCTTATGGGGCACAAGCGCGTATGGCCATATCGCTTTGACGCGCAAGAGCGCGCATTAATCGGCGGAATGAGAGGTGCCGGTTTTTCAGCACTGCTCGGTCTTTCGGATTTTAGAAAAGACGCTTTGGCAAGCGCGCTGCATGTCTATTATTTGCAGCGAAAATATCCTCATGCCGAAATGTCTCTTTCCTGTCCCCGGCTGCGCCCGATTATAAACAATGAAAAAATCAATCCGCTTGATGTTCATGAAAAGCAGCTTTGTCAGATTTTATGCGCATATAGGATATTTTTGCCATATGTCGGCATTACGGTTTCATCAAGAGAGAGTGCTTCATTCCGAAACGGCATTGTAAAAATTGCGGCAACAAAAATATCTGCCGGAGTATCGACCGGAATAGGCGATCATAAAAGCAAATACAGCGGCGAAAAATCCGACTCCGCCGAAGGAGACGAACAGTTTGAAATCAATGACGGCCGCAGTCTGGACAAAATGTATAATGATATTTCAAGCGAGGGCTTGCAGCCCGTTTTAAACGACTATTTATTTATATGAAAGGATATGCTTTAATGAAAACTTTTGACTCAAGTCTTTATTTCATAACAGACTCAACCCCCTACTCCGAGGAAGAATTTTTAAAAAGAGTTGAAAAAGCATTGTGCGGCGGTGCAACTTTGATTCAGCTTCGCGAAAAGGACCGAACCACACGCGAATACATTGCTCTTGCGGAACAAGTACATAAAATATCACAAAGTTTCAAAGTACCGCTTATCATAGACGACCGCTGCGATGTTGCATTGGCAGTCGGAGCGGAAGGCGTACACGTAGGCAGGTCGGATATGCCTGTTTCAATTGCCCGAAAATTAATGGGAAATGACAAAATAGTAGGGGCAACCGCAAAAACTGTTCCGCACGCACTTGAGGCATATACAGATGGGGCGGATTATCTCAGCGTCGGCGCAATATATCCTACCACAACCAAAGTCAAAACCGTTCTGACTTCGACCGATACCCTGAGGGCAATTTGCGAAGCCGTACCGATTCCGGTCAATGCTATCGGCGGCTTAAATAAAGATAATATCGATGTTTTGAAAGGTATTCCGATTGCCGGGATTTGCGCAGTCTCCGCAATTATGAAAGCCGATGACCCTAAGCTTGCCGCAAAAGAGCTTAAAAAAAGAGCAAAGGAGCTCGGCTTATGCTAAAAGGTGCAATATTTGACCTGGACGGAACGCTTGTTGACTCCATGCAATTTTGGGAAACGCTCGGGGCGGATTATCTGAAATTGCTCGGGTATGAACCACCGGAAAATATAAACGATATTTTCAAAACCTTCAGCATTCCGCAGGCAATCGATTACTATCAAAATAAATGCAATGTAAAGCTTTCGGTCAAAGAAATTGCAGACGGAATCAATCAAATGCTTTACAGTGCATACAGTAAAAAAATAATGCCAAAAAACGGAGTTATTGCTTTTTTGGACATACTTAAAGCCAACGGAGTTAAAATGTGTATTGTGACATCAAATACCCGTTATCTGGCAGAGACCGTACTCAAAAAAAACAGCATGGATTCATATTTCAGCAAAATATTTACGGTCGAGTCCTGTAAAACGGCAGCCTACAGAACGGCACTCGAATATCTCGGTACAAAAAAAAGCGACACAGTTATATTTGAGGATGCGTTCTATGCCATAAAAGAAGCAAAAAAAGACGGTTTTTTAACTGCCGGGGTTTATGATAATTCAGCGGAAAACCCGGAACAAATCAAACAACTTTCAGATATTTATATATCCGATTACTCGGACATGAAGAACTTTTGGAAGCTTGCCGCAAGCTTAAATTAGCTTTGCAGGCTTTAAAGCGGCAGATTGGGGGCACCACCTTTTGCCGCTATATAAAAATAATGCGAAAAAGGAGAAATGAAGAAATGAAAACAGCATTATCAATCGCAGGAAGCGACTCCTGCGGAGGCGCCGGTATTCAGGCAGATATTAAAACGATGACCATGAACGGTGTTTATGCCATGAGCGCAGTTACGGCGCTGACGGCTCAAAACACTGCCGGCGTAAGAGCAATTTTGGAATCAACCCCGAATTTTTTGAAGCAGCAGCTTGACGCGGTATTTGAGGATATATTCCCCGACGCCGTCAAAATAGGCATGGTTGCCTCAAGTGAGCTGATTTCCGTAATAGCGGATAAGCTTTCCGACTGTAAAGCAAAAAATATCGTAGTCGATCCGGTAATGGTGGCAACCGCCGGTTCCTCCCTTATTAAAACAGATGCGGTATGCTCTCTGGCGCAAAAACTTTTGCCTATAGCCATGCTTGCAACACCGAACATTCCTGAAGCAGAGGTATTATCCGACATGAAAATTCAAAATGAATCGGATATACAAAAAGCTGCCGAAATTATCGGCAACAAATACGGTTGCTCGGTTCTTTTAAAAGGCGGTCATAACATCAATGACGCAAATGACCTGTTATATTCCGGAGGAAAATTCACACTTTTTAAAGGAAAACGTATAAACAACCCCAACACGCACGGAACAGGCTGTACGCTCTCAAGCGCAATTGCAGCAAATCTGGCAAAAGGATTTTCGCTTGAAAAATCTGTACAAAGAGCAAAAGACTATATTTCCGGCGCGCTTGCTTACGGGCTTAATCTCGGGCAAGGTTCAGGGCCTATGAATCATGCATTTAATTTACAGGGTGAATTTTTGAAGGAGGAAAATTAAAATGGAAGAAAAACGTACATCTGTATTTGAAAACGGTTTAATTTGGTTTGGAGCGGCAGTCTCAATTGCCGAAATACTGACAGGAACATATTTTGCACCGCTTGGCTTTGCAAAAGGACTTGCCGCAATACTTATCGGACATATAATAGGCTGCGCCATGCTTTTTGCCGCAGGAGTAATAGGCGGAAAAATGCGGAAAAGTGCAATGGAGACCGCAAAAATGAGTTTTGGCTCAAAAGGCGGACTTCTCTTTTCGATATTAAATATTATTCAGCTTGCAGGCTGGACTGCAATCATGATTTACGACGGCGCACTTGCTGCGGACGGAGTGCTGAATGCCGGGAGCAGGTTATGGAGTATTATTATAGGCGCGCTTATTCTTGTATGGATTTTAATCGGGATAAAAAATCTTGGTAAAATCAATACAATTGCAATGGGAATGCTTTTTGTACTTACAATTATACTAAGCTTTGTCATCTTCGGCGGTGGTGTTATGCATAATATAACCGATGAGAGTATGAGCTTCGGCGCAGCGGTTGAACTGTCAGTTGCAATGCCGCTTTCGTGGCTTCCGCTAATCAGCGATTATACCAGAGAAGCCGAAAAACCTGTAAAAGCAACTGCTGCAAGCGCCTGCATTTACGGAGTTGTCAGCTGCTGGATGTATATAATAGGTATGGGCGCGGCAATTTTCACCGCAGAGACAGACATAGCACAGATAATGCTTAAAGCAGGTCTCGGAATTGCCGGATTGCTTATTGTGATTTTTTCGACTGTTACCACAACATTTTTGGATGCATATTCGGCAGGTATTTCCTGTGAATCATTAACCAAAAAAATAAGCGGAAAGCAAGCTGCGGCTATCGTGACAGTTATAGGAACAATTTGTGCAATGTTTCTGCCGCTTACCGATATTACCGATTTTCTCTACTTTATCGGCTCTGTATTTGCCCCGATGATTGCAGTATTGATTGCGGATTTCTTTATATTAAAATCCGACACAAGCGATTCAAAATTTAATATCAGCAATCTTGTTGTTTGGCTTTTGGGTTTTATTATTTACAGACTGCTGATGAATGCAGATATTGTAATCGGAAACACCCTGCCGGATATGATTATTACAATCTTACTCTGCATAATCGCGCATAAAGTCACAAATAAATAACAAAAAAGTGCACCGTTGGTGCACTTTTTTGTTATTTAACTTTCAATGCTCTCATTGAATTAAGTATTGCAATAAGGGCAACACCCACATCTGCAAAGACTGCAAGCCACATGGACGCTATTCCGAAAAAGCCTAAAATCATAATGAGTACTTTTATGCTTATTGAGAAAATTATGTTTTCCTTTACAATAGTCATTGTATGCTTTGAAAGCTTTATGGCTGCCGGAATTTTCGCAATATCGTCATTTATAAGAATCACGTCCGCTGCTTCAATTGCGGCGTCGGATCCTATTCCTCCCATTGCAATGCCTACATTTGCGGTCGCAAGTGACGGTGCATCGTTGATTCCGTCTCCCACAAATGCACACACGGAGGTTTTTGACTTTTCTTCAACTATGCGAACTTTATCCTGCGGCAGAAGTTCGCTTCTTATTTCCGAAATGCCGAGCTTTTTGCCGACGCTTTCGGCGGAATTTTTTCTGTCCCCGGTGAGCATAACCGTTTTAATATCGTGTGCTTTCAATTCCTCTATTGTTCTGCCGTCTCTTATTTGGTCTGACACTGCAATATAACCGATATATTTTCCGTCGCTTGCTGCATATACCACGGTTCCGTCTGCATTGACTTCCGGAACATCAATTCCGTAATCTGACATAAGCTTTTTATTTCCGGCAAGAATCAAAACTCCCGACAACCTGACAGATATGCCCTTTCCTGCAATTTCATTATAATCGGAAATAACACTTGTATCTATTTTTTCGCCGAATTTTTTCTTAATTGCCGCGGCAACAGGATGATTTGAATAATACTCGGCATATGCACAAAGTTTCAAGAAATCATCTCCGTCAAGCACGGAGTCAATTGCGGAAACTTCAAACACGCCCTTTGTAAGAGTTCCCGTCTTATCAAATATAACCGTATCTGTTTTTGAAAGCTGCTCAATCGCATTGCCGCCCTTCACGATAATACCTTTTTTACTTGCAGCGCCGAGTCCTGCGAAAAATCCCAAAGGAATTGATATAACCAATGCACACGGGCAGGAAATAACCAGGAATGTAAGCGCGCGCTCAATCCATTTTGCAAACGCAAATCCGTCGAAAAGAGGAGGTACAACCGCTGTCAAAACCGCAAGAGCAACTACTATCGGAGTATAAACCTTTGCAAATTTTGTAATAAATTTTTCCGACTGTGATTTTTTCTCAAGCGAATTTTTCATAAGGTCGATAATTCTCGATGCCGCCGATTCCGACAAAAGATGTGTAACCTTTATTTCAACAACACTGTCGGAATTAACATATCCGCTTAATACTTCATCACCCTCGGCTGCTTTTCTCTTAACCGACTCACCCGTGATACAGGAAGTATCCATATAGCTTTCACCGCTGACAATAACTCCGTCAAGCGGTACTCTTTCACCGGGAGCAACTATTATTATATCTCCGATTTTTGCATCTGCTGCCTCTATTTTAACCCTCTCGCCGTTTTTTGATAGATAAGCATGGTCGGTTCTTATATCCATTATTTGATTTACGGATTTTTCCGAACGTTCAAAAGCATAATCCTGGAGTGTTTCGCCTATCTGATAAAATAATATTACGGCAGGTGCTTCGGCAAAATCTCTTATACACAGTGCTCCGACAGATGCAACCGCCATGAGAAAATTCTCATCGAAAATCTCCCCGTGCAGAATGTTTTTAATTGCGGTCAGAATAACATCAAAACCGGCAACAAGATATGAAATTACAAAAAGAATAACCGAAATGTTTCCCTTTGTAAAAAATCCTGCCGCAAACAAAACAAGACCTGCAGCTATTCTGGCAATTTTCAGTTTTGAATTTTCTTCTTCCTCTTCGTGGCAATGTGAGCAGCCGCAGCCATGACAGGCATGTTCATGTTCATGTTCATGATTATGTTCATGAGAGTGCTCGTGACGAGGCAAGTCATGACCTCCGTGCGTATGTCCTCCGTGTGAGTGTGCCATAATATCAAATCCCTTCATTTTTAAAATTGAACATATGAACAATCATTCATATTTATATTATACGTTCATTACCCTAAAAAGTCAATAGTTTTTTTAAAAAATTTTTAAAAATTTAAAAAAAGAAGGGGCTGTTCAAAGTCGGTTGACTTTTTTAACAGCCCTTCTTATATTAATTATACTGCATACACCGCCATGCGGATATTAAAGCGTGTCTATAGTAGATATTTCGGGAATACTTTCTTCCAGAACATCAAGAACGATTTTAGCGGTGTCAAGTGAGGTAAACATAGTAACTCCGTTTTGTACCGCGCATTCTCTTATGGCAACACCGTCCTCATAATGTACACCCGACAGGATTGCTCTTGTATTTATGATATAGCTTACATAGCCTGCCCTTATCGAATTTAATATCTCATCGCTGCCTTCACTGAGCTTTCCTCTGACTCTTGTTCTTATGCCATGCTCTTTTAAGAAATTAGCAGTACCGATTGTTGCTTCGATATTGAATCCGAGTCTGTAGAACCTTTTAACAAGCGGCAAAGCTTCCTCCTTATCCTCATCCGCAAGCGTAACGATTACGGTTCCGTAATCCTTCATTCTGACTCCCGACGCCTGCAGCGCCTTATAGAGCGCTCTGTTAAGTCTGTGGTCATAGCCTATTGCTTCTCCGGTTGATTTCATCTCAGGTGACAAATATGCATCAATTCCCGACAGTTTTTCAAACGAAAATGCCGGTGCTTTTACATAATGTCCTGTTTTTTCGGGTACGCACATTTCTGATATGCCCTGCTTTTCCAAAGTAATTCCGAGCATTGCATTTGTTGCAATGCTGACAAGATTCAGTCCCGTAGACTTTGAAAGGAACGGAACACTTCTCGAAGCTCTCGGATTAACTTCGATAACATATACATTATCGTCTTTATCCACAATAAACTGAATATTGAAAAGTCCCACAATTCCTATTCCCAGTCCCAGGCGGGTGGTATAATCCACAATTGTGTCCTTTACTCCCTGTGATATACTGAACGGCGGATATACGCTTATAGAATCTCCCGAATGTACTCCGGTTCTTTCGACAAGCTCCATGATTCCCGGAATAAATACCTTTTTGCCGTCGCATATTGCATCGATTTCAACCTCTTTGCCGACAATATACTTATCAACAAGCACCGGTTTATCGGCGTCGATTTCAACCGCATTTTTGAGATAATGACGCAGCGATTTTTCATTCGACACAATCTCCATAGCTCTGCCGCCCAGTACAAAACTGGGGCGAACAAGCACAGGGTAGCCGATTTTTTCCGCAGCAGCAATACCCTCGTCAATGTTTGTAACCGCTTCGCCCTTAGGATTCGGTATCCCGAGAGATTTTATCACCTCATCAAACGCGTCTCTGTTCTCGGCTCTTTCAATTGCATCGCAATCCGTGCCGATTATTTTTACTCCGCGTCTTGCAAGCGGTTCGGCAAGATTTACAGCCGTTTGACCTCCGAGCGTTGCAATAACACCCTCCGGCTTTTCGAGCATAACTATATTCATTACATCTTCAACCGTAAGAGGTTCAAAATAGAGCTTATCGGCAGTTGTATAATCGGTCGAAACCGTTTCCGGGTTATTGTTAATTACTATCGCTTCATAGCCTGCCGCATGAATTGTTCTGATTGCATGAACCGTCGAATAGTCAAATTCCACACCCTGACCTATTCTTATCGGACCGGAACCCAAAACAATTATTTTCTTTTTATCCGACACAATCGATTCGTTTTCATCCTCATATGTCGAGTAGAAGTAAGGCACATAGCTTTCAAACTCACTTGCACAGGTGTCAATCATTTTATATGTCGGGAATATTCCCAGTTGAACCCTGCGATTATATACTTCATCTTCCGAGGTTTTCCAAAGCTCCGCAATATACGAATCGGAAAATCCCATCTTCTTTGCCGCATAGAGTAAATCGTCCGAATTCGGATGTTTTTCCATTTCCTTTTCAAAATCAACTATTTTCTTGATTTTATCCAGGAAAAACATATCTATCTGCGTTATATTGCATATTCTCGAATGGTCAACTCCCATCCACATAAGCTGCGATATCGCATAAAGACGGTCATCAGTTCCCTCTTTTATATATTCCAAAAGCTGTTCGGTAGTCATATGCTCGCTGTCAAACTTATCCATATGAATATGATTTTTTCCTGTTTCAAGCGAGCGGATAGCCTTGAGCAGGCTTTCCTCCAAGGTTCTGCCGACGCTCATTACTTCTCCGGTTGCTTTCATCTGTGTTGAAAGAACATTAGATGCAGAAGTAAACTTATCAAACGGGAATCTCGGCATTTTTGTTACGATATAGTCCAATGTCGGCTCAAAGCACGCAGGCGTATTGACAAGCTGAATTTCGTCCAAGTGCATTCCGACCGCAATCTTTGCGCTTACCCTTGCAATCGGATATCCGCTTGCTTTTGAAGCCAGGGCGGACGAGCGCGAAACTCTCGGATTTACTTCTATCACATAGTACGAGAATGACTGCGGATCTAAAGCAAACTGAACGTTACATCCGCCTTTTACATCAAGTGCTCTTATAATCTTCAGTGCACTGTCACGCAGCATATGATATTCCTTATTTGTGAGCGTCTGACTCGGCGCAACAACTATGGAATCGCCGGTATGTATGCCGACAGGGTCAAGATTTTCCATATTACATATCGTAATTGCGGTATCGTTTGCATCGCGCATTACTTCATATTCTATTTCCTTATACCCCTTTATGCTTTTTTCCACAAGCACCTGATGCACCGGCGAAAGGGCAAGGGCATTTTTCATCATAGATTTCATTTCGGAAGCGTTATTAGCAAAGCCGCCTCCCGTGCCGCCAAGCGTGAATGCAGGCCGCAAAATTACCGGGTAGCCTATTTCTTCTGCTGCCGAAAGACCTTCCTCTATGGAGTATGTTATCTTTGAAGGAACAACCGGCTCGCCGATTTTTTCGCAAAGCTCTTTGAAAAGTTCTCTGTCCTCGGCACATTCAATACTTTTTGCGTCAGTTCCCAGAAGCTCGATTTCACACTCATCCAAAACGCCTTTTTTGGCAAGCTGCATTGCTATATTAAGTCCTGTCTGTCCGCCGATTCCCGGAACAATTGCGTCAGGTCTTTCAAATCGGCAGATACGGGCAGCATATTCCAAAGTCAAAGGCTCCATATATACTTTATCCGCAATAGAGGTATCAGTCATTATTGTTGCCGGATTGGAATTAAGAAGAATTACTTCATAACCTTCCTCTTTAAGTGCAAGGCAGGCCTGAGTTCCTGCATAGTCAAATTCGGCAGCCTGTCCGATAACAATGGGTCCCGAACCGATGACCATAATTTTCTTTAAATCAACTCGTTTAGGCATCTTTGTTCTCCTCCTTCATTATGCGGATAAATTTTTCAAATAAATAGCTGCTGTCTTGCGGGCCCGGTGCGCTTTCGGGATGATATTGCACACTGAACACCTTATCCTCTTTACATTCCACGCCCTCGACAGTCTTATCCAAAAGATTGATATGCGTTACCGAAAGAGGAGTTGCCTCAATTGTGGTTTCATCAACTGCATAACTATGGTTTTGCGAGGTTATTTCAATTTTCCCGTTTTCAAGATTTTTTACCGGGTGGTTTCCGCCTCTGTGACCGAATTTCAGCTTAAATGTTTTCGCCCCGTATGCAAGAGAAATAATCTGATGACCGAGACATATTCCGAAAATCGGATATTTTCCCCTGAGCTTTTTCACGGCTTCAATTGCTTCGGTTGCATCCTCCGGGTCTCCGGGACCGTTTGAAAGGAAGATTCCGTTCGGCTTCATAAACTCAATATCCTCGGCAGATGTGTTATAAGGCACAACCGTCACATTGCAGCCGAATTTGTTAAGACTCCTTATTATATTCAGCTTTATGCCGCAGTCAATCGCAACAACATTAAATTTCGGATTTGATGTTCTGGAATACCAGCGTTTTTTGCAGCTTACTTGCGCTACAGCGTCATGCGGAACGGGAGTATTTTTAATAATTTCTACTCCGTCCTCCGGTTTTGTTTCCATTCCGGTAATAAGCACCCGGCGCGATCCCTTATCACGAATGCTGCGTGTTAATTTTCTTGTATCTATGCCGGAAATGCCCGGAATATTATTTTCCGAAAGGACCTCCGACAAAGTTTTTGTATATCTGAAATTTGACGGCATGTCATTGTAATCTCTTACAATCAAGCCGCTGATACTGATTATCTTGCTTTCGTAATCATCATCCGTAATTCCGTAGTTTCCTATAAGCGGATAAGTCATAACAACTGCTTGATTTGTGTATGACGGATCGGAAATAATTTCCTGATATCCCACCATAGACGTATTGAATACTATTTCGCAGACCTTGTCCTCACTGCCGCCGAATCCGTAGCCGCAATATTCGCTTCCGTCCTCAAAAATGATTTTTCGGTCAAATTTTTTCATTCTGTTTTAATTCACCTTTCAAAAAGTTTTTTATTTTCTGCACCCGTCCAAAAGCTTTTGAAGCGCCTTATTTTTGCAGAAAACCTGCAAAAGCAGCACCGCTCCGACAATTCCGACAACTCCCTGCAGGACATTTCCCGGTATACTTTCTATTGCCGCTGCGGCTTCGCTGCCGACAATCAGCAGACTGTATGCAAAATATCCTCCTACCATGACAGCCTCCGCTATCAGCATTACCAATATATGTACAGGTTTAATCTTCACATCTGTTTTCTTGAAAGCATATCCGCACATAAGCGCCATAACACCTTTTATAACAAGTGTTGCGGGCGCATAGTATGCATATCCAAGAATAATATCCGAAAGTGCCGAGCCTATACCTGCAGCCAAAGCGCCGTACAACGGTCCCAAAAGACAGCCGCTTAAAAGAACTATGCAGTCTCCGAGATTTTTGTAGCCGTCAACCGATGGGACATTAATCAGGGTTGCAACGCAGGCAAGTGCTGCAAGCATTGCGGATACGGTTAATGTTTTTGTTTTGTTCATGATGATTCTCCCTTTCGTATTATGTATATCAGAAAATTGCATAAAAGCAATCAACTGTACGTTTTTATGAAGCCTTCGGCAACTTCTTTTTTTGATTGGCGTGTATCCATGGCTTGTTTTTCAATAAGCTTATGTGCTTCCTCCTCGGTCATCTTCATGTTTTGAATAAGAATCCATTTAGCGTGATTAACGATTCTGATTTCCTCCATTTTTTCTTCAAGAGAAGCGGTTTTTCTTTTCATAAGTCTGAAACGCTCCTGCATGGCATACATGTTTTTAAGTATCTGATGTACCACCGGTGCGGAGGTTGGTTTTGAAAGTGTGAAAACTCCGTAATCTATAACTTTGTCTGTCACTTCGTCATATATATCGCTTTTTATAAACATCAGCACTCCGCTCTGCGAATCGGTTATGACATCAAGTGCGAGCGCAGTCCCAAAATCGTCGGTCAGCGGTGCATTGATAAGCAGAATATCAATACTGCGCTGAGCAAGTCTGCGCCTTGCCTCTCCGGCATTTTTAACAGTTTCAACAGGACCGAACTCATTTTCCGGCAAAAGCGGCAATATGGTCGAAGTAAATTTTTCCGAGGACGACACAATCAAAACGCTGTAAGTGTATTCCTTAAAAAGCATACATTCGTCCTCCCGTTATATACAATAGTTCTGTATCATATCGTGGGGTAATATTTTATTTATAAATTGACTGTTTTCGGCATATTGCTTTGCTGAGGAAAGCTTTTCGGGCAGTTTTTTATATTTTTTCTCATCTGCCGCATAAAGATTTTCATTTGCAGGTTCATCAGGTATTTCTTTATTTTTAATGCCCTCAAGTGCCGAATAAATAATAAGCGCAAAAGCAAGATACGGATTTGCGCCCGGATCGGGGGAACGAAGCTCCAAACGTTTATATATACCGGCTGCCGCAGGTATTCTTATAAGCTGCGAACGGTTTTCCGGCGACCATGTTATATATTTCGGTGCCTTATGGCTGCCGAGTCTTTTGTATGATTCTTCCGTCGGGTTAAGAAAAACCGTCATATCCGATATTCTTTTTGAAATTCCGGCAATAACATACCCGAATAAATCTTCTTCGTTTTTTGTGGATTGAACTGATAAATTAATATGAAAACTGTTTCCGGGTTCTCCGGAAATCGGTTTCGGTGAAAAATCGGCAAAAAGTCCGTTCCTTTCGGCAATGGTTTTAACCACTGACAAAAATGTTACGGCATTGTCTGCCGCAGTGAGCGGATCCGAAAATTTGAAATCAATTTCGTTCTGCCCCGGTCCCTCCTCATGGTGAGAGCTTTCCGGCTTGATTCCCATTTGCTCCAGGGTAAGGCATATTTCACGTCTTATATTTTCTCCCTTATCCATAGGCGCAATATCCATATAGTGTGCATTATCATAGGGGATATCGGTCGGGCTGCCGTTTTCATCCGTTTTAAACAGATAAAATTCCAGCTCCGAACCGAATGAAAATGTATATCCCTCATTCAATGCTTCTTTAACTGCATTTTTTAATATTCTTCTTGAATCAAGTTCAAACAGCTTACCGTCGGGGTAGGTAACCGAGCAAAACATTCTTACGACCTTGCCGTGAGCAGGACGCCACGGAAGGACAGATAATGTAGCAGGATCGGGAAACAGCAGCAAATCGGATTTTGTTTCTCCGCCAAAGCCTTTTATTGCGGATGCGTCAATTCCTATGCCATTGTCAAAAGCTCTTAACAGCTCGTCCGGCATTATGGAAATATTTTTTTGATTTCCGTACACATCGCAAAAAGCAAGACGAATAAATTTAACATCCTCTTCTTTTACATACTGCAAAACTTCTTTTTTTGAATAAGTCACAGTTCCCACCTGCTCTTTCATTTAATTTGCAACATACATTTGCTTGAAAGGATTATTGGTGTCCGGAGTAACAACTGTAAAATCAGACATTATTATTTTGTCATAGTCAAAGCTGAACATATCGCAGAATTTTTTTATCAACGGGGCAATTTCTTCTTTTTCCTCAGCGTCCGCAATATGCGTTGTGACCTGTTTCGGAAACTCAATATCTTCGCATTTGCCTCTTAAAAACATTTTTCCGCCGTGCATACCCGTGCATGGGAAGTTTCCGACAATTTTCCTTTCGGGCTCTCCCAGGCCCAGCACTATAATCGTACCGCCTGCCTGATATTCGCCCAGAAAGCTGCCTGCTCTGCCGCCGATTATAAGCGTCGGATGCTTTTCTTTATACGCTTTCATGTGAATACCTGCGCGGTAGCCGGAATTGCCTTTGACAAAAATCCTGCCGCCTCTCATTGCATAGCCTGCCGCATCGCCGATACTTCCATTTACAAATATATCTCCGTCATTCATAGTATCGCCGACTGCGTCCTGAGCATTGCCTTCAACCAAAATTTTAGCACCGTTTAAATATGCACCGAGTGCATTACCCGGCACGCCGGTTATTTTGATTTTCCGTTCCGAAAGACCGGCGGCAATAAACCTCTGACCCATACAGCCTGTTATTTCAATGTCCTCCTCCGAAGAGCGTATCCTTTCGTTAAGCTCTTTGAACTCGAGATTGGTTGCATTTATTTTCATTATACCACACCTCCCAGATTTTTTCTACGATATTCTTGCGAAAATGGCAAAAGTGACAAATTTTTTTTCATTAAGCCGAAATCTATTGTATCAATCTGTGTCTTGTTGCGTATCAAAGCCGTAAGAATACCTGCTTTGTCAACATTACCCAGCAGAATAAAGCCAATCAGGCGGTTGTCTTTTATAAAAAGTTTCTTGATATTATCGCCGTCTTTTTCCTCGTAAAGTTCTCCGTCATAGCTCCCTGCCGACATCATATGATAGCCGAAAAAGCCGATTGAGTTCATCGGAATCTGAGTGTCAAAGCTATTGTCCGCACCTGCCATGTTGCATCCTGCAC
>CAKSFY010000002.1 GCA_934454035.1 uncultured Clostridia bacterium | reverse complement strand
AGCTTTCCAGGCCCTTATACTGTTCAACGGATGCCTGAAGTCCCGAGATTCTGTCTTTAAGCTCCATATTTTCTTTATAAAGCTTTTCATAATCTTTTCCGACCAAATCCAGAAAATCATCCACTTCATCTGCATTATAACCTCTGAAACTTACGTCAAAGTCCTGCTTTTGAATATCGATTGGTGTTAACATAAATTAATCGCTCCCTTTTATTTATATTTCATATAAGTAGCTTTTTTGACTACTTATATTTTTTAAAATTAACATGAATTCTGCCGCTTCCGGTAGTATTTCCAATTTTATCAAGTATAATTCTTCCGTATCCCCTTACGGATATTATGTCTCCCTCTTTAACAGCTGCCGAATTGCCTGCTGCCTCCTTGTGATTTACGGACACTTTTCCCGATTTTATCAAAAGCGATGATTCCCGTCTTGAAATACCGAGTGCAGCCGCCAAAAGTGCGTCAAGTCTGTCCGATGCCGCAACTGCCGAAACCGTTTTAAACTCATGCTGCGGCAGCTTTGCTTCATCAATTTCGGCTTTTTCGATTTTGACTCCACAACTTGCAATTTTTTTAATATTTGCCGTAATATAGTCCGAAATATCATCTGCAACGAAAACATATGCTCCGTCGCTGTCTGCCAGTATATCGCCTATTTTACTTCGTTCCAGTCCCAATGACAAAATACTTCCGAGATAATCTCTGTGCGTAAGCGTTCTGTCATAGCCTTTTGTAATTTTTAAAAGAGTTATCGGGAAATTTTTTTCACTTTCCCATTCCGGGAATACACCCATCATACATCTTTCACTATCGGCAAAACCGCCCCAAAAAACCGTTTCAAATCCCGGCCTAAAACCTGCATTTTCTTTTACAAGTGCAGTTTCTCTTTCGTTTAAAAAGCCGGAAAACCGCGGCTCGCTGTACTTTTGGCAGAGAGAGTACAAATCCTCTGCTTTTGCAATTATAAGCTTTTCTTCATCCGTCATAATCATATCAAAAAAGACTGCGGCAATAAAATGAATACCTTTTCCCGAATATCAGAGGCAAAACGTCTCCGTACACGGAAATATATATTTCATTTTGCCGCAGTCTTTAATCCTCAGTAAAATTTAGAACATATTCCATTCAAAACTGCCGTTCTCGCTGTTCGACAAAACCTCTCCGGCAATATCCATATGCGCAGGTGTTGCCAGGAAAATTCCTCCCGATACCTTCTGCATATTTCCGTTTACACCGTAGACGGTTCCAGCAATAAAATCTACTACGCGTCTTGCCTCGTCCGGATCAAGTGCGCCGACATCAATTACAACCGGACGTCTTCTCTTAAGCTCATCTGCAACCGCAGTCGAATTGCTGAAGCATTTCGGCTTTAATACAACAATTTTAGCCTGCGCCTGTGCAGGATTCAAAGGAACAACCTTGCTCCTTTTCTGCTGATGAACCTCTTCTGCCGGTTCTTCATATTCCATTTCCTCATCATCTTCCTCAATGTCCCCGAACCCGATAAATTCCTTTACAGTATCAACAAAACCCATTTTAAAAAACAACCCTTTCATAAGTAATAATATCCCGAACTCAAACGGGGTAATTTCTCGCTCCGAATATCGCACTTCCGACACGCACCATATTCGAACCGGCTTCTATGGCAGCTTCATAATCTCCGCTCATGCCCATAGATAAGTATTCCATATTAACATTATCATATTTTTTCTTCGATATGTCAAGATAAATCTTACGTATGTTATCAAAATGTAATCTGTTTGACATATTTTTGTCTAATTTCGGAGCAATTGTCATCAAACCGCAAACTTTCACACATGAAAGCGTCCCTGCATGAAGCAGCATTTCTTCAAGTTCATCGGGTGAAATTCCGAATTTTGTTTCCTCTCCCGATATATTTATCTGTATAAGTATTTTCATTGTAACGCCATGCTTTATTGCCTGCCGTTCGATTTCATCCATCAGTTTAATTGAATCGACGGAATGAATCATAAATACTTTATCGATAATATACTTAACCTTATTTGTTTGCAAATGTCCTATCAGGTGCCAGCGGACAGGCTTAACCGAGTCATATTTTTCCATTATTTCCTGTACCTTATTTTCTCCTATATCCGTAACACCTAGGTCTATGGCTTCATTAATCATCTCGGCAGGGTGAGTTTTTGTAACCGCCACCAAAGTAACGTCTTTTTCATTTCTGCCGGACTTTTCCGCCGCTGCCCTGATATTTTCTCTTACCTGTTTTAATTTTTCCGAAAGCATACTTCCTGCCCCTTTCCATTTATTCTTTTTCTTTCTTTTCTCCGACGACTATCTTGTCAAACTGCTCAAGCGGATTGGTTACACCGTCCGTAATTGCGTTAATTATCACCGTATCGTTGCTGTTGTCTGTAAAAATAACCTTGCAAGGCTTAAATATTTCATTTACCCCATATTTTACCATAACACCCTGCTGCCCGTCTTTGACTCTTACCGCCGATATCGGGATTCTGAATCCGCTGTATGACTTGGCAACAATTTCAACTGAGCTTTGCCTTATAGAGAAAATGCCCTCAATATATTTTTCGCATTCAAAAATAACAAGTGTATTTTCCTCACCGGAATCGATTCTTCTGACCGCAGCTTCTGCCTCAACACCCGGAATACTGTCAAATCTGAGTTTGACGCTCTGCCCTTTTTTAAGCATTGCGGCATTTTCGGTCTTTAGCTTTGCCATAACATACCATATATGATTATCCGTAACTTTGCAGACGGGTTCTCCCGACAAAACTGCAGACTTTGCAGAAACTTCTCCTATTTTATCCGCAACCGCGTCAAAATCCTCAATAGTATAACTGTCCAGCTTATCAACGGTCAGTTCGCCCTCAAGACCGTCTATAATTGTCGAAAATACTCCCGAGCAATCTGAGTAAATATCCGACTTTGACTTACCGAGATTTGCCTCCAGAGTATTTTTTCTCTGCTGAAGCTCTTCGATACTTTCACTTCCGTCACCGGAAGTGTCTCCGGATACTATTCCTTTTATGCTGCTTTTAATTTTAGACATTTGTGACGCGTCATGAGCATCTGCCGCTGCAATAATTTCGTTTTTTAAATTCTTAAGTCTGGTCTCACTGTCCGAATCATCCTTTAAAAAACCGTTGTTTTTATCATAATCACGCAGCTCAACTATTTTTTTGTTAAGATTGTTAATTTCCTGCAGGCTTTGAGAATCCACTATCCCGTCATAAACCGTTGCAATCAGCCTGTCTTTGCCGACTCTCGCACCTTCATTTTCGTATGTGTAAAACGTTCCCGAGCTTGCAGCGGTATATACAGACTCTTCGCGCACAAAATACGCGTCCGCAGTAGTGCTTTCTTCATACTCGGTAACTCTTGCAAGCGTTGTCGCAACAGGCTTGTCAAGATATCTTGCGGCATACACACAGACAACGCATATAACTGCCGATATAATAAAAATAATGCTTTTTTTCATTATTCCAATCCCTCGTCATATTCACCTATGCGTATAAGATTAATTATATCCCACACACTGAACTTACCCTCATCATCTTTTATCGAAAAAGGCACCAGAATGTCATCCTCGCCCAACTCAAGCTTTGACCAAATCATTTCAAGATTTTTTTCAAGCTCTCTTTTTTTAAGCTTATCCGTCTTTGTTGCAATTATAATCGCGCCCTCAGGCTGATAATGTCTTATCCAGTCAAGCATCATAAGATCATCCTTTGTAGGCTCATGGCGACTGTCAACAAGCAAAATTATTCTTTCGAGTTCTTCCCTGTTTCTGAGGTAATTTTCTATCATTCCGCCCCATTTTTCGATTTCTTCCTTTGAACGGACCGCATATCCGTAACCCGGCAAATCAACAAGATATATCTTATCGTCAATATCATAAAAATTAATTGTTGCCGTCTTGCCGGGAGCAGAGCTGACTCTTGCCAAAGATTTTCTGTTCAAAAGCTTATTTATAAGCGAGGATTTACCCACATTGGAGCGTCCTGCAAAAGCAAATTCCATTTTTCCGTCTTTTGGATATTGTTCCTCACGCACTGCCGAAACAGTCAGCTTTACATTATTTATATTCATTTTTCTGCTTCACCTCAATAAATTTAATTTACAAACGCCTTGTTTAAAACCTGATCCATATTAGAAACAGGCACAAAATCCATCTGTTCTCTGATTGATTCTGGAATATCTTCCACATCCGCTTTATTTTTTTCCGGAATAATTACCGTGTGTATTCCCGCACGGTAAGCCGCAAGTGATTTTTCTTTTAAGCCGCCTATCGGAAGTACATTTCCTCTCAATGTAATTTCGCCCGTCATTGCAACATCTCTTTTAACCGCGCGGTTTGTGAGCGCCGATGCAACCGCCGTTGCAATCGTAATGCCTGCCGACGGGCCGTCCTTAGGTACTGCACCCTCCGGGACATGAATATGTATATCTGTCTTTTTATAAAAATCAGGCATGATGTCAAGTTCATCTGTTCTTGAACGTATATAAGAAACCGCTGCAAGTGCCGACTCCTGCATTACATCGCCGAGTTTGCCTGTAAGCTCAACCTTTCCGCTGCCTTTCATGACATTTACCTCAACTGCCAGAGTTTCTCCTCCGACTCTCGTCCATGCAAGTCCTCTTGCAACTCCGATTTCGTCCTTTTCCTCCATCATATCAAAAAGATATTTTCTTCTGCCGAGATATTTATGAAGTGACCTTTCGGTGATTTTAACGCTTTTTCTTTCGCCGTCGGCTATAAGTCTTGCTGCTTTTCTCAAAAGCTTTCCGATTTCTCTTTCCAAGCCTCTGACGCCCGCTTCACGAGTATAGTATTCAATTATTTCTTTTATCGCACCGTCCGACACCGATACCTTTGATGCAGTCAAGCCATGCTTTTTTAATTGCTTCGGAAGCAGATATTTTTTAGCTATTTCAAATTTTTCGCCGTCTGTATATCCTGATATTTCTATAAGCTCAATTCTGTCCAGAAGAGGCTCCGGAATTGTTGAAACCGAATTTGCCGTCATTACAAACATAACCTCTGACAAATCAAACGGAACTTCTACATAATGGTCGCAAAAAGCATTATTCTGCTCAATATCCAAAACTTCCAGAAGTGCCGCAGACGGATCGCCTTTGTAATCCGCGCCCATTTTATCAATCTCATCAAACAAAATAAGCGGATTTTTTGTACCTGCCTGTCTGACAGCATTGATTATTCTGCCCGGCATAGCGCCTATATACGTTTTTCTGTGTCCTCTTATATCCGCTTCATCATGAACACCGCCCAGTGAAATCCTGACATATTCCCTGCCTGTTGCCTCAGCAAGAGATTTTGCAATCGATGTCTTGCCCGTTCCCGGAGAGCCGACCAGGCATATAACGGTTCCGTCACGCTTTCCGGTGAGCTTTCGTACCGCAAGATATTCTATCAGTCTGTCTTTAACTTTTTCCAGACCGAAATGCTGCTCATTTAAAATATTCTCTGCCTTTTTTAGGTCACACACCTCATCCGACTCTTTATTCCACGGGAGTTCCAAAACCGTATCTATATAATTTCTCAAAACCGCATTATCCGGCGTTGTTTGAGGAATTCCCTCAAGACGGTCAATGTCCTTTAATATCTTCTCAAGAGATTTCTCCGGCATACCGCTGTCCTGTGCTTTCTTTCTGAGTTCCTCCGCTTCATTTTCCGCATCATCGCCGAGTTCTTTTTTTATTACCTTCATTTCCTCCCGAAGATAATATTCCCTTTGATTATCATCAATTTTTTTCTTGACCTTATCTGAAATGCCGTGCATAATTTCTATAACCCTTGTCTCATGATAAAGCTTTGCAATCAGCTTTTCAACTCTTGTATACGGGTCCAGCTCTTCCAGAATTTCCTGCTTATCTTCAAACTTCAATTCTATATTTCCGGCTACAGCGTCCGTGAAAACACCTATTCCCCCCAGCCGTGCCGCTTCTCTTGCAGCCTCCGGATTGATTTTTTTATTATATCGGAAATATTCGGTCAAAGACTCTTCTACCGTGCGGATAAAGCCTTCATCCAAAAGCAGATTATCCGACTCAGATTCGTCCTCCTCTATTATTTCTACTGCCGCACTCATATATGTGCCGCCCGGAAAGAATTCTGTAATTCTCGCCCTTGAAACTCCCTCAACAACCGCACGCAGAGTGCCGCCCGGCATTTTTACCGTCTGTTTTATTTTTGCCGCGCAGCCAAGCATGTAAAGCTCATGTCTTGCCGGATTTTCCGTCTCTGCCTTTTTCTGAGCAGTAACAAAAATCCATCTGTCGCCGGACATTGCAGTTTCCACCGCATTTTTTGAAAAATTCCTTGCTATATCAAAATTTATGCCCATATGCGGAAACAAGACCGCACCCCTAATCGGAAGAACGGGCATCTTTTTTATATTTAAAGCCATTTTAATCCCTTTCCGTAAAGTAATCTCATCTTATTATAATATTATATACTTTTTCCCGTCAAATTTCAACAGTTTTCTTCAAAAAAAATAAGAGGATTGCAAAAATCCTCTGCCCGATACAGCAAAATTTGCAATCCTCTTATTCATTTGTTATACGTCCAATGCATCCTGGAGCCACCAAGAGCCTATGTCAAATGCTTCGTAAAGATTATCTCTTTCTCCGCTTCTGTAGTTTACACCCTCACCGATTTTTCCGTTGTTGTCACGAATATGAAATTTCACTTTTTTTGAAATGTCATAATCCCCTTTTTTTTCCGTTTCGGTAATTTCCAAAACAAGAATAAGATTTTTTGACAAATCTCCGTAATAAATCGTATTGCCTTTTCTGTAAACCGGCTTACCCTTATAGGTAAATTCCTTTTGCTTTTTAGCAACAGCCATCGGTTTGCCCTCCTTATTTTATATTATATCCCTTTTCAATCATTTCCATGTTAAGTCCTGCAAGGTTCTGCTTTTTGGGCGGAATTGTTTTTAAAAGACCTGCTTTGATTTCGTCAAGAGTGAAAAGTCCTGTTTCCTTAAGCAAAGCTCCGAGCATTACCATATTTGCAAGACTGCCTTTGCCGCTGTCGGTTGCTATCTTTGTCGCATCCGCATAGACGGCATTTACGTCATCTCTTTTGATTTTTCTGTCAATCAGAGTACTGTCTATTATAATATGTCCGCCTTTTGCAACTTTATCCTCAAATTTATCAAGTGACGGCTTATTCATACTAATCAAAATATCGGGAGTTTGAATAATAGGCGAACCGACAGGTTCATCCGATATAATAACATGGCAGTTTGCCGTACCGCCTCTCATTTCCGGTCCGTAGGACGGAAGCCATGACAGCTCCTTCCCTTTCATCAGTGCAGCATATGCAAGAATCTTGCCTATGAACAGAATGCCCTGACCGCCAAAGCCCGTAATAATAATATTTGTAGTCATTTTATATCATTCCTTTCATTCGGCAATTAATCAATATCCTTATATACTCCGAGAGGATAGTACGGTATCATCTCATCCTGCAAGCGTTTTATTGCTTCATTCGGCGCCAGACCCCAGTTTGTGGGACATGTTGAAAGAACCTCTATAAGTGAAAATCCTTTGCCGTCAATCTGATTTTGAAAAGCTTTCTTTATTGCTGTTTTTGCCTTTTTTATGTTAGGCACGGTATCAAGTGCAACACGGGCAATATAGCTCGGACCGTCCAATGTTGCAAGCATTTCCGACATTCTTATCGGATTACCCTGAGTTTTGACATCTCTGCCGTAAGGCGAGGTTTGAGTAATCTGTCCCGGGAGGCTTGTAGGAGCCATTTGTCCGCCGGTCATTCCGTAAATTGTATTATTAATGAATATAACCGTTATATTTTCACCTCTTGCAGCCGCATGAACCGTCTCTGCTGTTCCGATTGCCGCAAGGTCTCCGTCACCCTGATATGTAAAAACAATCTTGTCCGGATGAACTCTCTTGATTCCTGTTGCAACGGCAGGCGCACGCCCGTGTGAAGCCTGCTGAACGTCGCAGTTAAAATAATTATATGCAGTTACAGAGCAGCCTACCGGCGCAACGCCTATAGTTTTGCCCTCTATGCCGAGCTCGTCTAAAGTTTCGGCAACCAATCTGTGACAAATTCCATGCGTACAGCCCGGACAGTAATGAAAAGGTGCGTCCGTGAGTGCATGAGGTTTTTGAAATACTATAGCCATTATTTTATACCTCCTGCGATTTCTTTTACTTTATTGATTATTTCCGCCGGTGTCGGAATGATACCGCCTGTTCTTCCGAAGAAGTATACCGGAGCAGCTCCGTTTACGGCAAGCTCAATATCCTCTACCATTTGTCCCATACTCATTTCAACCGACAAAAATGCCTTTGCCGTCTTTGCTGCTTTTTTGAAGATTTCGACAGGGTACGGCCAAAGAGTAATCGGTCTTATAACCCCGACTTTGATTCCCTCTTCTCTGAGTTGTTTAACCGCGCTTTCAACAACACGGCTGGTAGTTCCGTATGACGAAATTACTATATCGGCATCCTCAATATCATGTGCTTCGTATCTTGCTTCTTTTTCTTTTATAATATCATAACGTTTCTGACGCTCAAAAATTGTCTTTTCAAGCTCTTCAGGCGAAAGATACAGCGAGTTTACAATATTGTGCTCACGTTTCATATCTGTTCCGTCCGTTGCCCAATCCTTTTTAATGTCAATCGGCGCAGGAACACTGTCAAAGTCAACAGGCTCCATCATCTGACCCAAAGTTCCGTCTCCGAGAATCATAACAGGCATGCGGTAAGTATCTGCAAGATTAAATGCATCCGCTGTGAGAGAAACTATTTCCTGCACGGAATTCGGGGCGAGAACAATCATATGATAATCGCCGTGTCCGCCGCCTCTTGTTGCCTGGAAATAATCCGACTGCGCAGGCTGGATACCGCCCAATCCGGGGCCGCCTCTTACTATATCAACTATTACACAAGGCAAATCCGCTCCGGCTATGTATGAAATACCCTCTGATTTAAGACTTATTCCGGGGCTTGACGAACTTGTCATCGCTCTTGCACCGGCGCCTGCCGCTCCGTAAACCATATTTATTGCGGCAACTTCACTTTCTGCCTGTAAAAACACTCCGCCAATCTTGGGCATCTTCTTTGCCATATATGCGGATAATTCCGTTTGCGGAGTTATCGGATATCCGAAAAAGTGACGGCATCCCGAGCGAATAGCCGCTTCGCCGATTGCTTCGTTGCCTTTCATTAAAACCTTTTCACTCACGTTATATCATTCCTTTCCAAAAATTACAGCTTAAACATCTTTTTCAACCGTGATTACCAAATCCGGGCACATAGTTGCACAAAAAGCGCAGCCTATGCACTTTTCCTGCTCTGTTATCTCGGCAGGTCTGAAACCTTTTGCATTGAGACGGCCGTCTGCAATTTTTATAATCTTTTTCGGACATGCAGCCACGCAAAGCTCGCATCCTTTACATCTGTCTTCTCTGAAAGTTACCCTATTCATTGTTCCCTTTCCTTTCCAACCTGTATTTATACTAAATCTGCCACGGCATTTTAATGGTGATTTCAATTTCAAAAGCCTTTTCTTTATCAGGCAGATTTTTCAAAGCTTCCGCAAGACCCGAGTGCATTACAACAGGCACTCCGATTTTTTCCGAAAGCTCAGAAATAACATCTATATCCGACATAAGAGTATTCTCGTCGGTAGCGGCACCGAGATTTGTATTATTTACTATGCCGCTGATTTTAAGCCCCGACGCATTCTCTATCAAATGCGCCATTTCCTCAAGCTCAGCCGTGCATGATGTCATCGGCCGCTTGGTATTGACAACAAAAAACATTTTGTAATCGGTAAGAAAGCGTCTGAACTGACCGAGCGCATATGCTCCGTCCTCATCGCCGCCGACGTCAAAAATAACAATGCCGTCTTTTTTATAAAAAACGCTCATTACCTCCGGAGCGACAGTCGGCATATCCAGATTTGAATTGGCAAATTCGGACGCTATGAGAGATATTCCCGATTCCTTAAGCGTTTCTTTTGCATCCGCCGTTCTGAAATACGGATTTACAATATCCAAATCGACAATTGTAACGTCCTTACCCTCTTTTGCCTTTTTTTTTGCAAAATTAAGTGCCGTTTCGGTCTTGCCGCTGCCGAAATGTCCTGTAAAAATATAATATTCACAGCTCATTAAAAGACCTCCGTATACATGTTATTCATTTATTATAACACAATCCCTGTATTTTTTCAAGTATCAATTGCTGCATATTTCATTTTCCTCATCACTGCCGGATACCCCCAAAACCGCTTTGGGCATATATCCTCCGCCTTTTTTTCTGTCATAAAAGTGAAGTAAAAAAAAGCTGATTAAGAGAAAAATAAATGCCGTTGCAGCGCAGATTATATTATTTTTTATAAAAGCCGCCGATACAAAGTAACTGACAACAAATATCAGGAGCGGAATAATATATACCAAAAAAGCCGCTTTTAATACCTTTCTTTCGTCAAGCTCCAGCTCAACCATATCACCTTTTTTTGCCCCTTGCGAATTAAGCGCCCGCACCATAGTTCCGCCTACCGTGCATCCGCCGCACTGTGCGCAGTTTCCTCCGCAAGCGCTCTTGCGATTAATTATTACTTCTATTATATTTCCTTTAACCTCTGTCACAATTCCTCTTTCGCGCATATCATTCTCCGTATTGTCTGAGCATTTCATCGGCATGAATTTTTGAAGCCTCCGTTATACTGTCGCCGTCTATTATCCTCGCAATCTCTTCCACTCTTTTATCACGGTCCAGCTCATTTACTGTCGTAACCGTTCTTCCGTCGGATTCGTCTTTTCTTACTTTAAAATGATTGTCCGCAGCTGCCGCAAGCTGCGGCTGATGGCTCACGCATATAATCTGTTTTTTTTCTGACAGGTCATGAAGCTTCGCAGCAATTTTTTTTGCCGCTCCGCCTGATACTCCCGTATCTATTTCGTCAAAAATAAGTGTATCAACCATATCCGAATCGGCAAGAATCGATTTTATCGCAAGCATTACTCTCGAAAGCTCACCGCCGGAAGCTATTTTCTCAAGCGGCTTTTCCGGCTCACCCTTATTAGGGCTTATCATAAACTCTGCTCTGTCCGCACCGCTCGGCAAAAATTCTTCCGTTTTTTCCACCAAAACCGAGAACTTTGCATTTGGCATATCCAAATCGGCAAGCTCCTTTTCTATCAATTCCGAAAGCATTTTTCCGTATTTCACGCGTCTTTTGTGCAGCTTATCCGCACAAGCTCCCAGCTGAGCTTCAACCGTTTTAAGCTCCCCGGAAAGACGCAGCTTTTCCTCATCACCGTTCGTGATTTTTGCAAGTTCTGCTTTTGCATTATCCAAAAATTCAAGAATTTTGTCCTCACCGGCCCCATACTTTCTTTCAAGCCTGTTTAATTCATCAAGCCGCTGCTCAATGTCATTGAGTGCCTGCTCATCATATTCGATGCCGGACATTCCCGAATAAATATCGTGCGATATATCCTCCAGCTCATACTGCATATCGACAATTTTTTGATACAGCTCCGAATAGGTTTCATTAATATCTGAAACTGCGGATAAAAGTCCTGCTGCCTCACTTATTTTGTCATAAGCAGAATTTTCGCCGTCGTAGAGTTTCTCGTACGCTCCGCCGAGCGACTCGCTCAATTTTTCACTGTTTTGCATAATTATTCGTTCGGAGGTGAGCTCCTCCTTTTCCCCGGTCTTAATGTGTGCCTTTTCTATTTCATCAATCTGATATGACAAAAGGTCAATTTTTCTCATTTTTTCGGCTTCGTCTGTTTCCAAAAGCTTTATTTCATCAATCAAATCTTTTCTTCTTTTGTAAAGCACGGAATATTCCTCCTGAATATCCCTGTTGCCTGCATAGCTGTCAAGAAAATCAATATGCTTTGCCGCATTTAAAAGTGCCTGACTGTCATGCTGCCCATGAATCGTAATAAGACCGTCCGCAAGCTCTCTGACAACATTCTGCGGCTCTATAATCCCGTTTACTCTGCATACGGATTTTCCGTCTGCAGATACCTCTCTTGTTATAATTACAGTGTTGTCCTCGCAGGGGATTCCGAATTTCTCAAAAGAGGATAAATCCTTTGTTTCAAAAACTGCCTGCACTGAAGCTTTGCTCTCACCGTAACGAACTATTGTCCTGCCGGCTCTTGCGCCCATAATCAGATTGATTGAGTCGATTATAACGGATTTTCCTGCACCTGTTTCACCCGTCAGCACGGTCATTCCGTTTTTTATATCAAAGCTTAAATGTTCGATAAGAGCCGCATTTTTTATATCAAGACAAACAAGCATTTTCCACTCCTCCTATCTTGCTTTTCCCCGGAAAAGTCTCTCAAGTTTTTTGGTAAGTTTTTGTGCTTCTTCAGGATTTTCAGTAATTATAAAAATAGTATCATCACCGGCAATTGAGCCCAGTATTTCCTGTCCTATAATCGCGTCCAGCGAGGCCGCCACCGCCTGAGCCATTCCCGAATAAGTTCTTATTACAATAGTGTGCAGTGCATAGTCTATATTTGTCACTGCCTTGGCAAAAATATTTAAGTGCTGTGATGATTCCGTTTTGGCACGGTTTGCAAACGCATATTTATAGCCGCCGCCAGAAGACGGCACTTTTACAAGACCGAGCTCCTTTATATCTCTCGAAACCGTTGCCTGAGTCACGTCAAAATCCTCTTTTTTCAGTAAGTCGGTAAGCTGCTCCTGCGTTTTAACATCTTCATCCTTAATTATTTTTAAAATCCTGGAATGTCTTTTTTGTTTCATTTATATCTTTCCTCTACAGTTTTTTTGTCATTATATCATAAAATGACTGCGTTCCCATTTTAATTATCATTATTTTTTCTTTTGCTTTTTTAACTTCAACATATTCTCCGTGCGTTATATGCTCCTTTATCTGCCCGTCAATTGTTACTATTGCGTCCTCCGCACCCTTATCCATGACGCGGACGTTGATTTTTTTCTCTGCGGACAGAATGGCGCACCGGCTTGAAAGCATATGAGCACATATCGGCGTTGCAATAAAAAGCTCTGTTGTCGGGTCGGCAACCGGTCCGCCTGCCGAAAGCGAGTAAGCCGTAGATCCGGTCGGAGTTGATATTATCAGTCCGTCTGCAATATACTCGTTCACCTTTTCGTTCTCGGTATATATTTCAAGAGCAAGCATGCCCGAATTTGATTTTGATATAACCGCGTCGTTCAGCGCATAATATACGGAATTATTGCCGTCATTTTTGCAGACGGTTGCCTGCATCATCATCCGTTCTTCTATTTTATAATCTCCCGAAAGAAGTTTTTCGGCTGCGCTTTGAATTTCATTTTTTTCAATTTCGGTCATGAAGCCTATACGCCCCATATTTATTCCCATTATCGGAATATGCCGTCTTGCGCAGGGCTCCGCTGCCTGAAGTATGGTTCCGTCTCCGCCTATCACTATTACACAGTCGGCAATATCATAAAGCTCGTCCCCGACATAATTAACTTTAAGACCCGAATCCTTATACATTTTATTCATGTAAATCTCCGCTTTGCCGCTGAGTGCGTCAATAAGCTTTTTTGTTACATGCAGTCCCATATCCTTTGTGTGATTCGGGATAACGGTTATTCTTTTCACGGCAGTGTTCCTCCGATCGTATATTTGCATATTTATTCATATTATACACTGTTTTTATATTTTTTTCAATATGTTTGAAGATTTTTCTTTCCAACTTATGCAAAAATTCTTGAAATGATTTAATTTTTATGCTATACTAAGTATATATTGTATAAAATTTATTATAATGCAGAAAGGACGATATTTATGTCTGTTACATTCAAAGGCGGTCTGCATATTCCCGACTGCAAGGACATAACAAACAAACTTCCCATAAAAAAGGCTCCCGGCGCGCCGGTGCACATATATCCTTTGCAGCAGCATATCGGTGCTCCGCTTGATTTGTCCGTAAAGCAGGGCGATTATGTTTATGTCGGTCAGGTTTTGGCTTCCTCCGATGCATTCGTGAGCGCTCCGATTCATTCATCCGTTTCCGGAACTGTTACAAAAATTGCACCCCATCTGCATCCTTCCGGCGCTATGGTGACATCGGTTTTTGTTGAAAATGATTTTAAGTATGAACGCTTTCGGGGACTGAAGATTTATAATCCCGATAAAATGACTCCTGCCGAAATGCTTGAGGTTATTAAACAGGCAGGCATAGTAGGCATGGGCGGAGCAGGCTTTCCGACTCACGTCAAGCTCTCACCGCCAAAGGACAAAAAAATAACGCATATTATAGTTAACGGAGCTGAATGTGAACCGTATCTCACCTCCGACCACAGACGTATGCTTGAAAATCCCGAAAAAATTATCGGCGGTTTAAAAATAGCTATGAAAATACTCGGTCTTAACGACGGATACATAGGTGTGGAAGAAAACAAAGCGGACGCTATAGAAATTTTAAAAAAAGTCTGTCCGGAAAATATTCATGTTGTTTCTCTAAAAGCAAAATATCCTCAGGGAGCTGAAAAACAGCTTATTTACGCAATTACAAAAAGACAGGTCCCCTCAGGAGGATTGCCTGCCGACGCAGGCGCAATAGTACTGAACATAGACACAGTGACCGCAATAAACAATGCATTTTACGAAGGATGTCCGCTTATTGAACGTATAGTCACAATGAGCGGCGACTGCTACGCGTCACCATGCAATTTAGCAGTTTTGACCGGAGTTCCGTTTTCGCATTTGGCAGAGCTTGCCGGCGGCTTCACAAAAGATGTCAAAAAATTTATTATGGGCGGTCCCATGATGGGAATTGCTCAATACTCACTCGATGTGCCCGTAATAAAAACAACCTCCTGCCTTTTGGCTTTGTCCGAGGCACAGACGAGCTTTGACCCGAATACTCCATGCATAAGGTGTGGAACATGCGTAAATCATTGCCCTATGCATCTGTCTCCTTTATATCTTGCAAAATATGCAGAGGAGGGTAACCTGGACAAATGCGAAAAGTTCCACATTCTCGACTGCATTGAATGCGGTCTGTGCTCTTATCTTTGCCCGGGATTCCAAAGTCCTCTTTCACATATAAGGCTCGGAAAGCAGCAAATACTTGAAAACAGAAGAAAAAACAAATAAAAGCGGAAAGGAATAATTAATTATGGAATACAAATTTACGGTTTCATCTTCGCCGCATATTCATCAGAAAGAAACCATTTCATCAATTATGCTCGATGTGATTATCGCTCTTATACCTGCGGCTATCTGCGGAATATATTCGTTCGGCTACCGTGCGGCAATGGTTATGCTGACAACAATGGCAGCATGTGTACTGTCCGAATACGCATATCAGAAATTAATGAAAAAGTCCGTAACGGCATCGGACTGCTCCGCACTCCTGACCGGTCTTTTGCTCGGACTGAATCTTCCGCCGTCAATTCCTTTTTGGATGGCGGCTGTCGGCGGTTTTTTTGCAATAATCGTTGTGAAACAACTCTACGGAGGCTTGGGCAAAAACTTTTTAAATCCCGCTCTTGCGGCACGCTGTTTTATGCTGATAGCCTGGCCGCAGGCAATGACAACATTTACAGAACCCAACGCAGCTGCTTCCGCAGTATCCTCCGCAACGCCGCTTGCGATTTTAAAAGGAACCGGAACAGGTGCGCTGCCGTCTGTTTTTGAAGCTTTTTTCGGGCACACTGCCGGTTGTATCGGTGAAGTATCCGCCGCAATGCTTTTGATTGGATTTATATATCTTTTAATCAGAAAAGTAATATCGCCCCGAATTCCTCTTACATATGTGCTTACTTTTGCGGTATTAATGCTTTTGTTCGGAAATAATCAAAGCGGAGAAAGCACGCTTACTTTTACTCTTCTGCATATATTAAACGGCGGTCTGCTGCTCGGTGCGATTTTCATGGCAACCGATTATGTAACAACGCCGACTACGCCGCTCGGACAAATTATTTTTGCCTGCGGCTGCGGACTGTTAACCTTCGTAATAAGACGTTTCGGCGGATATCCGGAGGGGACTTCATTTGCGATTTTGCTTATGAACCTGACCGTTCCGCTGATTGACGGCGCAATATTACCGAAAAGATTTGGAGAGGTGAAAAAGAATGCTTAACAGAAACGAAAAAATTGAAATAGCAAAAACAGGATTCATCTTATTTTTAATAACTGCAATATCCGCAGGACTTTTGGCAGTTGTCAACGCTAAAACCGCTCCGATAATCAAACAAAACAAACTTGTAAAAGAGCAGCAGGCAATGCAGCTTGTACTGCCCGAGGCAGACGGTTTTGACAGCGAAAATCTTTTGTCCGATAAAATGGATAAAGAGGTAACTGCCGTCTACAAAAGCACAAACAACAAAGGCTACGTCGTTATGGCATCGCCTACAGGCTACGGCGGTGAAATTTCAATGGCGGTCGGGATAGCTGCCGACGGAAAAATAAGCGGAGTAAATATCATTTCCAATTCCGAAACCGCAGGACTCGGCGCAAAATGCACAGACAAGGACTGGATTTCCCAATTTAACGGAAAATCCGATGAAATAACCGTTGCCAAAGGCAATGCAAAGGACAGTCAAATAAATGCCATATCTTCGGCAACAATTACTTCAAAGGCAGTTACCTCCGGAGTTAATGCCGCCTTGGCAGCCGCAAAAATTGCAAAGGAGGGGTAATTTATGAAAAAATCTTCAATATTTTTAAACGGACTTATCAAAGAAAATCCTACATTTGTACAGCTTTTGGGCATGTGCCCGACCCTAGCGGTAACAACAGGACTTAAAAACGGACTCGGTATGGGGCTTTCGGCAACAGCCGTTTTAATTCTTTCAAACACCCTGATTTCGCTTTTGAGAAAAGTCATTCCCGAAAAGGTCAGAATCGCAGCCTACATAGTTATTATAGCCGCATTCGTTACAATAATAGAAATGTGCCTGAACGCATTCTTTCCCGACCTGGCATCGCAGCTCGGAATATTTATTCCGCTGATAGTCGTAAACTGCATCATTCTTGCCCGTGCCGAAAGTTTTGCTTCAAAAAATTCGGTCGGAGACTCGGCAGTTGACGGGCTCGGCATGGGGCTCGGCTTTACGGCGGCTCTTTGCATTATTTCATCGGTACGCGAATTTATCGGCTTCGGAACTATATGGGATATTCCCATTTACGGAAAAACAATCACACCGGCTGCCATAATTTCAATGCCTCCGGGCGGATTTTTGGTACTCGGCGCACTGATTGCACTTATCAATTATATTATTTCAAAAAGGAAAAAGGAGGCCTGAATAAAATGAGAATAATTTCTATTATAATTGCCGCCCTTTTTACCGAAAATTTTGTAATGGTAAAGTTCATGGGCATATGCCCCTTTCTGGGCGTTTCGAAAAAGAAGGAAACCGCAATCGGCATGGGCATGGCGGTCACGTTTGTTATGGCTCTTGCCTCAGCAATAACATGGCTGGTGAATCAATATTTACTCAAGCCATTTGCCCTGGAATATTTGCAGACGATTATATTTATTCTTATAATTGCCGGACTTGTTCAATTTGTGGAAATGTTCGTAAAAAAATCAATGCCTGCTCTTTACAATGCACTCGGTATATATTTGCCTCTTATCACAACAAACTGCGCTGTGCTGGGAGTAACACTTTTGAATGTCCAAAACGAATATAATTTTATAGAGTCTTTCATTTACGGCGCATTTGCCGCATTGGGATTCACCCTGGCAATAGTTCTTTTTGCCGGAATAAGAGAAACAATATCAGAGAAAAATATTCCGAAATCCTTTTGCGGATTCCCGATTGCACTGATTACAGCCGGTCTGATGGCTATTGCATTCATGGGATTTTCCGGATTTAGTATATAAGGAGGGACATAAAATGAATCAAATAATTTCAGCCATTTTAATAGTTGGCGGAACCGGCCTTTTATTCGGTCTGATTCTCGCGTTTGCTTCTTTTATATTTAAAGTGGATGAGGATGAAAGAATAGAAAAAATAACAAATGTTCTGCCCGGCGCAAACTGCGGCGGCTGCGGATTTGCCGGGTGTTCGGCGTATGCTTCGGCAATAGTTGAGGGGAAAGCTCCCTTGAACTCATGCAGTGTCGGAAAAGAAGCCGTAAGCCAAAAAATAGCCGAAATCATGGGTGCATCCGTTGAAGATGCCGAACCGCTTGTTGCACATGTTATGTGCGGCGGTACATGTGACAGTGCAAATACCAAATACGAATACAGCGGAATAAACGACTGTGCGGCAGCTGCAAAGCTGGGCGGCGGTCAGAAAAGCTGCCCGAACGGTTGTCTCGGCTTCGGCAGCTGCGCGGCAGTCTGTCCTTTCGGGGCGATTGAAATAAAAGACGGAATAGCTCATATTATAAAAGAAAAATGCGTTGCCTGCGGCAAATGCGTTAAAAAATGTCCGAAGCATATTATAAAACTGATTCCCGCAAAACAAAAGCATATTGTAAACTGCTCCGCAGTCACTCCGGGACCTGCCACAATGAAAAACTGTACGGTCGGATGCGTAGGCTGCAGACTTTGCGAGAAAAACTGCCCCAAAGAAGCTGTTAAAGTTGAAAACAATCTTGCCGCCATAAATTATTCAAATTGTGTCGACTGCGGAATCTGTGCAGCTAAATGTCCCAAAAAAGTTATAAGCTGAAAGGATTTGTATTAATGAAAAACAAATATGCGTATTCCGTTGCCGTTGTTCTTTTGATTCTTGCACCAATGCTTTACTTCGGCGAAAATCGTGGAAATTCGGGAGAACTTCCTGCTGCAAACGGTGCACAGATATGCGTAAAATATATCGATGTAGGACAGGGCGACAGCGAATTTATTAAGCTGCCCGACGGGGAAACAATACTGATAGACGCAGGAGAAAAAAAGTCAGCAGAAAATGTCATCTCACTTTTGAACGATATGTCGGTCAAAAAAATTGACTATCTTGTAGCGACGCACCCTCATGCAGACCATATAGGCGGCATGGCGGATGTAATAGACAGTTTCGACATCGGCAGGATTTATATGCCGAGAGCCGATTACGATTCAAAAACATATCTTACAATGCTCGAAAAAACAGATGATAAAGGACTTAAAATCAACACTGTCACCGCAGGAGTTGAGATTCCTCTTTCATGCGAGGTCAAGGCTGAATTTCTTGCACCCTGTTCTTCTTCATACGAATCGACAAATGATTACTCGGCAGTTTTAAAGCTGACATACGGAAAAACAAAATTTTTATTCTGCGGCGATGCGGAAAAACTTTCAGAAAATGAAATGCTTTCAAAAAAATATGATTTGTCCGCAGATGTTTTAAAGGTGGCACATCACGGAAGCAAAACTTCATCCTCCGAAGCCTTTTTGGACAAGGTTAATCCGAAATACGCAATAATAAGCTGCGGCATTAATAACAAATATTCTCATCCCTCGGACGAAACCATGGATAAATTGTCCAAGCGGAATATTGAAGTATTCCGCACCGATAAAATGGGCACAATTACAATATATTCGGACGGAGAAAATATCAAGACAGAGGTGGAAAAATAATGCTTTTAACAATTGACAGATTTGAGGGAGAATATGCGGTAGCCGAGCTTGAGGACGGACGCTTTGCCGATATTCCGAAAATACTGTTTCCCGACGCCAAGGAAGGCGATGTATATTCTATCGAAAAATCGAAAAAAAGCACCGCCGAGCTGCATACCAAAATCAAACGGCTTTCAGATAAGCTTTTTGAATAAATTATGTACTGACTTTAAACAATAGATGTCGGCTATTGACATTTTCAGACAAATATGATATATTGACACTTGGAAAATCAGACATTTTTGTCTGTACAAAGGAGGAACCACTTTTGAATAACGATAAAAAGCCGCCGCAAAATCCGTTCAAAAATCCGTTTTTAACATTTTTGATGCTTTCTGTGGTAGCAACAATAGTATTAAATCTGCTGCTTTCAAGCTTTACTCCGTCTTTGGAAAAAGAGATTGACTACAGTGATTTTGTAAACATGCTTGAAAAAGATGAAATTGAAAGGGTTGAATTAAGCTCGGAGAAAATTGTCATTTATCCGAAAGCAAAGGACAAAGAGGACAAAACACAGGGCAGTATGCTCGGCTTTCTGCTCCCTTCTTCCGAAATGCCGGTAAAAACATATTATACAGGCTATATCAATGACCCGGATTTAATAAAGCTATTAAATGAGCATCAAATCAAATATACAAGACCCGTAATAGAGTCCAATTATCTTCTTGATTTTTTTGTGACCTGGGTTTTGCCTTTTGCATTTTTATATTTGCTGCTGGGAATATTTATGCGCTTTATGTCCAAGAAAATGGGCGGAGGCGGATTCATGTCCGTCGGGCAAAGCAACGCAAAAGTCTACATGGAAAACAAAACCGGAGTAACATTCGCGGACGTTGCCGGACAGGAGGAAGCAAAAGAATCTTTAAACGAAATAGTCGACTTTCTTCACAATCCGTCAAAGTATACCGCCATCGGTGCAAAGCAGCCTAAGGGAGCGCTTTTGGTCGGACCTCCGGGAACAGGTAAAACGCTTTTGGCAAAGGCAGTTGCCGGCGAAGCAAACGTACCTTTCTTTTCGCTTTCCGGTTCTGAATTTGTTGAAATGTTTGTCGGTGTGGGTGCTTCAAGAGTCAGGGACCTGTTCAAGCAGGCAGCAGCAAAGGCACCGTGCATAATCTTCATAGATGAAATTGACGCAATAGGAAAAAGCCGTGACAATCAGTTCGGCGGAAATGACGAAAGAGAACAGACCTTGAACCAGCTGCTCGCAGAAATGGACGGATTTGATTCTTCAAAGGGTGTGGTTATACTGGCTGCAACCAACAGACCTGAAATACTCGATAAAGCACTTCTTCGTCCCGGACGTTTTGACAGACGTATAATAGTTGAAAAACCCGACCTTAAAGGACGCGAGGATATACTTAAGGTGCATGCAAAAAATGTGCGTATGTCTGCTAATATCGATTTGCACGAAATGGCTCTGGCAACAAGCGGAGCAGTAGGTGCGGATCTTGCAAATATGGTAAACGAGGCTGCCTTGCGTGCAGTCAGAATGAACAGAAAAGAAGTCCTTCAGGAGGACCTCATGGAGGCAGTTGAGGTTATCATTGCCGGAAAAGAGAAAAAAGACCGAATCCTTTCGGAAAAAGAAAAACATATTGTTGCATACCACGAAGTCGGTCATGCGCTCGCTACCGCACTTCAAAAGAACACCGACCCTGTTCAGAAAATCACCATTGTTCCCCGAACAATGGGTGCTCTCGGATACACCATGCAAATGCCGGAGGAGGAACACTATCTTATGTCCAAGGATGAAATCCTTGACCAGATTGTTGTTCTTTTGGCAGGCCGTGCGGCAGAAGAACTTGTATTTTCCACAAAAACGACAGGCGCGGCAAACGATATTGAGCGTGCAAACGAGCTTGCTCATAATATGATAGCTCAGTACGGAATGTCGGACGAATTCGGTATGGCGGCATTTGAAAGTATTCAGAATAAATATCTTGACGGTTCCCCCGTTTCACATTGTTCGGATGCAACAAAAACCAAGGTTGACAATGCTGTAATATCGCTTTTGAAGGCTTCATACGAAAAAGCATTACTGCTTCTTTCGGACAACAGAGACGCGCTTGACAGAATTTCCGATTTTCTTATTGAGAAAGAAACCATTACCGGTGAAGAATTTATGAAAATATTCAGACAAAGCAGCGAAAATTCCGAGGAAAACGACAAGCCTTCGGAAAATGGTGAAGATAATCAATAATAAATATTCCGTTTTTCCTGATTTTCGGGTGAAACGGAATATTTTTATTTAGCAAAAGACGGAAATTTCAAAAAAACTATTCCCAAATCAAAATAAATATAGTATAATAGTAATAACAGAATTTATCTTATTGCCGTCCGACAGGCATGGTATGTTTTTTATATGTCGGCAGAAAGGTATACATAATAATTATGAGAATAGAAAAGCTTGAATTCAACAGAGTAAAAATAACTTTATTCCTTGAAGATTTGCAAATGTACAACATAAATGTTAAAAAAATCAATCCCGATTCGCCTGAGCTGCATACATTTTTATGCGAAATGATGAAGCTGGTAAGTTCGGAAACGAATTTTAATCCGTTTGACGGGCAGGTTATTGTCGAAGCAACGCCGTCCGATGACGGTCTTATCCTTATGCTTTCAAAAATAGGAGAGACAAAACAGGTTCCGAAACGTATAAAATCCGTAAAAAAGAAAAGAAGAGAATACGTATGTCTTTTTGAAAGTTTCAATGCATTAGGATCATTTTTTAAAAATAATGATATTGTTTTGAATAAAGCAGCAGTTTACGGCATCGGTGATAATTTTTATCTTGTATACAGTTCGGACAGACCGATTTTAAGAATCAGTGAATTCTGCACATCGGCACAAAGCTCCTCCATAGGCAGACATTATCTTGAGGAACACGGAAAGCTTATTGCCGAAGGCAGAAAGCTTGATAATATAATAAACTTTTTCAAGGGAGAATAAAAATGTACAATTACGCGGTTATCGGAAGAAATTTTATTGTTGATTGGTTTTTGGAGGCTGCTGCGGAAATTCCGGAAATTTCACTCACGGGAGTTTATTCCAGAAGCAAAGCGGCAGCAGAAGAATATGCCCTGAAGAACGGGGCACGCAAAACATATACTTCAATAGAAGAAATATGCCGCGACAATGAAATTGATTTTGTATATATCGCAAGCCCGAATATATGCCACAAGCCGCAGGCAATCAATCTGTTATCCGGCGGCAAGCATGTCTTGTGTGAAAAACCTGCGGCAATATCGTACAATGAGTTTAAAGAAATTATTGCCGCCTCGGGCAATTCCGTCTTTATGGAAGGCATGGTTCCTCTGCATATGCCCGGATACAAAAAAATATGCGAGCTGCTTCCGCTGCTCGGAGAAATACGAAATATTGATTTTAATTTTTGCCAGTACTCATCAAGATATGACCGATACAAAAACGGAATTATGACAAACACTTTTGACAAATCGCTCGGAAACGGTGCATTAATGGACCTCGGAATATACTGTGTTGAAATGCTTATTGCTCTTTTCGGAATGCCGACCGAAATTTGCGGCTCGGCAATTTTTTCCGGCATTGATACTGTTGATTCGATTGTCTGCAAATATCCCGAAAAAATAGCAAAAATAAATGTGTCAAAAATATCCGACAGTGTCCTTCCCTCTCAGATTCAGGGTGAAAACGGCTGTCTTTTGATAGACAAACTCTCACGTCCGAAGGTAATCACCCTCTGCCCCAAGGGCGGAGAAAAACAGGTTTATGACACATCCGAAAATAAGCATGATATGTCATATGAAATAAAAAGCTTTGTTTCCATGATGAACGGCGAAAAAAATCCGTATTTCAATAATATAACATCGCAGGCGATGAAGTTTTGTGATGAAGCACGAAAAAAACTGGGGATTATATTCTAAAATTTACAATTAGTTCACACAATTTATAAAAAAATGTATTATAATATTGTTAAGAACAATCATAATTAACTAATGAAATTTTGGAGTGACCGATTTTATGAACGAATACCAATGGTACAAAGATGCATTGCCGCCGGCAGAGGAATACATGCCGCACGGGCATAAAGCAAAAAATTTATCATGGATTAAAACCGTACTTATATCCGCCGCTTCTTCGGCAGTGCTGATAACCGCTTTTGCAGCATTTATTTTGCCGAATATTAAAGCGCCGACAACAATTCACTATTCTGAAAGCCCGTCCGGTTCTGTTGACTTTTCGTCTGTGCCCGGGCTTTCCGCCGCTGCGGCAAAATGCTCTGACAGTACGGTCTATATTTCGTCAAGCGGAAATGCAGGCGGATTTTTTTCGCAGCAGATCGCACTTGGTGACGGTTCGGGAATAATCATAAGCGATGACGGATATATTGTAACAAGCAGCTCTGTGGTAAATTCCGGAACCGAAATAAATGTTACTCTCAATGACGGACAAGAATTATCCGCAATGGTTGTCGGTAATGACCAAAAAACAGATATTGCGGTTTTAAAAATAGAAGCGGACGGACTTGTACCCGCGGTACTCGGCAACTCCGAGAATTTAAATGTAGGTGAACCTGTTATTGCAGTCGGCAATCCTCTTGCTCCTAAGCTCATGAATACTATATCATACGGGATTTTGTCCGGAATAAATAATAATGTTACTCTTCAAAAAGGTGTTTCGATGAATTTGCTTCAAACCGACGCCTCCATAAGCTCCGGAAATGCAGGCGGCGGACTGTTCAATACAAACGGAGAGGCAATCGGTGTTGTCATCTCAAACATTCAGACAGAGGGCGGCATTTCGCTTGCAATTCCGATAAATGATATAAAACCGCTTTTATCTTCCTTTATCGGAGCTGCTAACCCCGAAGCTTCAAACCAAAACAGTGATACACCAATGATAGGAATAACCGCTACCGAGGAACAATACGGTGTTGTGGTTGAGACTGTAAGCGAAAATTATCCTGCCGCAAAAGCCGGGATAAAGGTCGGAGATGTTATAATAAAGGTTGACGGAACACCTGTTAAAACCGTTGCAAAAATAAACGAATTGCGTATCACTCACAAAAGAGGAGATACAATGACGGCTACTATCTTCCGTGACGGAGAAACACTTGATATAGATATTATATTGGAATAAACAGCACGAGCTGCCTGATTTTTTTCGGCAGCTCGGTATTTTAGGAGGGCAAAAATGATACTGAGGAAAGCAGATATAAAGGACTTAAAAGAACTGACAGACATATATAATTACGAGGTTCAAAACGGAGTCGCAACGTTTGATATACATACAAAAACCACAGACGAACGCTCAGAATGGTTCTATGCGCATAATGTGGGCAATCATCCGCTCATTGTCGCCGAAGACGGCGATGATATACTCGGATATGCCTCCCTGTCCGCATATAATGAAAGGGAAGCCTATGCCGCAACCGTTGAACTATCAGTCTATATTGACCCGAAAAGCCGCGGAAAAGGCATCGGAACCGCGCTGATGTCCGAAATCATCAGCATGGCAAAAAAAGACCCTGCAACACGCAAAATCATCTCGCTTATCACCTCAGGCAACGAAGCAAGCTGCCGTTTGCATAAAAATTTCGGCTTTACCTATTGCGGAACGGTTACCAATGTCGGTACAAAATTCAACAAACTTTTAAGTGTGGATTACTATAGCTTGGATGTTTAGCTAATGAACGGCTTTATACATAGCCGTAAATTCCTCTTACCGATACTTCTCCCGAACAGAGCTTTTCTTCTTTTCCGTTGCGTACGATTAAAAGTTCTCCCTTCTCCGTTATGCCGACAGACTCCGCTTCATATGAAATATCCGGCTGAATGACCATGATTTTTTTCCCTACGGTTATGCAAAGCTCCGCATATTTACGGCTCAATGCTGAAAATCCGTCCGTTTTCAAAGTATCATACAACAAATCAAATTCGCTGCAAACGGATGATATGAGCGATTCCCTTTCATTTTTTTTTCCTCCTTCAAGAAAAAGCGATGTTGCCTTATTTTTAAGCTCCGAATCAAAATTCTTTGTGTTGACATTTATTCCGATTCCGATTACTACACGCTCGCCTCTTTTTTCAGTCAAAATTCCGCACACTTTTTTACCGCCTATTACTATATCGTTAGGCCACTTTATGTATGCCTCAAAACCTGCCTTTCTTACAGCAGTGCACACCGCCATTCCGCCGATGAGGGTTATCTTCGGAATATCAATAGCCGAAAGCTTTGGAAAAAGCAAAATACTCATCCAGATTCCATCCCCTTTTTCCGACTGCCAATTTCTGCCCCTGCTACCTTTTCCTTTGATTTGTCTCTCAGCAAGAAAAACACACTCCTCCGCCGGATTTTCACAGCTTAATGCGTCATCATTCGTTGAATTTGTTTCTTCCTTATAGCGGAGTTTTCTGCTTAATTTTATATTTTTGATATTCAATTTAGTCACTTCTTTCTGTTTTAACTGTCATTTTATTCGGCAGACAAACTATGCTGCCGCCCTCACTGCCTATTTTTCCTTGCTTTTGACATAGCTTATCCGGGCAGTCGGCATAAGAAACATATGCCTTCCCGTTTTCAATTCTGACAATATTTTTTCCGTTTACCGAGATTTCGGCATTCTTATTTAAGGGCAGGCTTGCATATTTTTTTCCGTCCGAAGTTATTGTCACAATATCACCCGATTGTCCCATTCTGAATAAAAATGCGACAAAAATTGACAGTATTACAAAAAAAACGAATATTTTTTCTTTTTTATCCATGTTTTCACCGCAATTTTCAAAATATTAATTAATTGTACATAAAGTGTTCATTTTTTTATGTTACTATATGAATGTAAATATCTTAAAGGGTATTTACATAATATACCTTCCCCTTAATATTTCTTTATAGAAAAGCCGCATTTTTATAAATGCGGTTTTTCTACTTTATCAGCAATTTTCAATTTTATCAGACAAATTGTCAAGCCAGCTGCCCTCAAAAAGCTCTATCATTCCGCTGTCACACGCTGCTGCAAGCTTTGAGTCTATCGGAATCTGCGCCGTCAAATCAATTCCGTATTTCTCCGCCAGTTTATCTATATGACTTTCACCGAAAATATAATGCTTTTCATTACAGTTCGGACATACGAAATATGACATATTTTCCACTACGCCCAAAATCGGAATATTAAGCATTTCCGCCATGTTAACGGCTTTTCCGACTATCATTCCGACCAATTCCTGCGGGGACGCAACTATTACAATTCCGTCAACGGGAAGCGACTGAAAAACCGTAAGAGGAACATCGCCTGTTCCCGGCGGCATATCGACAAACATATAATCCACATCGCCCCAAATAACATCATGCCAGAATTGCTTAACCGCACCGGCAATTACCGGACCTCTCCAAACCACAGGATCTTCCTCATTCTGAAGCAGGAGATTGATTGACATTACCTCCGTACCCATTTTTGACTTTTCCGGATAAATTCCCATATCATCGGTTTCGGCTTTTTTATTAATTCCGAACATTTTCGGAATAGACGGACCTGTAATATCCGCGTCAAGCACTGCCGATTTGAAGCCCTTTCTCTGCATTGAAACTGCCAAAAGCGATGTCACCAGAGATTTCCCGACACCGCCTTTTCCGCTGACAACACCGATTACTTTTTTTACATTTGACATCTCATTGCATGGTTCCAAAAGACTTTCCGGAGCCGTTCTTTCTCCGCAATTCGATGAACATTCCGAACAATTATGACTACATTCGCTCATTTGTTATTCCTCCCTGTTATTTTTAAAGTTTTTAAATATTCCTTATCGGTTATTCTTCTGCTCTCAACTGCCTTTTGTATCGCCTTGTTATGAACCCATACATCAAGCTTTTTTTCTGTCAGATACTCTATCACCGAGTCACGCTGCTTGGCAAGTGCGGTAGCAAAATACCACGCCTGCATCATTTTTACGTAATATTCATCCGACTTTACCCCGGCAACCATATCAGGGTATTCAGGCTTAAAATTATCATCAAGATACAAGCTCATCAAAAGACCAATTGCATATCTGATAACATAAGGCTTGTCCGAGCAAATCCATTTTTTTATATAAGCGGCAAGCCTGTCTGTATTTTTCTTAAAAATTCTGGGCAAAAAACAATCGCATGTTGCCCAATTATCTATATATGGCAAAAATTCCTCACATTTATTTACAGCTGCATCAAAATCCTTGATTTGTTCCAGCAAAAAAGCATGCAGATTATTTTCTTCATAATACTTATGCGGAAGCGAGCCGATAAAATCCTCCGCCTCTTTTGTGCCGCTGATTTCCTTTGCAAAAGCTCTCAAAACCGGAGTTCTGATTCCTATAATAACATCTTCGGATATTGTCGGCATCAGTTTTTTATGAAACTCTTTATATCCGAGATCCTGCATGGAAAGCAGCTTTTTTTCTATATCCATTTTAATTCTCCAATGCACATTTGCAACAATCAGCCTGCAATGCCTTTGGCATCGCAGACCGATTACTGCTTTTAGTCTTTAGTTTTCAGCCAAAAACTTGTTGAGGTCGTCAACCAGCTTATCGGCATCGGCGCCGTGCACCATGCAAGCCTGTTCAATACTTTCCATGCTTGCCGACGGGCAGCCCAGACAATGCATACCAATGTTTAAGAAAAACTGTGCCGTTTCAGGATTGATTTTCAAAACATCCATGATAATCATATCTTTTGTTACTTTCATTTTTGTACTTCCTCTCCGTTAAATATATTATATAAACTTCTCATAAAATTGAGAATATTTATACCGATTTAATTATTTTTTCGAACTCTTCTTCATTTAAGGTTTCTTTTTCCATAAGAGCCTCAGCGTTTTTTTCCAAAAGCGGCATATGCCCGTTCAAAAGCTGTTTTGCCCTGTCATACTGACCGTTTAATATTTTTTCAATTTCATCATCTATAACAGACGCCACTTTTTCGGAATAATTTTTCGCATGACCGTAGTCACGTCCCAAAAATACCTCTTCATTCGAATTATAGCATACAGGTCCCAAAGCTTCGCTCATTCCATATTGCGTAACCATAGCTCTGGCAATGCTTGTGGCTCGCTCTATATCATTTGAAGCGCCGGTGCTTATATCCTCGAGCTTGATTGCTTCCGCAACTCTGCCGCCGAGCAGAACCGCAATATCGTCAAGCATTTCTGTTCTTGACGAATAATGTTTATCCTCCTCAGAGGTATGCATTGTATAGCCGCCGGCTCTGCCTCTGGGAATAATGGAAATCTGATGAACCTTTGCTTTATCATCAACAAGCTTTGTTAAAACCGCGTGCCCTGCTTCGTGATAAGCGGTCAGCTTTTTTTCTTTGTCGGTTATAACACGGGATTTTTTCTCAGTTCCCATCATAACCTTAATATTTGCATCCTCCAGGTCGGAATTGTCAATTTCCTTTTTGCTCCGTCTTGCCGCAAAAATAGCGGCTTCATTCATAAGATTTTCCAAGTCGGCTCCTGTATAGCCCGTAGTAACCTTTGCAATACGGTTTAAATCCACTTCGTTTGCCAAAGGTTTCTTTTCCGAATGAACCTTAAGTATCTCTTCTCTTTCTTTTACATCAGGAAGATCGACCACAATCTGTCTGTCAAAACGTCCCGGTCTCAAAAGTGCAGGGTCCAGAATGTCCGGTCTGTTTGTTGCCGCCATCATTATAATGCCCTCGTTTACTCCGAAGCCGTCCATTTCGACAAGCAGCTGATTCAATGTCTGTTCGCGTTCATCATGACCGCCGCCCATTCCGGCTCCTCTTTTTCTGCCGACTGCATCAATTTCATCTATAAATATAATACATGGTCTGTTTTTCTTTGCCTGTTCAAACAAATCTCTTACTCTTGATGCTCCGACGCCGACATAAAGCTCTACAAAATCCGATCCGCTTATTGAAAAGAATGGTACATCCGCCTCACCTGCAACCGCTCTTGCAAGCAAAGTCTTACCTGTTCCCGGCGGACCAACCAAAAGTACGCCTTTCGGAATTCTCGCGCCAAGCGCTATAAATTTCTGAGGATTTTTTAAAAATTCCACAATTTCTTCCAGCTCGCCTTTTTCTTCAATTGCTCCGGCGACTTTATCAAATCCGACTTTTTTCTTATCCTCCGATATAAGCTTAGCACGGCTTTTTGTGAAATTCATGCCGCGTGCTCCCGACTGCTGCATCATCATCCAAATGAAAAACAAAGCAAAAACCGAGACAAGCGGCGTTACAATAACCCACGGCGAAATACCCTGTTTTTTTACTTCATATCTAAGCTTGCCGCTGTTTATTCCGTCCGCAAGTTTCGTGCCGGTATCTTCTCTCAATATTTCTTCCGACGGAATCTGCGCAGTAAATCTTTTGTCAGAACTATCTGTCATATACATTGCCGTTTTACCGTTTATATATAAATAATTCACTTTTTCGGTTCTGATTGCCGAAACAAGATCGGAATAATTAGCCGCAGTTTTTGAACCGAGCATCGACCCCATTATTGAGTATACGAACATCAGGGCAATAAGTGCAGATATCCAAATGCCTATTCCTCCGAAATTTTTCTTCAAAGTTTATCACTCCCACATTTAATTTCAAGTCTGTATATGCTGCTGCCTTTTTTGTAAAATCTTCTGTCCTTATATTTTCCGCCTATATTCACAACTTCGCCGTCAGCAGTCAAAACGGGCACACAGCCGCGCTTATAAACCGGTATTTTTTTATCCGTAAAAAAGTCGGAAATGCTTTTGCTCCCGTTCATCCCAATCGGATAAAATCTATCGCCGTCTTGTCTGCTTCTTATTACAATAGCTGCATTTTCCGGCAAGCAAAACGAGTCATATGAATAATTTTTGCATTTTACTATCTTCCAGCTTTCATCCGCTTCGGGAATATATATTTCCCTTTCGATTTCTATTTTATAGAAAAACCCCGTGTTTTCGTTTTTCTTTACCGCACTATATTTTCCGCTTGTAAGATAAAGGCTTATTCCGCCCGGCAGCGATACGGATTTTCCGTTTGTAAGGCTAAGCGCCGCATCTGTATATTTTTGTGAAAGCATCTGGTCTTTTCCCGACGCTTTCATATACAAAATCTGGATTATTCTTCTTCTGATTGCCTTCGGCAAGCCGTCAGCCGTTTTTTTAGGGAATCCTTCATTATAGTTTTCGTCAAACACTTTTTTTGTATACCTGTTTATAAAATCTTCATCCTCTGCGAACAGTGAAGCATTCGCAGTGACTGTCGCCGCAAAATCCGGATTGTATTTCTTAATCTCCGGAATCAGCTCAAGCCTTATCTTATTTCTTGTGTAAACAGGTTCAAAATTTGATTTATCCGTTACATATTCAAGTCCAAGGCGTTTGCAGGCATTATAAATATCCTGCTTTGATAAATTCAAAAGCGGCCTTATTATCAGATTATCTCTTATATATTCAATACCTTTAAGACCGTTTGCACCGCTTCCTCTGATAAAATGCATCAAAATAGTTTCGGCATTATCATCCATATGGTGAGCTGTTGCTATTTTTGTGAAACCGTGCTCTTTTCTTAATTCATCGAAGAAATCATACCTGGCATTTCTGCCGGCAGTTTCGGATGAAATGCCCTTTTCTTTAGCTATATTGGGAATATCTGCCCGTTTGGAATAAAAATCTATATTCCATTTTTTGCATAAATTGCGAGCAAACTCTTCCTCATCATCAGCACATGCTCTGATTGCATGGTTAAGGTGTGCCGCTGATAAGCAAAACCCCATTTCATCCGCCAATTCTTTCATAGAATAGAGCAAAAAAACAGAATCGCTTCCGCCCGAAAAAGCAACCAATACTTTATCGCCGTTTCGTACAAGTTTTCGGTTTTGCAAATTTTTTTTAATAATCTTTAAAATTTCATCCTGCAATTTTTACTGTTCCTCCGGAGCCGTATAGTCTATATTGACAAACTTTGTATATCTTCCCTGCCAGCCCAGCTTAAACATTCCCGTTTCGCCGCTTCTTTGCTTGGCAATGATACACTCAGCCACATTTTTGTCCTCACTGTCTTTATTATAGTATTCATCACGGTATAAAAACATAACCATGTCGGCGTCCTGCTCTATCGCGCCGGATTCTCTCAAGTCGGAAAGCATAGGTCTTTTGTCGCTTCTTGCTTCGCAGGTTCTTGCCAGCTGCGAAAGTGCTATAACCGGAACATCCAGTTCCTTTGAAAGAACTTTCAGCGAACGCGAAATATCGGCTATCTCCTGCTGACGGCTGTCCGTTCTGTGCGCGCTTTGCATAAGCTGCAAATAGTCGATAACTATAAGACCGAGATTCTTTGCCTGCTTAAGTCTGCGGCATTTTGCTCTGATTTCCGAAACGGTAATCGAAGCTGTATCATCAATATAAATCGGAGCAAGTGCAACCTTGTCCAGCACCGCTCCCAGCTGCTGCCAATCCTCTCCCGAGAAATCTCCCGTACGAATTTTTCCGGCATCAACAAGTGCCTGACTGCACAAAATTCTGTTTACAATCATACTTTTTGACATTTCCAGATTGAAAATCGCAACCGGAACATTGCTTTGAATAGCGGCACTTTCCGCAATATTTACCGCAAAACTCGACTTTCCCATACCGGGACGGCCGGCTATTATGATAAGCTCTCCGCCATGGAAGCCGCCCGTTCGCCTGTTAAGCTCATCAAAGCCCGTAGGCATGCCTGTAATCTTATTTTTATTCAGTGAATTTTCTACCATTGTTTCATACGACAACGGCAGAACCTCCTGAATATGAACAATATCATTTTGTTCCTTTGACGACGAGACATCAAAAATAAGCTGCTCAGACTGCTCCAGTATTCTGTCTACACTGTCTCCCTCTCCGTAGGCAAGCTCAGATATTGCTCTTGATGATTTTATAAGCCGTCTTAAAACTGCTTTTTCTTTTATTATTTTTGAGTAGTATACTACATTTTCCGTTGTCGGAACATTTGACGCAACGGTTGCAAGATATGTTATTCCGCCCACTGCATCCAGTCTGTCACCTTGATTGAGCCTGTCCGAAACAGTAACTATATCAATCGGAATATTTTCATTAAAAAGCTCAATAATAACCGAATATATCTCCCTGTTCTGTTCAAAATAAAAATCCTCCGGGCGCACAATTTCCGCTGATGCCGCAACACTCTGCGAATCGGTCATCGCGCTGCCTATAACAGACTGTTCCGCCTCTTTATTATGCGGCAGCTCTCTGTCAAGATAGCTGATATCTTCCTGAGCCATTTATTTCCACCCTTTTACCTGAATTTATAAGCTTTCAACCGACACTTTTACCTTGCCGGTGATGCCTTGATTAAGCTTTACTTCAACCACGGTTACCCCCAAAGTCTTAATGCCGTCGGGAAGCACGAATTTTTTCTTGTCAAGCTTTATATGATGCTGCATTTTCAGTGCCTCTGCAATATCCTTTGAAGTAACCGAACCAAACAGTTTACCGTTTTCTCCCGCTTTTTCCTTCAGTACAACTGTTATTTCCTTCATTTTTTCCGCAATTGCTTTTGCTTCTTCAAGTTCGGTCTGCTTTTTATATTCTGCGGATTCCTGCTGACCGTGCATAATATTCAGATTTTCGTTTGTTGCTTCCTTTGCAAGCTTTCTCGGAAGAAGATAATTTCTTGCATATCCGTCCGAAACATTTACAAGCTCACCTTTTTTTCCTTTGCCTTTAATATCCTGATTCAAAATTACTTTCATTTTATTTCTTTCCTTTCCTATTTTTCGCTTAAATATTTGTCAATTGCTTCTTTCAGGCTATACATAGCTTTTGTTATGTCCGTATTTTTAAGCTGTGCTCCGGCTACTGTCATATGCCCTCCGCCTCCAAGTTTTTCCATTATCAGCTGGACATTCAATTCGCCCAGTGATCTTGCGCTTATAAACACGTCGTTATCAATTCTGTAAAGAACAAATGCAGCTTTGATTCCGGAGATATTAAGCATATCATCCGCCGCCATTGACGATACAACCCTTATATTCGGATTGCTTGCCCTGCATTCCGCAATTGCGGTTTCACCTTTGTATATCTCTGTTGTTTTAACAATATCCAGCTTGCACATATACTCATCCTTATCAATATTAAAAAGCCTTTTTACATAAGAAGTATCAAGACCGTACCTCTTCAGATAAGATGCTGCTTCAAATGTACGTACCCCCGTTTTTGTCAGAAAATGCTTTGTATCCATCAGAATTCCGACATACAAAGCCATAGCTTCAAACGATGTCATGGTTCGCCTGTCGTCAATATACTGCAAAATTTCCGTTGCCATTTCACAGGTCGACGAGGCATACGGCTCATGATAAGTAAGCGAGCTGTTTTCTATAAATTCTGTGCTGCGTCTGTGATGGTCGATAAGAACAACCTTATTTGCTTTCTTCAAAAGCTCTGCACACGGGAGCATGGACGGTCTGTGAGTATCCAAAATAACAAGCAGCGTATCCGGAGTTAAAATTTCCATAGCCGTGGAATTATTTATGAGCATGCCCTCATATTCCGGATTTTGCTTAACCCCGTCTGCCAAAAGTTTTACCGCAGGTGAATTATCATATACTATATACGGCTTTTTCCCGTTCGACCGCACAACGCGCTGCAAACCAATTGCCGCTCCGAAACAGTCATAATCCGCATTTGAATGTCCCATGAAAATAACTTTATCGGCATGCTGGATAAAATCCTTAAGCGCTACCGCAAAAGCTCTTGTTTTAACACGGGTACTTTTTTCGTAGTCCTTTGTACTGCCACCGAAAAAGCTATACTGAGTTTCATCCTTAACAGCCGCCTGGTCTCCGCCTCTGCCCAGCGCCATATCGATTGCCGCCCTTGCGTAGCCTTCGTTTTCTATTAAGTGTCCGCCTGTTCCCACACCGATGCTCGCACTTATCGGAATTTTAATATTATCTCCGATCGCTCTTATTTTTGCGAGCAAATCAAATTTTCTTCTTATATATCCGCTTAAATATCTGTGTTCAAAAAGCGCAATATATCTGTCGCGCTCGGTCTTTTTGAGCACGCCCTTGCTTTCGGCAACCCATGCGCTTATACTCTTTCCTATCGCGGAAACGGTGCTCTGATAGACATCATCATCCATTTTTTGAAAAATATCGTCAAAGTTATCAATATTAATAATGGCAATATCGGTTTTTTCGTTGTCGTACTTTTTCTTAATAGTTTCCGTCTCGGTTTTATCCAGAAAATACAAAAGCACTGAATAAATCGGCTGACCTTTTTCATCGACGTTGGTTTTATTCATAATTATGTTGCCCATAACTGTATAAACCCTGTCTTTGTATGCTGCCGACAATTTGATACTGTCCGATGCCTTTAAGATTTCCGACCACTTCAAATCCGGGATAATGCTTCCGATTGTTACCTCGTACAAGTCCTTATTTCCGGTCATGTCGGAAAACAAATCGTTATACCATAATATCCTGCCGTCTATACGCAAAATAACCATTGCCAGCGGAAATTTACTTATAGCGTCGTTTGCCATCGTACTGCTCTGCGTTGAGACAAGCTTTGAATACTCCACAATATCCTTTGTGTGCCTTGTCCTTAAAATACCGTAATAAATCGCCAAGCCTGTACCTGCCGCACCCTGCACCGCCGCAAGAGGGATATTTTCATATATTAAATATGTCGCCGCCGCGGAAATAATAAACAAAACTATACTTACCAATATGCCTGCCGAATACGGCTGGCTTTTAACATTTTTTTTCATTTCAGTTAAGTCCTTTCGGATTCTATCCTTTGATAAATAAACCCAATCTCTCCGATTATATCATTTTATCACATATTTATCAAATAGTCAAGTTTATATTACGGCACAGTTTTCACTTTGCGGATTTTGCGTAAATTTCGGCATATTCAAGCCTGCAAGCCTTTTTTGCACTGATTTCCGCGGTCAAATGTCTTTCACAATTTTCCGGCTCAATCAGAAAAGCGTACCAATTCTTTTTATATATGTTATAATCAGGAACAGCTTCCGCCGGATTTACCGGCTTTCCGTTAACATATATTTCAAAATCATCCGCAGTCAGTTTCTCACTGCACCCAAGCTGCAGCAGTACCGAATCGCCCGATAAATCACCTGTGGAAATTCTGATTGTTTCAAAAAAGTTTCCGTCAAAATTAATCGGCAGCCTGCAATTAACCCTTTCCCAATAATTCGGGCAATCATCATAAGTCAGCGGATATCGCCGCGGATGTTTTTTAAGCTTTGATAAATCGCCTGCAGACTCTAAAAATTCTTTCGGAACGGGTCTTATAGCGGTATCGTGCAGAACCGAGTTTAATCCCGATTCTGTCAAATCAAAATAATTGTACAAATATACAAAATCGGCTCCTCTCGACGCTGCGGCAGCCGCCTGTCCGAATGCCATATCAACATTGCTCATAACAGACTCGGTTTCACGGTTTCCTCTTACCAAAAGCTGCTGCCCGGCAGCAAACGGGACATCTCCGATGATTGATTTCCAGAATTCAACCGGTATATTTGTTGTGATAGTTTCCCATCTTTGAATTGCGCAAACAGAATCAATAAGCCCTTCCCTTGCCCAAACAGCAATATCAAGTCCGGCTTCATAATTTGTTTTCGGTTCTGGAGCGGCAATAATCGAAATCTGAATTTTATGACCGTATTTATTCTCAGCCTCAGTCACAATTGACTTGACATTCCGCATAAAATCCGTCATTATATCTCTGTTTTCGTACCCCGGAACAAACACCAAAAGCTCACGCATAAAATCAAGCTCTATTCCGTCCGGATTGTATCTTTCCAATGTTTCTTTCAAATATGAATATGCAAGCATGCGGACGCGCTCATCCGCATAATTAAGACATTTTCCGAAATAATCCGGCTCTCTGTAGGGTTGTCTCCACAAATTTTTGTGTTTTTCAATATCTGAATTTTTAAGGATATTAAATTTTTCCAAATCTGCATGACAGTCATTCATACGAAACGAAATCCATGCCTTCCTGCCGATTTCATGCAAAGCGTCAATCCAAATCTTGTACTTATCAAGTTTTTTAACAACAAATATATCATATGCCGTCTTGGCAAACGAGTTCTTATAATCCACCTTATACCCGTTCTCTTCATCATGATTATATTTATCGGTAAGGCTTTCCAAAACCTCAGACGGAAAACCCGATACAGTTCCGTTTACATTCATTGAAAAATCTGTTATTGCAGTGTCTTTGTATTGATATATAAAATCCCTTAAAGTCTTTTCGGTCACATCGATATTATTTTCATATCTGGTCCAAAAGAAATGAACCCAATCCTCGTTAAACATCACTCTCATTTGTTATATCACTCCCTGCATTTAATATAGCTATTATACCATTATTACAATTTTCTGTCAATAACAATAAATATCAAAAAGGAATAACCGCCGCGCAAATTCCGCTGCGATTATTCCCCCGTTATCAATCCTTATTTCTTTGTCTTGAAGCCTCATACATAAGTACTGCCGCGGCAACAGAAGCATTAAGCGAATTAATATCGCCGAACATAGGTATTTTCACAAGGAAATCACATTTTTCCTTAACAAGTCTTGATATTCCCTCGCCCTCACTGCCTATAACAATGCCGATTCCGCCGGTAAGATTTGTTTTGTACATTTCTTCTCCGTCCATATCCGCTCCGGCTATCCACAGTCCTTTTTCTTTCAGATTATCAATGGTCTGTGCTATATTTGTTACCCGTGCAACAGGAGTATATTCCACCGCTCCGGCAGACGTCTTTGCGACAATACTGTTTAATCCGACCCCGTTTCTTTTAGGAATTATTACTCCGTCCGCTCCGACGCAGTTTGCCGTCCTTAAAATCGAGCCGAGATTATGCGGGTCTGTTATTTTATCGCATATAATTACAAACGGATTTTCCGAACGGGATATTATATCTTCCACACTCGCATATTCATGAGCTGCCGTAAAAGCTGCAATGCCCTGATGATTTGCGCCGCCCGCAATTTGGTCAAGCTTTTGTTTTTCGACCTCTTGAATTATTATGCCCTTTTGCTTTGCCTTTTTGATAATCGGCACTATAGAGCCTTCATAATTTCCTTTTTTTATCAGAATTTTGTCTATTTCCCTGTCCGAACGAATTGCTTCCATGACAGGATTTCTCCCGATGATTATATCTTCCATTCCTTTGTACCCTTTCACTTCAAAGGCTGCCCGAATATGTAAAATTGTATGCCGGGCAGCCGATTGTATTAAAGCATAAATTTATCGTGAATTGCAATTACTGCACGTTCCGCATCTTTTTGGTCTACAAGAACGGATATCTTTATTTCCGAAGTAGCAATCATATTTATATTAATATGAGCGTCGTACAATGCTTCAAACATGGTTGTTGCAACCCCGGCATTATTTACCATGCCTGCACCGACAATTGAAACCTTCGAAACATCCTTTGTCCAGTTAAGCTGCTCTGCATTGATTTCATCTTTATGTTCTTCAAGAACTCTAAGCGCCTCGTCAAGATCACCCTCGCTGATTGTGAAGCTGATATCTTTCTTAACCCCATTGCCGATTGACTGAATAATAAGATCAACCGCTATATTTTTCTTTGACAGGAGTGAAAAAACCTGGAATGCCTTTCCCGGAGTATCCTCCACTCCGCAAAGCGCAATCCTTGCACAATCATTATCCCTTGTAACTCCTCTTACCAGCATCTTTTCCACTTTGTCTACCTCCTTAACATAAGTACCTTCCGTTTTGTTCAAGCTTGATTTAACTGCCAGCTTGACATGATATTTTTTTGCCATTTCAACCGAACGGTTATGAAGCACATTCGCGCCGAGCGACGCAAGCTCCAGCATTTCGTCATATGATATATCGTCCAGCTTGTAAGCATTTTTTACAAATCTCGGGTCAGCGGTATAAACTCCGTCAACGTCCGTATAAATTTCACATACGTCCGCGCCCAATACCGCAGCCAGCGCAACTGCCGAAGTATCCGAGCCGCCTCTGCCGAGAGTTGTAATGTCGCTGAATTTATTAATTCCCTGGAATCCTGCAACTATAACAATTCTTTTCTTGTCAAGCTCATTTTGGATTCTCATGGTATTGATTGATTTTATTCTTGCCTGTGAGTATTTTGAGTCGGTTTTGACTCCTGCCTGCCAGCCCGTAAGCGAAATTACCGGTCTGCCGATTTTTTCTATAGCCATTGCCAGCAGAGAAATTGAAATTTGCTCGCCCGTTGCAAGAAGCATATCCATTTCCCTTTTTGATGCATGCGGATTTATCTCCTTTGCTTTTTCTATCAGGTCATCCGTAGTATCACCCTGAGCGGAAACCGCAACAACAACATCATTTCCGGCATCATATGCTTCGACAATTCTGTTTGCAACATTCATAACGCGTTCCGCGTCACGAACCGATGTTCCGCCGTATTTTTGCACTATTAACCCCATTTTGATCTTCCCTTTCTACTTTTTTGCGGTTTTTACTACCGCACCGACATTATCTATTTCGACAATTTTACATTGCCTTTTATGCTCGCATGTTTTTAAAAACTGCGTCATTTTGTCATTAAATATATAAAAATCATGATCCAGAACCGATATTATTGTCGGTCCGGAGCCGCTTAAGAAAGTCGCTTTTGCTCCCAGTTCATATGATTTTTCAAAAATTTCTTCCATTCCGTCAACATAGTTTTTTCTGTACGGCTGATGAAGTCTGTCCTGAACGCCGATTTTAAGCGAATCAAACTTACCGCTGACCAGGCAGGCAGAAAGCCATGCCGCTCTTGATATATTAAATACCGCGTCCGAAACAGAAACCGTCTCCGGAAGAATACTGCGCGACTTTTTGGTTACCACGAAATAGTCCGGAACCATGACCGCATATTTCAGCTTTGGTGAAATTTTAAAGCTTTTAAAATCTACTGAGTCTTCACTTCTTACAGATATGCAAAATCCGCCGAACATTGCCGGAACAACGTTGTCCGGGTGACCTTCTATTTCGGTTGCCAGCCCGATAAGCTCGTTGCGTGACAATTTGTTTCCCGAGATATTATTTGCCGCAAGCAATCCGCCTATTATGCAAGCGCTGCTGCTTCCCAAACCTCTTGTCATCGGAATATCGCTTTTTTGCGTTATTTCCAAGCCTTTCTTTAAATATCCGACTTCATCAAAGACTCTCATCATTGATTTATAAATAAGATTATTTTCGTTCGCCGGAATGAACTCGCGGCTGTTTCTGTTAATAATCTTCAAGCCTTTATCAATTTCTCTGACGCTTATAATATTGTATAAATTAAGGGCAATACCCATCGAATCAAACCCGGCACCCATATTCGCGGAAGTTGCCGGAACCTTAACCTCTACCATTATACCTCCAAAATCCTGATTGCTTTTACGCCCTCGGGAGCCGATATTTTTTCCGTTATATACGCTTTTTTATCCTTTGAAACCTTTACCGCCCCGTTTTGCTGCTGTGAACGGATCATATACGCGGCGATGTCCTCTTTCGGGTTTTGAACAAAGTTTTTATCTTCAGTATTCCAATATATAGTATGCTTTCTAACACCCAAGTGTTTAACGCAATCTATAATATCCGCCGCAACCGCACTGGCGGTTGCCTCCTTGCCGGCACCTCTTCCGTAGAACATAGCCTCGCCGAGATAATCGCCCTTTACCAGAATTGCATTGTATACTCCGTCAACTCCGCCGAGCGGCGATTTCTTATCAACCAACATCGGTTTTACCATTATATTTAGCTTTTCACCTTTTAATTCGGCATATCCTATCAGCTTTATGACATATCCGAATTCTGCCGCATAGCGGACATCATCTTCATCAATTTCCGTTATTCCTTCTGTTGCAATATCGTTATAATCAACAAATTTCCCCCACGCCAAAGATGCCAAAATTGCAATTTTACGGCAAGCGTCATATCCCTCAACATCCGCTGCCGGATTTCTCTCGGCATATCCGAGTTTTTGAGCGTCCGACAATGCTTTGTCAAAAGTTTTCCCGTTTTCAAACATTTCCGTCAAAATATAATTTGTTGTCCCGTTTAGTATTCCTGCTATTTTCTCTATATTATTTGCAGCAAGACAGCTTGTCATAGGTCTTATAATCGGAATTCCTCCGCCGACACTTGCTTCAAAAAGATAATTCACATTATTTTTTGCGGCAAGCTCCAAAAGCTCCGCACCGTAGGTTGCGACAAGCTCTTTATTTGAGGTGACAACGCTCTTCCCGGCACATAAAAGCTCCTTGGTAAATTCGTACGCAGGATGAAGTCCGCCCATTGTCTCGGCGACCACGCTTATTTCTTTATCGTTTAATATATCGTGAAACTCATTTGTAAAGACGCTCCCCTCAAAATCTCTGATGTCCAAAATCTTTGTGATGTTTATATCCTCGCCGATTTTCTTTTCAAAATTGTTATTGTCAAATATTTCCCGAACACCGCTTCCGACAGTGCCGAATCCCATTATTGCCGCATTTGCCATAAAAATCTCCATTCTGTCCGCATATTTTATTTAACCGCCAAAATATCAACCTTGTTGACTCCGTATATTCTGCCGAGATTTGTTTTCAGCTGCTCTATGTCCACCGTCATATTTCCGGTCTCAACCGATATCGTTACGTGTGCAATCCCATTGACCGGAATATTCTGATTAATTGTCAGAACATTTGTCTTATAAGATGACAACACTATCAGCACATCTGACAAAATTCCGGAAATATCCTCCAGGGTGAACCCAAGCGTAAGCATTTTTTCACTCTTTGCGTCATTATACGAAAAAACATGATCTTTATATTTATAAAAAGCAGTCCTGCTGATATTTGCATACTCCAAAGCTTCTCCGATTGTTCGGCATTTGCCAGATGCCAGATAATTTTTTGCTTCCACAACCTTCACAAAAATATCAGGCGCAACCTCGGAATCAACAAGTACATATGAAATTCCCATACTAAATTCCTTCCCGTTCGCACACAAACAGATTTTTAATTAAGTTTGTCGCTCACGAACAATTGTATTTGCTCTATAGTATATAATATCATATTTTCGGTATAAAGTCAACAAAATAACAATAGATTTTCTGTGCATTTTTTCAGCTAATTTTGTGCAATAGTAACATTTTCCGCGCACTTGAGTTTGTATGCAAGACCTGTATATCTGTGCCGCATATTCGTTTCCTTAACCATTCTCTCAACCGCCGCCTCACCGCCGACCAGCACAACCATAGTTTTTGCTCTTGTTACGGCTGTGTAAAACAGATTTTTGCACATAAGAGCCGGCGCAAAGGTACACACCGGCATAACTATAATCGGGAATTCGCTTCCCTGGCTTTTATGAACCGTGACCGCATAAGCGAGGTCAAGCTCGTCAAGAAAAGAGAATTGATATTCAACCTCTTTATCCTCATCAAAAATAATCGTCATCATTTTATCTTTTGTAGAGATGTCCGAAATTATACCCATGTCACCGTTAAAGATGCCAGTTCCGTGCTCTCCGTTTCCTCTCATCCACGGAATATCGTAATTATTTTTTATCTGCATTACTTTATCGCCGGCCCTGAAAACCGTCTGTCCGTACTGATACTGAACCTTTAATATATCCGGCGGATTAACCGCCTGCTGAATAGCCTTATTCAGCATTACAGTCCCTGCTGCACCCTTTTTTGACGGCGACAGAACCTGTATTGACGCTATAGGATTAATATGGTAACTTGACGGCAATCTGTTTTTATACAAATCAGTTATTGTTTTTGCCGTCTGTTCGGCATCTTTTCTGCGCAGAAAGAAAAAGTCCTTGTTTTTTGCCGAAAGTTCGGGCATTTCACCTCTGTTAATTCTGTGAGCGTTTACAACAATCAGGCTTTCCTCAGCCTGTCTGAATATTCTCTCCAATCTTATTACCGGAATAATTCCCGAGGAAATAATATCTCCCAGGACATTTCCCGGTCCAACCGACGGCAGCTGGTCAGAGTCACCCGAAAAAATAACTCTAGCTCCGTTTTTAACCGCTCTTAAAAATGCGTTCATAAGAGGAACATCCACCATGCTGACTTCATCGAGGATAATAACATCGGCAGTCAGCGGATTGGTTTCGTCATGAGTGAAAGCATTTTCATTATCTGCGATAACTCCGAGTAAACGGTGAATTGTTTTGGCTTCATGTCCGGTCACTTCGCTCATTCTCTTTGCCGCACGTCCCGTAGGCGCAGCAAGAGCAATAGACAGTCTGAGTTTTTCCATCAGCTTGATTATTGTATTTATTGTCGTTGTTTTTCCCGTGCCCGGTCCGCCGGTAATCACGCAGCAGCCGCATTTGAGCGCAGTAATCACAGCATTTCGCTGCTCATAAGCAAGCTCAACGCCCTCATTTTTTTCAATTTCATCTATGCATTCCTCACTCTGCGAATCGGTCATTCCGAATTTTTGCTCTGCTAAGCTGAGCGAAACAAGTCTTTTTGCAATATAATTTTCCGCCGACAGAAAACCCGAAAGATAACAAGCCTGAATTTTTTCGATTTCCTCCGTGTACAGACTGTGATCGGTCATAAGAGAGGCAATTCCGCTTTCGGCTTCCTCCTCGGTAATCTGCAAATGATATGCCGCGTCCTCAACTAAAAGCGTTTTCGGCAGGAATGTATGTCCCGAATTATATGCCGCCGCACTCAATATATATTTGATTCCGGCTCTTATTCTCTCAATACTGTTTTTCGCTATACCTGTCACAAATGCAATATTATCTGAGGTTTTAAAGCTGATTCCGTCAATTTTGTCTGCCAGTATATATGGATTGTTCTTTATCATTTCAACCGCGTTTATTCCAAGCACCTTGTGAACCTTCATTGCAAAATTTGCCGAAACCCCGAATTTTTGCAGAAACATAATTATGTTCTGAACAGACTGAAGTTTTAAAAAGGATTCTCCTATCTCAAGTGCTTTTTTCTTGGAAATACCGCTTATTTCCGCCAGCTTTGCCGGCTCATTAAGCATTATTTCCAAAGTCTTTGCTCCGAATTTATCAACGAGTTTTTTTGCGGTAACTTCTCTTACGCCCTTCACCACACCCGATGCAAGATATCTGTAAATGGATTCTTCATCCGCAGGCATAACCTTTTCAAACGAATTGACCTTGAATTGCTCTCCGTAATCCGGGTGTACCACCCATTCACCGACCATGCACAAATTGTCGCCCTCGCTTATGTACGGGAGATATCCGGTAGCTGTAAGCATACCCTCTTTAATACTGTCAATCTCGCATACGGTGTATCCGTTTTCGGTATTTGAATATATTATTTCCGCAACATTTCCCGAAATTTCAACTTTATTTCCCATTATGGACTTCCTCTTTAAAAAAATAATTTCATATTTATATTGTAACACAAAAATATGTTTGTGTAAATAGATTTTCACATTTATTATTCGGTTTACATAATATATATCAGGCATGCGTGTAATATTTTTCATGCCGAGAAAGGGAAATTACAAATATGGTAACCTTAAGTTTATGCATGATTTTAAAAAATGAAGAGGAAAATCTCGCACGCTGCTTAGACAGTGCAAGCGGAATATTTGACGAGATAATAATTGCAGATACAGGCTCCTCCGATAAAACGATTGATATTGCAAAGAGATATACCGACAAAGTTTATCATTTTGACTGGATAGAAGATTTTTCGGCGGCACGGAATTTTTCATTTGAAAAAGCAACTTCGGACTATTGCATGTGGCTTGACGCAGATGATATTCTGCCGAAAGCGTCAGGCGATAAGCTTAAAGCCTTAAAACTTTCCTTACCGCCTGATACAGATATTGTCATGCTGCCTTACAATATTGCATTTGACGAATTCGGCAATCCGACATTTTCCTATTACAGGGAACGGATAATAAGAAACAGTCCTGCATACAGATGGCACGGAAGAGTCCATGAAGCCATTGTCCCGACAGGAAATGTCATTTATTCGGATGCCGCCGTTACTCACAAAAAAACAAAAGCCCCCGACCCGGACAGAAATTTAAGAATTTACAAAAAAATGCTGAAAGAGAAAATAAATTTCACTCCCAGAGACAGCTTTTATTACGGGCGAGAGCTTTTCTATCACAAAAAATACGACGAAGCAATTTCGGTTTTTTGCAAACTGCTTGAAAACAATCTTGTATGGAAAGAAAACAAAATTGACGCGTGTGCACTTCTTTGCGAGTGTTATCTTGCAAAGAATGACTCCGTGTCCGCACTTTCCGCATTGTTTCACAGCTTCTTGTTTGACGGCCCCCGTGCCGAAATATGCTGCCGTATCGGCGAAATAATGATTACCGACCGGAATTACAGAGACGCCGCTTTTTGGTTTGAAACCGCTCTCAGCGACAAATCCGATTTAAAAAGCGGTGCATTTGTAAATCCTGACAAACGCGGTTATATCCCTGCAATATGGCTTTGTGTTTGTTATGACAAACTCGGAGACAAGAAAAAGGCAGAAGAATATAACAATCTGGCTCTTTCTTTTAAACCGCAATCGGAGGCAGCACTGTCGAATAAAAAATATTTTGAAAAAGGAGTATAATTATGCATTATAAGAATGAAATTTATAATGAAGAAGCTCTTCGTCCGCAAGGCAGCTGCTGTTGCTGCCGCGGAGCTACAGGCCCTACAGGTCCGACCGGACCTACAGGATTAACAGGTCTGACCGGATATACAGGCGCTACCGGCGCTACAGGCCCGACAGGTCCAACGGGTGCTACAGGGCTTGCAGGTGCTACAGGTGCTACAGGCCCGACTGGTCCAACGGGTGCTGACGGACTTGCAGGCGCTACAGGTGCTACCGGCGCTACAGGTCCGACTGGTCCAACGGGTGCTGACGGACTTGCAGGCGCTACCGGCGCTACAGGTCCGACTGGTCCAACAGGTGCTGACGGACTTGCAGGCGCTACAGGTGCTACAGGTCCGACAGGTCCTACAGGTCCGACAGGTCCGACAGGCGGCGACGGCGATACCGCAACAAATGCTTATGCACTTTTTGCAAACTCAAATGCAATCGGAGATACAATTGATGACGCTGAATCAGTTCCGTTCCCCACAACCGTAACCAACAAATCCGGTGATATTTCGGTGAACGCTGACAATACTGTATTTACTCTTTCCGGAGGAAATGAGGGACACACTTATTTAATCAGATATGCTGTTTCCGGTACACCCTCAAGAAGCAGCGAAAATGCCCACTTTGTCTTAAATATCGGCGGTGCATTGGAAGACCGTTCAAGAACTGTAATCAATCAGCCGCTGACAACGGATTTTACAACAACTTCATCCGGCTCGTATATTCTCGAAGTTGCAGCAAATGCGCAAATCACGGTACAGGTTCAGCTTGACGGCGAAACATTTACACTTATGTCACCTTCAATAGGCACAACAATTTCGTTTGTTGAATTGGTATAACCGTAAAAAGGACTATAGCAAAATGCACAGATCGCATAACGCAGAAATTCATTTTATAACAAATTTCTAAAAAAGAGATTTTATGCTATACGGTACACGTCTCAGAGCAATCTAAAGCAAGCAATATCTTTGCTTTAGCTTTGTTTGTCATTCCTGCGCTGTTTTTTTAAAACACCAAGAAGGGATGTCAAAAAGCTCCGAAACTCAAGGAAATGAGCAAAATACGAAGGAGTTGTTTAAAAAGCCAATCGACTTTTTAAACAGCTCCGTTTTATATTCTATCCGCAAATTCTTAAAAAAAGACAGGCATTTACCTCTGTTTGATATATTTTTTTACGATATCAGCCATTTCATCAAATTTGCTTTCTATGTCCTTAACAAGCTTAAACTGATTTCTTGCTCTGTCCAGATTATGATTTTCACGATGAATTTTAAAATATGTGTCCCCATTCAAATGATCTGCCAAAAATCTGATACCGCATTCATATGTCAGAATTAATGCCGACACCGGAAGAAGTTCAATTTCCTTTTTGGTTAAGCAATCACCGGTTTTTTCCAAAAATCCCTTTGCAAACTGCTCAAATTTTTCCAAATCAAAATATACAATATCTAAATTTGTTTCATCCTCTGCTCCGCTGGTTGCTCCTGCCCTCAGTGCATCACCGAAATCATAAAGCACAGAACCCGGCATAACGGTATCAAGATCTATAACGCAGACCTCCTCGCCCGAATCTTTATCAAAAAGAACATTGTTTATTTTTGTATCGTTATGCGTTACGCGAATGGGTACTTCCTTGTTTTCAATCGCATCAAGTATAACTCCCGCATACTTTGAATACTCTTTTGCAAACTCAATCTCCGGCTTTATTTCATCTTTTCTGCCGGCAATATTCTTCCCGATAGCTTCTTCAAGCTGCTTAACTCTCTCACGTGTATTATGAAAATCCTTAATAGTTTCGTACAGCAAATCGGCAGGGAAATCGTCCAAATCCCTCTGGAATGTCCCGAACGCTCTTCCTGCATAATAAAGTCTTATAGGGTCGTCAACAACATCATAAACAGCAGAATCTTTTATAAAGTTATACATTCTGAAATAATTGTTGTCATCCGCTTTATAAAAAAGCTTTCCGTCTCTGGTCGGAATAACCGTGAGGGTTTCTCTCGATGTATCTCCGCCCCTTTGCTTTATCTTCTTCCCTATATGCTCCGTTACATTATAAATATTTTTCATTACCTGTTCCGGATTTACAAAAATTTTTGTATTGATTCGCTGCAAAATATATTCGGAGGCGCACAAATATGTATCATTTATATGTCCGTTTCCATATGTTTCCACCTTTGTCTCAATATCGAAATTCTTAAGTATTTCATTTAAATTCACGTTTACTTCACCTACATATTAAAATTTTTTAAAGCTTCGCGAACCAGCGGAAGATCTTCTTTGTACGTAACTCCGTACCATTTTTCCTCTGTTTCGATTACTTTTACTGTTTTATTTTCTTCCCCGATTCGTTTGTCTATTACGCTCGGCAGGAAAAATTCCGTCTTTGGTTCATTCAAATGCTCATCAAGAAATTCGCGGAATTTTTTTTCAAGATAAGGGAAAAAGTCTGCATCCAACCCCCACATATTCATGGAAACAATCGTATCCGGTGAATAGCCGCTGTCCTTTGAAATATTTACAACCTCATTAATATCCTTCAATAAACCGGCTTCAACCTTGCAGATTCCTCTTGACACAGTACCGTTTTCGGAAAGTGTATTTCCGAGCTTAAAACCCGCCATACACATACCGCCGCCGTCTGCAAGATAATCATGCATTTTTTTAAAAATTTCCACACCGTAAAAGTCATCGGCATTAATTACCAAAAACGGTTCGTGCACCGCCTCCTTTGCACAGAGAACTGCGTGCCCCGTCCCCCACGGCTTCGCTCTTGACGGATTCAAAGTATATCCGTCCGGTAAGCTGTCTTTTTCCTGAAATACATACTCAGTCTCAATGATTTTTTCAATTCTTTTGCCGCATGCCTCCTTAAATTCTTTTTCAATATCCTTTCGGATAATGATAACAGCCTTATCAAAACCTGCTTTTTTTGCTGCGGCTACGGAATAATCGATTATCATCTCGCCGTTTGCTCCGACCGCGGCAGCTTGCTTGAGTCCGCCGAAGCGGCTGCCCATTCCGGCTGCCATAATAACCAAATCAGTTTTCATTTTTTATATCTCCTTCAATATATCCATATGCCATTTTCCGCCGGTAAAGTCGGGAATGTTTACAGGCGCTCCGCCCATGTTGATTGATTGCTCGGACAAAGCGGTAATCGACATCCACGTTGCTGCATCATACACATCTATAGGCATAGGCTCATTATTTTTAACAGCCTCAAAAAACGTCTTAAATTCAAGCCAGTCCATACCGTCATGCGAGCCCTTTACACCCTCTTCAATAAATTTTTTCCAAATCGGATGCTCATACTCTTCCTGATATTTTTCGGCATTTTTTATCGAATTGTCTCTCCAGCCGAAATCCAGCTTTCTGTCCTCCTCGCAGTCAACAAATACAGAATCTGTTGCCTCTTCGTACATGGCATTTGTTCCGCGTACGGTAAAGCCTCTCGAATAAAATCTCGGAAGTGTTGTGTCCAAAGTAAGTACAATCGTTTCTCCGCCTGCACATTTAATAACTGTGGTGATTATATCGCCTTGTGCGAAATGAGCATTTTTAAGCTTTTCATCATCGCTTTTGTTTTTCATTATATAATCATGCAAGCCTGCCGACTTTGACGCCGTAGATGTAAGGGTCAAAAGCCTGTTCCCATGATTTATTTTAAGTACCCTTGCAATCGGACCCAAATCATGCGTAGGATAGTTTTCGCAATTTCTTGTAAGATAATTTCTGAGCCGATAATGACGATTTTCAGCTCCGAAAGTAATTTCTTCTCTCAAATCATGCTGATAACCGCCCTCGCAATGAACAACCTCTCCGAAAAGTCCTTTTTCAACCATGTTAAGAACCATCAGCTCACGTCTGCCGAAGCAGCAGTTTTCAAGGAACATAAACGGGGTTTGTGTTTTCTCATATGTATGAACAAGTTTATAGCATTCGTCTAAAGAATAAGCTCCGCCGACCTCCATTGCAGTCGGTTTGCCGAGTTCCATTGCCATAACGGCAATTTCGACATGGCTTTCCCATGCGGTCACAATAACAACAGTGTTTGCACTGCCGTCCTTAAGCGCATCCTTGTAATCGGTATAAACATGCGGACGTGCCTGTCCTGCTTTTTCGACTGCATCGGCACCGGCATCCGCACGGTCTTGGTACAAATCGCATACCACCGTAACCTTTTCCCCCTGCGAAAGCACTATGTCCTCCAACAGGTTCATTCCTCTTGCTCCCAAGCCTACAAAGCATACCTTTACATCTTTCATAATTACAGCTCTCCTTTTTAACTTTTACTTTACAAAAGTAATATTTTATGCTATAATTATATCACACTAAAATTATATTTGAATGTAATTTCAGTCCAATTATGTGTAATTTCAGTCCAGAACACGGAGGCTAAATATGAATTACAAAGGCTATAAAATTATTCCGCAGGTTAATATAACTCAAATGTTTTCAATGTTTCTGAAACATTTTGACAAAAGCTACTCATTTTCCGGTGAATACCATAATTTTTGGGAGTGTGTATATGTAATCAGCGGAAATATATGTGCTTCCGGTGACGAACGTGTATACCATTTGAATCCCGGAGACATAATTTTCCATAAGCCTATGGAACTGCATAAATTTTATATTGACAATCCTGCCGGCGCAACACTTTTTATATTCTCTTTCTCTATGGACGGAAATCTCTGCGATGTATTAAAAAACAGTGTGTTTTCACTATCCGAAAAGCAGCAGCGTGTTATCGAATCGCTGATTGAATATGTTTCCGGCAAACCCGGCACAGCCCAAGGCAAAACCGAAGTGCAATATATATCCCGTTTCCACAGTATTCCGACCTATTCACAAATGGTGTCGGTATATCTTTACCGGCTTTTTTTGCTGCTCGCCGAAAACGGCAGCTCTGCTCCGCTGCTGGCAACATCCGATGCAATCACATTCGGAAATATAGTAACATATATGCATGATCACATAAGTGAGAATCTGTCCGTCGATGATATTGCCGAACATATATGTCTCAGCACAACAAGCCTGAAACGAATTTTCGGCAGATACGCAGGAATGGGTGTACACAAATATTTTATGCAAATGAAAATCAGCTATGCTTCCTCGCTTTTGAAAGAAGGAAAGACGGTAACAGAAACCGCTGAAGCACTCGGATTTTCGGAGCAGTCGTATTTTTCAAAAGTCTATAAACAGTTAAGCGGAGTTTCCCCCTCCGCAGTAAAATATCTCTCAAAGGAGACAACAAACAATGGATAATTATATGCAAGAGCTTTTAATGCGGCAAAATGAACAGTTAAGCCTTCTCGAACGTCAGGATACACACATACGGTTTTGCTATACCACAGTAATTGCTGTAATTGCGGCAGCATTTGCCGTTTCAGCCAACATGATTCTAAACATTGCCCTTTTAATTATAATACCCATATCACTGAGAATAGTCCGTCTGCGCAAAGCAGCAGCTCATATAAACGGTTATATAACGGCATATCTCGAAGATAAAACCAATGTTAAATGGGAATCGCACAACAACCGATTTAAAAAAGCATACCCCGGCAATTTTTCCGACAGGCTTTTTTACTATGCTTCAAAAAGCGATTTGCTGGTTATTTCCGCAGCAATAATCGCTTTATTTTGGTACAGACAAGGTCCGATTGATATTCTGAGCAAAATACTGCTTATCTTGTTTCACTCGGCAGTCATTGTAATTGAAGCTGCAATAACCCGTTATTTTTCATCATTTTATAAGCAAAGCGATGAAGAAACAAAAAAATGGAAATCGGTTCTTTCTAAAAATGATTAGTCTATTTTCTTCGTTTCTCAAAAAATCCCAGTTTTTTAAAACCGGAATACTCCAAATACTCATTATTCGGTATTGAATATGAATTTTGTTCAAAATAGCGTGCACATTCGCTGCCGAAATCCTTTTCTATTTTTTCATATGCCGCTTTAAGTCTCTGCACTCTGACAGTTGTATTATGCATATCGCTTCCGATAACGTTTGCCATTCCGCGGCGTAGCAGATAAGCTACCGCTTTTCTGTCGGCAGGATTCAAAAACGAATCCGCATTTATCTGATACGCAAGGTCTATATCCCTCAAATTTTCAAACTCTTTTTCATTAGCAAAAAATCTTTCAATATGCGCCATGACCGGCCTCATATTTTTAAGCGTCATGGAATAAAGCGCGTCATAAACAGACTGATGCCACTTGGAATATGACATCTCAATCAATATGTAATTTGTACCCTCTATACATAGCTTTTCAAGATTTTTAAAGCGGGACACATCATTTTCAATACGAACTTCTGCGCCGAGTCTGATTTTCGGAAGCGGATTTTTTTCTTTTTGTACAGCCTTAGTCAATATATCATAGCTTTTTTGCCTTTTTTCCAAAAAAGCATCTATATCCGATTCCTCGCGGAGGTAGCAATGCGATGTGGAAATGACAGTATCAACTCCCTGTGCCATACTGTCCCTGAGCATTTGAATACTCATTTCAACAGATTCCGAACCATCGTCGATGCCGGGTAATATATGCGAATGTATATCTACCAAAATCGTCACCTCCCGAATACCGGCAAAAATCAAAGTCCTTTAATATAGTTTTTTACGAGCTCTTCCATAAGCTCATCGCGCTCGATGCGGACAATTTTACCTCTTGCCCCGTCATAGCTTGTAATATACGTCGGATCACCGGAAATTAAATATCCGACAATCTGGCTTATCGGGTCATAGCCTTTAATTTTCAAAGCGCTGTACACACTCGAAATTATATCGTGAACCTCAGTTTCCCTGTCAATTCCGATATTGATTTTTCTGGTGTTATCCATATCCATGCAAATCACTCCTTTTCGGTCTTTTCCCACGGAAGAATATCTCCGTCCTCTTTTAAATATTCAAGAATATCGCAAATGCCCTTATTCTCGTATGAACTTACAAAAAAAATCTTTTCGCAACCGGCAAGCTTAAGCCAGCTTGCTGCTCTCCCGGGATTTGCGTCCTCTGCATCAATCTTTGTAACTATTCCGATTACATCACGGTTTGCAAGCGGTGTAACGCACGGACTGTAAAGCGAGTACGGCTCGCAGGCGCTCAAAAGCAGACCGACAACATCAGCTTCAAATGTATACATAGCCAATGCCGCTCCCAGCGTTCTTGTCTCAATATATTCTCCGGGTGTATCAATAATAACATCATAATTATTCACATACTGAGTTTTTTCATACTCAATTTTTTCACCCTTCAGTGCCTGGGTTAACGTTGTTTTTCCGCAGCCTGTTCTGCCCATAAAAATTATTTTTTTCATCAGGTCTTTGTAACCTCGCAGGAGGAAAAGCCAAGCTTGTTTTTGACATAATCCACAACCGCGCAAATTGCGGCCTCCGTATCGGCAACCATGCCGGTCACAATCAGTGTGCCGCTGAAGCGGTCTACAAATCCCAGTTCTACATTGGACGCTTTCATAGCAATATCAGCCGCTATAACCGCCGTTTCTGCAGGGCTTACCGTCAATATTCCTATTGCCGCATTCCTATAGTCTACTTTTGGGTCAAGTCCGAGCTTTCTGTACAAAATCTCATCAGGTGCCGCGATTATATGGGCAAGCGTAATTTGTTTACCCGGAACAAGCTCCTGAATAATTCTCTGTTTATCGGAATTTGAGCCTATATTCAATTTATCCGAATCCATTTTTATCATTCCAATCCAACACTATTGTAAATATTATATCATTTTTTTTTGCAAATTGCAAGTATTAAATTTTATTTTCTTTGACCTTCAAGCCACACAATCAGCACTGAAATATCCGCAGGCGACACTCCCGAAATGCGTGATGCCTGACCGAGTGATGCAGGTCTGATTTTATTAAGTTTTTGGCGTGCTTCGAGTCTTAGTCCGTGAATTTCGGAATAATCGGTATCCTGCGGCAGCGTTTTTGATTCAAGCTTTTTAAACTGTTCAACCTGAATTTTCTGCCTGTTGATATATCCGTCATATTTAAGTCTTATCTCTGCCTGTTCCCATACTTCATACGGAAGCTCCGGTCTTTCTATATCCGCTTCGGCAATTTTTTCGTAATTAAGCTGCGGTCTTTTTATCATTTCCGAAAGCCTTATCCCGGTCACCACCTCGGCAGTACCGTTTCTTTTCAAAATTGGATTCGCCGCAGACGGCGGCACAACATACCCGGAAAGTCTTTTTATTTCATTTTCCACCATTTCTTCTTTTTCAAGAAATTTCTTATACCGTTTTTCGCTTATAAGTCCGACTCTGTAACCAATCGGAGTAAGCCGTTCATCGGCATTATCCTGCCTTAACAAAAGTCTGTACTCCGACCGCGAGGTCATCATTCTGTACGGCTCATTCGTTCCTTTTGTGACAAGGTCATCTACAAGTGTTCCGATATACCCCTGTGAACGGTCAAGAATCATAGGCTCTTCACCCTTTAATTTAAGTGCCGCATTTATACCGGCGACAAGTCCCTGTGACGCCGCCTCCTCATATCCGCTTGTTCCGTTGAACTGCCCGGCTCCGTAAAGTCCCGAAATCTTTTTAAACTCAAGCGTCGGATAAAGCTGTGTCGGGTCGCAGCAATCATACTCTATTGCATAAGCAGGGCGCATTATTTCCACATTTTCAAGTCCCTTTATGGTCCTCAGCATTTTCAGCTGAACCGCTTCGGGAAGTCCGGTGCTTATCCCTTGAGCATACATTTCTTTAGTATCAAGCCCCATCGGCTCCATAAAAAGCTGATGACGGTTTTTGCCTTTAAAACGCATGACCTTATCCTCAATTGACGGGCAGTATCTTGCTCCCACTCCCTCCGCTCTGCCGCTGTACATAGGCGCAAGATGAATGTTTTCCATTATTATTTTATGAGTTTCCTCATTTGTATATGTCATATAGCACGGAGCAACATTTTCTCCGGGATTAACCGTCTCAAATGAAAACGGTACTATACGCTCATCGCCTTCTTCCCTTTCCATTTCTTCATAATTCAGCGAATTACCGTGCACTCTTGCCGGGGTGCCTGTTTTAAATCTCCTGAGTTCCACACCCAGTCTTTTAAGATTTTCCGAAAGCTTATTTGCCGGGAAAGTTCCGTCCGGTCCGCTTTCCCTCGAATATTCGCCGATTAAGACCTTTCCTCTTAAATATGTACCCGTAGATACAATAACCGCTTTGACTCTGTACGCCGTACCCAGATGAGTTACCACTCCGCAAACCGAATTATCCTCTGTCAGAATATCAACAATTTCTGCCTGTTTAACCTGCAGGTTTTCCTGTTCCTCAACGGCTTTTTTCATACGGATATGATAGCGTTTTCTGTCTATCTGGCATCTCAGGGAATGAACCGCCGGTCCTTTTCCGACATTAAGCATCTTTGACTGAATAAAAGTATCATCAGCTGCTTTTCCCATCTCTCCGCCGAGTGCGTCAACTTCGCGTACCAAATGCCCTTTCGCGGTTCCGCCTATACTCGGATTGCACGGAAGATTTCCTATCGCATCCAGGCTGATTGAAAACATAACCGTTTTCAATCCCAATCTTGCCGCAGCAAGCGCCGCTTCTATTCCTGCATGACCTGCACCTATCACGGCAACGTCAAAAGCTTCAATATAATCCATTAATCTTCAAGTCCTTTCTCCGGCTGCTTATCAATGATTAATTTTTTTATGCTTCTTGCAGCACAAAATTCCATGGGATAACGCATCAGCGCATACCAAATCACAAACAAAAGAATAATTGAGAATACGGGATTGAGCACCGTAAACACAAAATAAGTAAAAAGCACCGATACGGCAGTGCAGAAAAGATTCTGCGGCAGCTTTGCGACAGCCATTATAAACGCATTTTTATATATTACGGAAAGCTTATTCTCAAATGTTACCATGAACTGATAAATATATCCGTGCATAAAGCAATATAAAATTGCAACAACAAACAAAAGCGTTCGCATTACAAAAAACAAAATATTGCCCGTTTCGGCATATGCCGATGTGTAAAAAAACGTTGAGAAAATCAGCAGCGTAACCACTACAATATCGATTATCGAAACAATCATACTCTGCTTAAAATTTTCCTTGAATTTATTTTTAAAATCGCTCCATATCCAAACGTGTTCTTCCGTTGCCATGCATTTTGCGGCATAAGCGAAATATGCCGATGCAGGGCCTGAACCGATAATCAAAAGCAACTCAGTCACAAACAGTGACATAAAAACGCCAATGTAAGTCGCTTCTGCCTGCGTCGGTTCGGCTATTCCTGATTTTGCAATATATTCCGTCACCTGACCGCTTATATTCGGATAAACAAATCCGGCAAAAATCGCTCCCAAAATCAGAAGCATTGGAATACTCGCCGCAACATATATAAAATTCACCTTAATCAGATTCCAAAAATTTCTTATAAAAGATTCAAAGTAAGTGTAAAAAATGTTTTTTTCGGGGGCATTTTTATCTATACCCTTGCCCTCTTTGTCATAATTAAATTTAAAAATAGCCATATTATTCCTCCGTTTAGCCGATATTTCGGCATATAGAATTATTTTATCACAAATTTTGCTTCGATACAACTGTTTTGTGTAAATATTTTGTAAATTATATAAAAAACAGCGGAATTACAGAAAAATATACCGCAATTCCGCTATTCTTACTATTCGTCTTTTTTCATTATTTCAAGAATTTCACCAAGCAATTCCTCAGTTGTCGGCTTTGTTTCCTCTTCTTGTTCTTCCTCCTGCTTTGAGCCCTCAAGTTTTTCCATTCCTCTTCTGATTGAATTAATCAGTTTGATAAACAAGAATAAAACCGCCGCCGTCAAAAGAAAGTTAATCACCGACTGCAAAAATTCTCCGTATGGAATTTTCAGTTCTTCGCTTATAACCAATGATAGGCTGCTGATATTCACCTTACCTGTGATACAGCTTATCAGCGGAGTAAGAATACAACCGGTGAATGCAGTGACAATACTGTTAAACGCTCCGCCTATCACAACACCGACAGCCATGTCCACAACGCTGCCCCTTGATATAAATTCTCTGAATTCTTTAATTACGGACATAATTTTATCCCCCGGTTAAAACTCGACTTTGCCGGCAAGAAATGCTTCCAATTCATCAATTTTGATTCTTTCCTGCTGCATAGTATCACGGTCACGAACCGTAACTGAGTTATCCTCTTCGGAATCGAAATCATAGGTTATGCAATACGGAGTGCCTATTTCGTCCTGTCTGCGATAACGTTTACCGATTGAACCTGCTTCATCATATTCGCAGTTGAAACGTTTTGAAAGCTTTTCATATACTGCCGACGCACCCTCGGATAATTTCTTCGAAAGCGGCAGAATTGCTGCTTTTACCGGCGCAAGCGCAGGATGCAGATGCATTACCACACGGCTGTCACCGCCGTCGAGTTCCTCTTCGTCATAGGCTTCAACCAAAAATGCAAGTGCAACACGATCTGCACCGAGCGACGGCTCAATACAATAAGGTACATAGCGTTCATTTGTAATCGGGTCGATATATTCCATGCTTTCACCCGAATGATTCTGGTGCTGTTTCAAGTCAAAATCCGTTCTGTCGGCAATACCCCAAAGCTCGCCCCAGCCGAACGGGAACACAAATTCAATATCTGTAGTCGCATTTGAATAATGCGAAAGTTCCTCCGGAGAATGGTCGCGGAAACGCAGGTTTTCTTTCTTCATACCGAGTGCCAAAAGCCACTGCATGCAGAAATCTTTCCAATAATAGAACCATTCCATATCTTTACCAGGCGCACAGAAAAATTCAAGCTCCATTTGCTCAAACTCACGTGTTCTGAAAGTAAAATTGCCCGGTGTAATTTCATTTCTGAAAGATTTGCCTACCTGACCTATTCCGAACGGAACCTTTTTTCTTGAAGTTCTTTGTACATTTTTAAAGTTTACAAATATACCCTGAGCGGTTTCAGGTCTTAAATATACCGTTGAGGTTGAATCCTCGGTAACGCCCTGAAATGTCTTGAACATCAGATTAAACTGGCGAATCGGTGTAAAGTTATGCTTTCCGCACTCGGGACACGGAATATTGTTGTCCTCGATATACTGCGTCATTTTCTCATTGCTCCAGCCGTCAACAACAAGATTTTCACCGTTTTGAAATGCATAATCTTCAATCAGCTTGTCAGCTCTGTGACGTGCTTTACATTCGCGGCAGTCCATAAGAGGGTCGGAAAATCCGCCTACATGTCCCGATGCAACCCACGTCTGCGGATTCATCAGAATTGCGCAGTCCACACCAACATTATATTTTGATTCCTGTATGAACTTTTTCCACCAAGCTTTTTTTACATTATTTTTAAATTCAACACCCAAAGGACCGTAATCCC
>CAKSFY010000001.1 GCA_934454035.1 uncultured Clostridia bacterium | reverse complement strand
ATACATACATACATACATACATACATACATACATACATACATACATACATACATACATACATACATACATACATACAGATAGTTCTGTTTTTTTTTTGCTGCAATAATCTTGACAATAAAAGCATGGCGCTTTTGCCCTTTGGGCGAAAGCGCCATGCTTTTTTGTAATATAAATAACCGGAAAGGAGGCAGGGCTTCGCATCCCTTGAAGCTGCGGAAATTTCTATAAAAATTGAAGGGAGAAAACCAAATGAAAAAAAACTATTTTAAATCAATTGCAGTCGCTGCTGTTATTGCATTGTCGGCAATCGGATTGCCTGTCAGCAGCTATGCGGATGAGCCTGCCGCAAAAAGTGCGGAAACGGAGATTAATACAATATCGGCATCTAAATCAGATTTTTATTCTGAAAATGATGTATGGCATATATCAACTCCGGCAGGCTGGGTAAAGTTTGTTGAAAACGTGAACAGCGGGACTGATTATAAAGGTGTTACTGTGGTTCTTGACAACGATTTGGACATGGCAGGCTTGACGGTTCTTCCGGCAGGAAGCCATACTAATGCTAAATCATTCAAGGGAAATTTTGACGGACAGGATAAAACTATTTCGAATATAAATATTCAAAATATACCCGGTAAATTGGGTGTAGGCTTATTCGGAAAGACATATATGGCTACTATAAAAAATCTTAATGTCAAAAATGCAGTTGTAACCGGTTTAAACGCAGATAATACAAAGTCTGTTGCATATGTCGGAGGAATTGTCGGGCATGGCTATGCTACAATTGATAACTGCAGTTTTTCCGGAAGTATTTATGCAGGTCATCAAATCGGCGGAATTGCGGGATCGGGTGCTTTTACAATTACAAATTGCACATTTGACGGAGCTATAAATTCAACCAGATTCTGGGCATTCGGCGGAATTATCGGCAATGCACAGGAAGAAACAAAGCTTGTGGGCAATACCGCAAAGGGCTCGATTACTATAGTCTGTGACAATGTGGATAAAAAATATGAGAACATATATACAATCGGCGGAATAGCAGGAGCACCTTATTCAAATAAGCAGGTGATTCAGAATAATTATTCTGCAATAAAATTGACCTTTAACGGTAAAGAGATATTGAATCCTGTTGTCGGAATGTACAACGATTCGGATAATCAGGCAATGGGTGATGATTTCAGCAGTGTATCGGGTAATACATGGGATAAATCGATATACAATATAGATTCATTCAAGATTGCCCTCTCTGATGCAGGCGAAACCGATTGGGTGTCCGAATATGGCGGAAATACAGTAAAGGAAGTAAAAACTCTTGAATCAAACAGCCTTGTTTTAAGAAACCTTTCACCGATTGAAAAAGATGGAAAAACCATCTACAGGCTTGCATTTTTTGCTGCTGTAGATAAGCTTGATTATGACAATGTAGGATTTAAGCTGACAATTGACGGAGAATCAAAAGAAATATCAACAAATAAGGTGTTTACATCAGTTACATACAATTCAACTAACAGTCAGACTGCAAAGACTGTTACAGCTAAGGATTTTGATATTGACGGAAAAACAACCGAGAATAAGTATATATTCGGACTTATAGAAGGCTTTACAGAGGAATATATTACAAAGTCGTTCAGTGCAATTCCTTTTGCGGTTGACACAGACGGAAATTATATTTGGGGTATTGAAGTCAACGGCGATTATATCTATCAGCAATAAGGAGGATAAAAAAATGGAATATGTAAAACCGGAAATTAAAATTGTAGAAATTGATACAGAAGATATTATGGTATTATCTGTACAGGGAGCTGTTGATGTGACTGTTGACGGTGATGTTGACGATATTTGGGGATACAAGAAATAAGAAGCTTCCATAAAAAATAAGGCGGTTCATTAATATGCCGCCTTATTTTTATACCTCAGCTTTATTGTACGGAAGCCGTATAACAAATGTGCTTCCCATGCCCTCAACGCTTTCCACGCTGATAGTTCCGTTGTGCAGAAGGACAGCCTCCTTTGCAATGGCGAGCCCGAGTCCCGTGCCGCCGGTATCTCTTGCGCGTGAATCGTCAAGACGGTAAAACCTTTCAAATATTTTATCTTTCTCACTGTCCGGAATTCCGGGCCCGTTGTCAGCAACGCGGATGACGATTTGCCCGTCCTCAAGAGCAAGGCTTATTTTGACAAAGCCTCCCTCTGGTGAATATTTGATTGCGTTGTCTACTATATTATAAATTGCCTCCCACATTTTGTCATAATCCAGATTAATCGGCTCCAGCACGGTGTCCCCCCAATCACTGTAGAGCACAATGTTTGCAGCCGTTGCAACGGGAGTCAGTTTTTTTGTTATGGCATTAAGCATAACGGTAAAATCAACCGGAGTAAATTTCGGCTCATTTCCGGAAGAGTCCAGCTTGGTAAGTGTGAGCAGCCGCTCCACTATTCTTGTAAGTCTGTCCACCTCATCGCTTAAATCCCCCAAAAAGTCCTGAATCATTGCAGGGTCGGGATTCTCGGTAGTGACAATGCTGTCGCAAATCAGCTTGATTGTCGCAAGCGGAGTTTTGAGCTCGTGCGACGCGTCTGAGACAAATTTCCTGCGATTGTCGTTTAGATGTTCCAGCTCGGTACTCATAAAGTTGATGGTTTCCGCCATTTGTACAAGCTCATGATAGCCGCCCTTGACGGCAAGCTTTTTCGAAAAATCTCCTTTTGAGATTGCCTTGGCTGCCATTGTAACATCTTCAATGGGCGACGTTATAATATATGACATTCCGAAACTGAGCATACCGACCAAAACGCTTATCAGCACCGAAAAGACCGAAAGGCTCATTTTTACCGAGCCAATCATTTTATCTATATTTTCAATCGTTTCAAAAAGGTATGCCGCACCTATTATTTTGCTGCCGTATTTTATCGGAACGGCGACTGCCAAAAGGTGTACGCCTTGATTGTTTTCAGTGACGGCAAATGCCTGCTCGCCCTCAAAAGATGTTTTCAAAATATCACGCATGAATATTTTGCCGGTAAGATTCGAATCCGTTCCGGTGTCCATAATAACGTTGCATGCAGGATTGACTACAATACTGCGGATTCCCGTACCTGCCAGTATTCTGTTGGCATTTTTCATTGCGTCTTCGTCAAATCTCAGTTCGGAATTGACCGATGTAAGCTCGGATATGATATTTGCCTTTGCAAATAAAGTGACGCGTTCATTTTCGTAAAGATTTTTTGTAAGCGCGCCCGATACGTATATTGTCATAAGCAATAGCGTAATGAGTATGACCGGGATATATGTCAGCATCATGCTCCAGCGCATGGACAGATGCCAATCAGTCTTTTTTGTAGTAATAGCCAACACCCCATTTTGTCTTTATATATTGAGGTTCTGCGGAGTTATCCTCGATTTTTTCGCGCAGACGTCTTATATGCACATCTACCGTGCGTACATCGCCGAGGTATTCAAATCCCCATGCGATATCCAATAAATTTTCCCTTGTGTAAACCTTTCCGGGATTTTTTAAGAACAGCTCTAAAAGGTCAAATTCTTTGCCGGTAAGTTCAACGGTTTTATCCTTTACCATTGCGCGCCTGAAATTATAGTCAAGAGTAATATCCCCGGATATCAGCATGCTTTGATTATCTTTCGGCGCCGGATTGACGCGGCGCAGTATAGCTTTGATTCTCGATATTACTTCGCGCACATTAAAAGGCTTTGTAATGTAGTCATCAGCTCCATATTCAAGCCCCAGAATTTTGTCTATATCATCGCTTCTGGCGGTCAGCATTATTATAGGTACATTGGAAAATTCTCTTATTTTTCTGCATGCCGACAAGCCGTCGGTTTTCGGCAGCATTAAATCCAAAAGTATCAGGCCGATGCTTTCATCATGAGCAAGTCTGATTGCTTCTTCTCCGTCAAAGGCGGTACAGACTTGGTATCCCTCCTGCTCCAGATTGTATTTAAGTCCTTTAACCAGTAATTTTTCGTCATCGACAACAAAAATTTTCAATTCGGTATCCCCCTTTATTCTGTGATTATATCGTCTTTTATTTTTTCGAAGGTTTTTATTCCTATTCCGTCAACCTTCATAATATCTTCAATTACTTCAAAATTCCCGTATTCTTCACGGAATTTTATAATTTTTTCCGCTTTGCCCGGACCGATTCCGTCCAGCTTTTGCAGCTGCTCGGACGAGGCGGTGTTTATATTGATTTTCCCGTCGGTCTGCGGCGGAGAATACTCGCTTGTATTAATCTCCGGCTCTCTTGTTGTGTAAATATCGTCGGCATCGGTTTCCGTTTCAACAACATAGCTTTGCATTTCCCGAGCTCTCAGGAAATATCCGGATATCGACGCGGCTATCAGTATAATGCCGAGGAGAAGATTTCTTTTAAATCCTTTCATTATTTCCACGTCTTTTCTTTGAGTTTATAGTGTATCTTTACTCATGCCGGGCTTGAAACATTCCGCAAATACGGCTCCGCCGATAATCAGTATTCCTCCGCATGCCTGAATTGCCGACATTTTCTCTCCCAAAAAGATGACCGAAAAAATAACGGCGGACAATGCTTCGGTATATCCGAATATTGCCACGGTATGTACGGGCAGGCGCCCTATTGATGAGAAATACAAATAGCAGCCGATACCGGTATTAACTACGCCCAGAAGCATAATACAAGGTATGTCGCTGAGCTTTGGTTCTGTTTTCATGCCTGTTTTGATAAGTACAAAAGCAGTGCCGTCATATATTTTAAAAAAGGAAGTCCTTTTTTCATCTATTCATCAGCTCCTGCAAGCTTTGCGCTTTGGTCGGCAGTGATAAGCGCGTCTATCAGCTCATCCATTGCCCCGTTTAAAATCTGTTCCAGCTTATAAAGCGTAAGGTTGATTCTGTGGTCGGTAACCCGTCCCTGCGGAAAATTATATGTTCTGATACGCTCGCTTCTGTCTCCCGAACCAACCTGTGATTTTCTTTCATCGGCAATTTCCTTATGGCGCTCCTCTTCAAGAACCTCATAGATTCTTGAACGCAGAATTTTCATTGCTTTGTCTTTGTTTTTAAACTGTGATTTTTCATCCTGACACGAAACAACTATTCCGGTGGGGAGGTGAGTGATTCTTACCGCCGAGTCGGTTGTATTTACACACTGACCGCCGGGGCCTCCGGCACGGAATACATCGATTCTCAAATCATTAGGGTTGATGTCTACTTCAACCTCCTCAACTTCCGGCAAAACCGCTACCGTAACCGCGGAGGTGTGTATTCTTCCGCCTGATTCAGTGCTCGGCACACGCTGCACTCTGTGTACTCCGCTTTCAAATTTGAGCCTTGAATAAGCGCCCTGTCCCTCAACCGAGAAACAGACCTCCTTGTAGCCGCCTATATCGGTCGGATTGGAGGATAATATATCTATTTTCCAGCGACGGCTTTCGGCATACATTGAGTACATTCTCATTAAGTCGGCTGCAAACAAAGCCGCTTCATCACCGCCGGTTCCGCCGCGTATTTCCATAATTACATTTTTTTCATCATTCGGGTCTTTCGGCAAAAGCAGAATCTTAAGCTCCTGCGAACATCTTTTTAAATCATCCTCAGCCTCTGCCAGCTCGGCGCGGATAAGCTCTTCCATATCCTTGTCCTGACCTTCGGAAAGCATTTCCTTATCGTCGGTAATGGTTTGTTTTGCCTTTTTATATTCATGATATTTTTCGATAATCGGTGTTAAATCCGAGCTTTCCTTGCAGTATTTCCGCCATGAATCCATGTCTTTAATAACCTCGGGGTCACTTATTTTTTTCTCCAGCACAAGATACTTTTCTTCCAATGCTTCAAGCTTTTCAAACAATTTGTCTGCACCTCGTTATTCTATTATTTTCTAATATATATTTTATAATATTTTTCCCGATATGTCAACTCAAATATGACTATGCGAGCAAAATAAACAAAAAAAAATTACGGCGGCAAACAAAATATTTCAAAATTACAAAAAGAAAGTCAAAAACATTGACATAAGTCAAAAAAGGTATATAATTTATAATGGAGTTATTGTAGTTTTTAGCTTTTATATTACGGATAAGAAAGGAAATTTTTCAATGCTTGATAATACTCTGCCGAAGGATTATTTAAAAAAGAAAGAGACAGAAGCGCTTATGCAGGCGGTTTTTGCATCGTTTGGATATTCGGAAACAGGCATACGCACTGAAAAGATGTCTCTTGCAAAGGAGCTTGCCGCTTGCTGCAAAAAGACGGATACAAGGAGAATGTGCTGCTCAACGCTCGGCTCGGAAAACTCTGCACGCTACGGAATTGTGCTTGCGGACGCCGAAACACCTGCCGCGGTTACGGAGCCGATTGCTGCTTCGTTAGAGGCTTTGCTTGCAGTCGGAATAGAGGATTTTTATGTCAGAATCGGATCGGACACTTTTGTTAAAGCCTTGTGCGAAAATGCCGATAAAAAAAATGCCGCAGCTTTGTTTTCGGCAGTAACGGCAGGAAATCGTCAGGAACTGGAAACACTTTTGGCAGACTCGGGCAGCGAGTTTAAAGATATAATTATAAATCTGAGCGATGCAATAGGCGATGAAAGTCTCAGCGAAAGGCTCGGAAAACTTCCCAAAAAAGCCGGCGCTGCTTTTGACGGACTTTCGGAGGTATTTAAGATTCTGATTCTTTACGGTTTTGAAAAATTTCCTGTAATAGATTTGGGAATGGTCTCCGGCGGCGAATATGACGATGTTTACTTTAAAATATTTATCAGCAATACAGATAAGCCTGTTTGTACCGGGGGTACGGTTGACGGCTGCGCTGCTGCTGAATTTGATTTGGACATGCTCGCGGAGTTTTACGATATGCATGAAGAAAGAGTCTCAAAAACACTTATCTATCCTGAAAAAAACGCAAGCGGCATTGCATATGATATAGCCTTCAATTTGCGCATTAACGGCTGCATGACCGAGGGATATGTGGAAAACGGAAGCTTTAAGGATGCCGAAAAATATGCAAAGAAAACAAATGCCGATTGCATGATAAGGGTATTTTCGGACGGAAAAATTATGATAAAGGATTTTAAGGACGGCAGCATAACCGAGACAACCGCGGAGGATTTTCTCGGTTATTATGAGGAAGATGACGGCGGGTGCGGCTGCGGACATGAGCACGGAGAATGCGACTGCGGACACCACCATCATCATTGATATACAACACGGAAAGGCATTACCGATAAAAATTAAAAGGAGTATAACTATGCGGTACGGCGTAATAGATATTGGTACTAACACTATCAGAGGTGTTGTATATGAAAAAAGAGAGAACGGGTATGTTAAGCGTGAAGACAAGCTTGTCAGATCGCATCTGCTTCGCGAAACAAGGGACGGGCATCTTTCCGAGGACGGAATAAACAGATTGGTTGTTGTGCTGAATAAACTTACCCACGTATTCAGAGAATCAGGCTGCACTAAAATAGGCTGCTTTGCTACATCGGCACTGAGGGAAGTATCAAACAGGGAATTGGTTTGCGAAATTGTCCGGAATGCCACAGGTCTTGATGTGGAGATTTTAAGCGGAGCGGAAGAGGCGGAGTGTGATTTTTATGCACTCAGAGCATGTGTGCCGGAAAGAAATGCGGTCGGACTGGATTTGGGCGGAGGAAGCTGCCAGATAATTCAGTTTGAACACAACAGACTTTTAAAATCCGAGTCGTACAATATAGGCTCAAACAGATTAAAGCAAAAGCTTGTCAGCGGAAATATCCCGACTCCGGAGGAAAGAAAAAGAATCGAATTTGCGGTTCGCAACGAAATGATAGGTATGGGAAATGTTTTCGGCGTGAGATACCTGTACGCAATGGGAGGGACTGCAAAGGGCGCTCTTAAGCTCTATTCGGCACTTACAAACGTTGATTGTTCGGATAAATTTTTAAGTGTTGAAATGCTTGAAAGATTGTGCCTGTTCGGTGACAGAGATCCGGAAAAAATGTACGATGTGTATTCACAGATTGTAAAAAGCCGCGCGGACACCGTAATTCCCGGAGTGATAATTTTAAAGACGATATGCGATATGTTGTCGGCAGCCGGAGTTTATATAATGAGCTGCGGAGTAAGAGACGGATATCTTGCAAAGAAAAGGTGGTAATCAAAATCAAGTTAATAATAGCGGAAAAGCCAAGCCTTGCAAGAAATATAGTGTCCGGTATAGGCAGCATGAAAAAGGGCAGCGGCTTTTATTTCGGCAATGAATATATCGTAACGTGGGCATTCGGTCATTTGTTTTCGCTTGCCGATGTGGAGGAGTATTCACCCAATCCGGACAGATTTTGGTCTATGAAAAATCTGCCGTGTTTTCCGGAGCAATTTAAATTTGAACTGAAAAAGGGTGCGGACAAAACGGTTGACAGCGGAGTAAAAAAGCAGTTTGAGACTATAAAGTCGCTTATAAACAGAGAAGATGTCACTGAAATTATTAACGCCGGCGACGCGGACCGTGAGGGCGAAATTATAATAAGAATATGCGTTGATAAAGCGCTTGAGGGCAAAAAACCGTTTAAAAGATTGTGGCTGCCGGATCAGACGGCGGAAACAATTTCGGCAGGACTTGCCGAGCTCAAGGATGAGTGCGAGTATGACAATCTGGCGAACGAGGGTTATGCAAGGACATTTATCGACTGGCTTTACGGGGTTAATCTGACCAGGTATGCGACGCTTAAAACGGGCAGGCTTCTTCGCGTGGGCAGAGTGATTGTTCCGATTGTAAAGGCTATATATGACAGAGATACGGCAATTCGTAATTTTAAACCGGAGATATATTACGCAATTCAAAGCAAAGCGGTAACGAACGGCGAAGAAATTGAGCTTGCCTCAAAGAAGAAATTTAATAAAAACGAGCTTGACAAGGCAAAGGCATTGTGCGATAAATATAATTCGCTGGACGCTGTAATAGTATCGAAAAAAAAGAAGAAAGACATGCTTGCTCCGGGCAAGCTTTATTCGCTTACAAAGCTTCAGAATGTACTCGGAAAAAAATACAAGATGTCAATGGCGGACAGTCTGAAAATAGTGCAGGATTTGTACGAGAAAGGCTATGTCACGTATCCGAGAACAAATTCCGAGTATCTGGCGACCGCCGAGCAGGAAAAGGTTAAAAAAATAATTGCATCGGTTGCAAAACTGGGATATCCGGTAGAGTTCAAATTCAAAAAAACGATTTTTGACGATTCAAAAATCGAATCACATTCGGCACTGACGCCGACTTATAAAATCCCGAAGAAAGAGAATTTGTCAAAAGAAGAATATATTGTCTACAGTGCGATAATGCGGCGGTTTGCGGCGGTATTCTGCGCCGAAGACTGCATTGTGGAAAAAACGGAAATAAAAATTGATTTGGGCGGCGAAGAGGAATTTAATTTAAAAGGTACAGTCATGGTTTCAAAAGGCTGGACAAAGTATGATGATTATAACAAAAAGGATAAAATACTGCCTGCTCTGGAAAAGGGCGATAAGATTAATATCAATTTTGAGCCTAAGGAAAAGGAGACTTCTCCGCCGAAACATTATACTATAGAAACGCTTAACAATTATCTCAAAAATCCTTTTAAGGAGGATAAAGCGAACGCCGCTGAAACTGTCGGAGAGGACGACGCGGAGGAATACAGAGCAATTTTTGAGGGACTGGAGCTGGGAACAGAGGCTACCAGAACCGGGATTATTGATAACGCGAAAAAGAGCGGTTATATACTTTTAAAAAAAGATGTTTACACTATTTTACCGGACGGCGAGCAGCTTATCGAAAAACTTTGCGATATGAAAATAAGCATGGATAAATACAAAACGTCCGAGATGGGCAAGGCGCTTAAAAAGGTATACCGGGGTGAAATCTCAATAAATGAAAGTGTGGAAATAGCCAAGACCGAGATTGCGGAGGTGTTTAACAGAGCCGCCGAACCGCCGGAGCTGGATACGGATGACGGGTTTGTCGGCGATAAGGTCGGCAAATGTCCGCTTTGCGGTGCGGAGGTTGTGCGCACAAAATTCGGCTACGGCTGCAGCGGCTACAAAAACGGCTGCAAATTCGGAATAAGCGGTAAAATTTGCGGAAGAATAATTTCAGCGCAAAATGTCCGGGCCTTGCTGGAAACGGGCAGGACATGCAAGATAAAGGGATTTGTATCTCCGAGGACGGGAAAAAGCTTTGATGCCGTGCTGAAACTGGAGGACGGCAGAACAGTATTTGAGTTTTAGACGGTTTTAAAATCCCTCAGTCAGCTAAAGCTGACAGCTCCCTTTAGGCAAGGGAGCCGAAATTGAAGTTTATAAAGATTCTTCCCTGTCTTGAAAGTAGCGGCACCGAGACTGCGAATAACAGTCCGATTTGGACTCCGGGTTTGCCCTCCTTGCCTAAAGGAGGATGTCATGTGAACGATTGACGTGAACATGACGGGAGGATAAATGAAGATGTTAGACAGTAACAAAAAATCGGATTAAAACTTGTTTTTTCGGATGTATTTAATTTTAAAAGGAGGCATAGTATATGGCGATTATTACTGCGGCGGAGCTGAAAAAAAGCATAAGTGCGAATAATCTGAAGCAGGCTTATTTATTCTGCGGCGATGAAACTTATCTGGTGGATTTGTATGCAAAAAGGCTCGCCGACGCCATACCCGACGGCGGTATGCCGGACTTTAACAAGATGATTGCGGATGACGCAAAGATCCCCGTTTCGGAAATTTCTGATTTTGCCGAGACATATCCGATGATGAGCGAGAAAAAACTGCTTATGATTCGCGATACCGGGATTTTAAAATCTGCCAATGAAGAAATTAAAAGCTTTTGGACGGAGCTGCTGTCCGATATTCCGGAATACTTGACGATAGTATTTGCCGAAAAGGAAGTTGACAAGCGGAGCGTAATATATAAAGCGATTAATAAGGTCGGAGCGGTAGCCGAATTCTCGAGACTGTCCGCTGCCGATACTGTCACATGGATAGAGCGGCAGGCACTTGCGGCAAAGAAAAAAATCACAAAGGACAATGCCGCTTATCTTGCGGAGGTCTGCTGCGAGGGACTGGAAAATCTTAAAAATGAGATGGACAAGCTGACCGACTTTTGTGACGTAGAAATAACGCGCTCGGATATTGACCGCCTTGTGTCAAAATCGCTGAATATAAGGATATTTGAAATGACGGACGCGGTTATGGCTCATGATGCGGATAAGGCGCTGTCTATACTGGCTGATATGAAAACTGTCAGAGAATCGGCATATAACATTTTGTTTACGTTGTTTTCAACCTTTGATAAAATGCTCTATGCGTCTCTTTTGCTGCGTGAGGGCGAGAATGCGGACGGCATTGCAAGAAAGCTTAAGGTGCCGCCGTTTATTGCGCGCAAATATATGAAAAAATCGTTCGGAGATGATTTTCTGATTGATTGCGTCTGTGCCGCTGCCGAGATTGATTTGGCAATTAAAAACGGAGAAACCGATGACTGGACGGCTCTTGAGGGATTTGTGACGAGCTTGTTTCAAAAAAAGATGTAAACCTGATTATTTGTATTTTTGACCGGAAAATTATTGGTTGACGATAACGGTTTAATATGATAAAATATATATAATATGTGCTATACTAATGACAAATATATTTCTAGAGCGAACAGTTCCGCCGCATTTTAGGAGTGATTGCAATGACTGTGTTTAATATAATTTCGCTTTTGGGCGGATTGGGAATGTTCCTTTACGGAATGAATGTAATGGGTGACAGCCTGGAAAAGTGTGCCGGCGGAAAACTTGAGAAAATACTTGAAAAGCTTACTTCAAATAAATATAAAGGCATACTTCTCGGTACGTTTGTTACCGCGGTAATACAATCGTCGGGAGCAGTAACTGTAATGCTGGTCGGGTTTGTAAACTCGGGAATAATGCAGCTTGAGCAGACCGTAGGCGTGATTTTGGGAGCAAGTATAGGAACTACAATTACCGCATGGTTTTTGAGTTTATCCGGTTTGGACGGAGCGAGCGTTGTATTTAAGCTTTTGAAGCCTGAGGGCTTTTCTCCGCTGCTTATATTTATCGGCGGAATTATGGTGCTGTTTTTCAGAAAAGATAAGGTTAAAAATGTCGGAAGCATTATTTTGGGCTTCGGCGTATTGATGTACGGTATGTGTGTAATGACCGATGCAATGTCACCTCTTTCGCAAAGCGAATCATTTAAAAACATGCTGACAATTTTCCAAAATCCGATACTGGGTGTGGTTGTGGGAATTGTCGTTACAACCGTCTTGCAATCCTGTTCCGCGTCGGTGGGCGTTTTGCAGGCATTATCCGTAACCGGGGCTATTTCGTTCGGTACTGCAATCCCGATTTTGATAGGCGAAAATGTCGGTGCATGCACAACTGCTTTGATTTCTTCGGTCAATGCGAATAAAAAGGCAAAGCAAACAGCTGTTGTGCAGATGTATTATAAGGTAATCAGTGCGGCTTTGTTTATAATCGTATACTATTCGCTGGGTCGCTTTTTCGAGTTTTCATTTGCCGCAAAGACGGTAAACACATTTCAGATAGCGGCAATACACACTGCGTTTAATGTTCTCACGACTGTTGTAATGCTGCCGTTTACGAATCAGCTTATTTTCCTTGCGGAAAAGACAATAAAAGACTCTCCGGAGGAAAGCAGCCGTAAAATAATGCATATAGATGACAGGCTTCTTAATATGCCGGACGTTGCAATCGAAACCTGCAGAAATACGATAAGAGAGATGGCGGATTTATCACTCGGAAACATTGACCTTTGTTTGGATCTTCTTTATGAATTTGACGAAAAAAAATTCAAGTGTATAAATAAAAATGAAAAGCTTATAGATAATTATGAGGATGTACTGGCGACATCACTTTCCAAAATATCGGCAAAGTCCAATGAGGCAACATCGCATACCGCTTCTTTGTTCATTCATGCCATAAGCGATATAGAGCGCATAGGAGACCATGCACTGAATATTGCAGAATCGGCATTCGGTATGTATAATGATAATCTAAAGCTTTCAGACGAAGCTAAATGCGAGGTACAGGTACTCCGCAGACTGCTGGAGGATATTATAGCAGCTGCATTCACTTCATTTAAAACCAATGACAAAAAGCTTGCCGAGAGGGTTGAGCCTATGGAGGAGGTTATGGACTGCATTTCTTTAAAGCTCAAGGACAGAAATGTAAAACGTATGCAGAATAAAGAATGTTGGGTTCAGGTGGGAATTGCTTATCTTGACATTATAAACGATTTTGAAAGAATTTGCGACCACTGCTCAAACCTGGCGATATATGTTGCCCAATTCGGAAATGACAATTATACTATACACGAATACAGTGACAGTATAAAGAAAGATAATATTGATTTTAAAAAATATTATACGGAGCTGCTGGATAAATATACGCAGCAGCTTATGCAAAGGTCTGAATAAAGTAAAATGGGATGAAAAAAGGGGATGTAAAAAAAGTCCGGAATGCAAAAAAGGCATATATTACTTGAAAAGTATACATTATAAAATAATCTGTTTTAATGATTTTTGAAAAAAATCTCAAAATTTTCGAATTTATTATATTACAATGCCTTTTTGCTGCGCCCTCACCAAACCGCTCGGAGTACTCACGTACACCGTCGGGTTTGGTTTGAGCGTTCCGAAACATTTTTTCCTATCCACTAAAAAAAGCGGTGTGTCAAACACCGCCTTTTTTGATATTTAGCCGATTGCTCTTTTTAAGAATGTAACAATCTGTCCTCTTGAACAAATTGTATCGGGTGCAAATTCCGTATCGGAAACCCCGCTTGTAACTTCTTCATCAACTGCCCAGTTTACGGCAGAAGCATATTCCGCATTGTCGTCAACATCATCGAATGAACCTACATCGCCGGCAGCGGGAGAGCCTGCATTCTTCCAGAGATATTCAACTGTGGAGGCTCTTGTACAGGGAGTAGCTCCCTCGAATTTATCGCCGGAAACCATGTCTTTTTCATATGCCCAGATTGCTGCATTGTAGTAGTAATCATCAGCGGAAACATCTGCAAAAGGATTTGCGGTTTCTGCTTTCGGAGCACCTACCGCACGCCACAAAAATGTTAAAATCTGTGCTCTTGTACAGGTCTGATCCGGAGAGAAAGTTGTATCGCTTGTGCCGGAGGTGATTGATTTTTCAACTGCCCATTTTACCGATTCTGCATAATATGCACTATCTGCAACATCAGTAAAAGCTATTGGGGCAGACGGTTTGTTTTCATCTGTTTTGTTTTCATCTGTTTTTGTATCTTCCGCAGGATTTTCTTCAAGCAAACGGAGTGTGTTGTAAACCTTTAATGTATCGGTTTCGTTGTTCAAAGTAAATTTAATGAAGCATTTTGCCGAACCCTTTTTCGTTGTCGTTGAATCTACCTTTTCAAATTCGCCTGTAAGCTCAAGCGTACTTCCGTTTTTAACGGCTGCTTTTGCCATTTCGAGTATACCTTCGGCGGTTATATCGGGATCGAGCGAAATTCCTTTGAATACTTCGCGTGCGGCAGACATATCTTTAGCAAGATTTTCTTTATCGGCATTATTTGCAGCCGCGTCGCCCGTGAGCATAGGAATTTTCATTGTATACATATCCTGACGGGTGTAAATTCCGCAAGTAAATGTAATATTTGCAAAAATCGAACCGTCTTTTTCGCTTGTAGCTTTGTAAATTCGGTAATCGGATTCTTTCGGGATTGAAAGCTTAACGGTGCTGCCCTCGGGAAGAACTTTAGAAGCTTCAGCCAAAAATGCTTCAAGCGGCATATCGTTGTAGCACAAGATTGTGCTTTCACTTGCTCTTAATGCTTTCTTTGCTGCATCAATTTCACCCACTTCATCGAGTGCAAAAACCGAACATGGTAATGCGGCAAATAATATGCATGCCGATAATAATAAACTTAATACTTTTTTAATCATTGTAAAAACTCCTTTGTTTTTTTAACAGTCTTATTTGTTAACTGCTCTTTTTAAGAATGTAACAATCTGCCCTCTTGAACAGATAGTATCCGGTGAAAACGTAGTATCGCTTGTTCCGGCGGTAACTCCGTTTTCAACTGCCCACGCAACAGCCTCGGTATAATGCGCGTCCGCAGGAACATCTTCAAATGAATTTGAAACGGTGTTTTTCGGAGAATTTGCATTTTTCCAGAGGTATTCAACTGTGGAGGCTCTTGTGCAGGGTGTGGTTCCCTCGAATTTATTGCCCGAAACCATGCCTTTTTCATATGCCCAGATTGCTGCGTCATGATAATAATCGTCAGCGGAAACGTCCGTAAACGGATTTGCGGTTTCGGCTTTCGGAGCGCCTACCGCGCGCCACAAGAATGTTAAAATCTGCGCTCTTGTGCAGGTCTGATCCGGTGAAAATGTAGTATCGCTTGTTCCGGCGGTAATAGAACCTTTGACCGCCCACAAAACAGCTTCGGCAAAATAATCTGACGGCTTTACATCGGTAAACGGTATTTCGGATTTTGTATCCTTTTTAATTTCCTCGTTTTTGGGATCACCGACCGACGTATTATTGCCTATTGTAAGAACAACCGGTTCAACAGTACGAATATTAAGGGTGTATCCGTTGTCTGTTTTGTGCAGATATTCAATATCAAGCGGAACATACGAGACTTGTCCGTCCTCCGCAGTACAGATCAGATAATCCTTTTGCAGCTCGTCCTCGTCCATGTAATTTGTTTTGCCCGAGGCGGTAACAACAGATTTTATCATATAACCGATACCGCCGGCAAACAGCTGAACTGCTGTTCCGTAGGTTTTGTCATCATATGTACCGGTACCGATATAGACAGAGCCGTCCCTTAGGATAGCCGCTCTGTGACCGTCGCTGTTCATCCATGAGTTCATTGCGCGTGCACCCGTTACAGCTATTGAAGGAGCGTCACATCTGTAAATGTTTTCGCTTGCGGACGGAGATGAGAAGCCTTTTATTGCGGTAAACGGTTTTTCACCGTTAGGTCTTTCGTGAGAAAACTTTTCCGCCAGTTCGACCGCTCTGATATCGCATGCCTCCTGAAGCTGATTTATCATTGTCAAAAGGCTCACGCCGACCTTTTCGCGCTCAATATTGGTTAGTCTTAAAATCTCCCATTCTTCCTTGTTTACCGATATTTTGTCTGTCGGTATATTTCTCACAAGTATGGGAAGTTTTTCTGAAAAACGGGTCTCTCTTTCCTCGCCGTCCAGAGTCAGTGTAAGATAACAGATAATTTCGCCCTGTTCTTCAAAGGTTGCTTTCTTTTTGTTAAAGTATTTTAAAGAAACCTTTGAGCTGTTTTTCACTGCCTTTTCAGCTGCGGCAAGCACATCGTCTTCGGTAGTCCTGTTTGTGTAGGCGATGACGTCGACATCAGGCTTCTGTCCTCATCAATTGCAGTTGATGCCGCGGTGACTTCCGGGGGAACGGTTTTTGCAGCCGTAACTCTGTCGGATACACCTCCGCATACAAGTGTGAGTGTTGCAGAAACGGTTCCCTCAATAGTTGTGCTTGCTTTTATCAGCTTGAAATCGGCTTTGTCAAGCGTGATTGTAACTCCGCTGTTTTCGCCGACTGCTGCTTTTGCCATGCTCAAAATGTCATCGGCAGTGGTTTTGTTCGAGACCTCGAAGTCCCAAATCGCATCGCTTATGGCGCTTTTCGCTGCTGCAATGCTCTTTTTTGCATTCGAGACATCCTTTGCATTTTCGGGAGTTTCGGTGTTTTCGGAATCATTATTTCCGTCATTTAAACTCAGACCTCCGGATGATGAAAACTCCTTTTTTACCTCATAAGCTTCTTCGGCATTATCCAGATAGATGATTACATTAGCACTCATATAGCCGGAATTTCCTGCCGACGGACTTACAATTCTGAATTTTTCAACAAGGAAACCTACCCCAACCCTGCCGTCAACGGTGTAACCGCAAGCGTCAAAAACAAGATTTTCGAGATCACTTTGAGTAAAGTTTTCATCGATGTCTGTCTTGTCAAGCAAAGAAAGAAACGATTCCATGCTGCTTTCGACAGCTGTCTTGGCATCGCTCACGACCGTCATTGCATATGCCGCATTTTGCGGAAGCTGCACACAGCCGAGAAAGAGCGCTGCCGCACAGACATATGCCGTAAATTTTTTCATGTTATGTTCATCCCCTCTTTATAGTTATTTGCGGATACAGGAAAACTATCGGTTCGAAACGATAGTCTGTACCAACTATTAATTATATCATATGCTATTCTCAAATGCAAGTTTATTTTTTTATAAAATTAAGCGGAATTTCCTTAATTTTATCTTTATTATAATAACACATTTCTTCGTGATAATCGGAGTCGGTAATCTGCTCGGGTAACAGCTTTATGTATTTTAGCTTAGCCTCTGCAAGAAGATTTCCGCCTGCGTCATATATATAAGCTGCGCTTTGCATAAATCTGTGCGTTGAAGATACCACTTTTCCGACGGCAAAAAGATCCTCATTGTACGGGACAGGTTTTCTGTACTTTGTTTCGAGCGACATTGTCACGCCCCATACTCCGGGCTCGGTTGTCCATATTGCTCTTAAGCCGATTTCATCAAGCATAGCGGTAATCATTCCGCCGTGAACCCTGCCCGGATAACTCTGATGACATTCGGAAAATCTGAACGGTGACACGACCGAGCCGTCCTCCATATTATAAAACTGAGCATGAACTCCGTATTTGTTGTCCATTCCGCATATAACGCACATTTTACTGTTTCGCTGCTTTTCTGTAACCTTCATTGCCCAAAAACCTCCGTGTTTTTTGCATTAATTATATACCTTTTTCGGCTTTGTGTCAAATATTTTAAATATTTTGTCGGAATAACTTCCAAATGTTTGTGATTATTATAACAATTTTTGTGAATATTAGCTAATATTTTTGCGTAAACAAAAGAAAACAACAGAAAACAAAAGAAAAACAACTTAAACAATTAATATTATTACATAAACGCTTTAAATATATATAAATTAGATATATATGCCTGAATATGGCGGTGGATTTTTTTGAAAAATAGTATTATTATATATGAAATTAAATAATATTTTACATATTGAAAATTAAAGGAGAACAAATTAGTATGAAAGCTGTAGTAACGGTTGTCGGAAAGGACAAAACGGGAATAATTGCACAGGTAAGCAATGTACTTTATCAGAATGATATTAACATTCTTGATATTTCCCAAACCATAATGCAGGGACTTTTTACCATGGTTATGCTGGTGGATATGTCCTCAAAATCCGTAAAGGAAATATCACAAAAGCTTGATGAGGTTGCAGAAAAAATAGGTGTTTCGATTCATTTGCAGAATGAAGAACTGTTCTCCTCAATGCATAGAATATAAAAGGAGGCAGCTATGATTAATCCTTTTGAAATACTTGAAACAATCAATATGATTGACAAGGAAAATCTTGATATAAGAACAATCACAATGGGTATATCCTTAAAAAGCTGCGCCGATCCCGATATTGGCAAGGCATGCGGAAAGATTTACGAAAAAATCACAACTTATGCCAAAGATCTGGTTAAAACAGGCGAGGATATAGAAGAACAGTTCGGAATTCCGATTATAAATAAAAGAATTTCGGTAACGCCGATTGCGTCAATTGTTGACGCACTTGACAATCCGACTGTTGACGATTGCGTAAAGCTTGCCAAAACTCTTGATAAGGCAGCGAAAAAGGTCGGTGTGAATTTTATCGGCGGCTTTTCGGCACTGGTTCATAAAGGAACAACAAAGGGCGAAGAACTTTTGATAAAATCGATTCCGAAGGCTTTGGCTGAAACGGATATTGTATGCTCAAGCGTAAACATAGGCTCTACGCGTGCAGGAATCAATATGGACGCGGTCAGAGAAATGGGCGAGGTTGTAAAAGAAGCAGCCGAACTTACAAAGGATTCCGGCGGATTTGCCTGTGCCAAGCTGGTGGTGTTCTGCAATGCGGTTGAAGATAATCCGTTTATGGCAGGCGCTTTTCACGGCGAGGGCGAAGGCGAATGTGTTATAAACGTCGGAGTAAGCGGCCCGGGAGTTGTAAAATGCGCGCTTGAAAAGGTCAAGGGCGAACCGTTCGGAACGGTTGCCGAGACAATAAAAAACACTGCATTTAAAATAACGAGAATGGGTCAGCTTGTGGCAACAGAAGCTTCAAAAAGATTAAATGTTCCGTTCGGAATAGTTGACCTGTCGCTTGCACCGACTCCGGCAGTCGGTGACAGTGTGGCATATATATTGGAGGAAATGGGACTTGAAACCTGCGGAACTCACGGAACAACCGCGGCGCTCGCACTTTTAAATGACGCAGTAAAAAAAGGCGGTGTTATGGCATCGTCATATGTCGGCGGATTATCGGGAGCTTTTATTCCCGTAAGCGAGGACGCCGGAATGATAAGCGCCGCAAAAAGCGGAGTTTTGCAGCTTGAAAAGCTTGAAGCCATGACCTGTGTATGCTCGGTCGGACTTGACATGATAGTTGTTCCGGGTGATACCTCCGCCGCAACAATTTCGGCAATTATTGCCGACGAAGCGGCAATAGGTATGGTTAACTCAAAAACAACGGCAGTCAGAATCATACCGGCACCGGGCAAGGATGTCGGCGATACAGTCGAGTTTGGCGGTCTGCTGGGCAGCGGCCCGGTTATGGCAGTAAAAAAGGCGGCAAGCGACGAATTTATAAAAAGAGGCGGACGTATTCCGGCACCGCTGCAAAGTCTTAAAAATTAGCATAAGGGAGTTGATTTTTATGGAAAATGTGATAAATCGGATTATCAATATTGAAGAGCGCGCACAGGAAATTATCATGGAGGCGCAAAAAATGAAATCAGGATTGAAAAGCGATATTGATAAGGATGTAGAAAACATTCGTAATGACATAAATGGCAGAGTTTCGAAAAAGTACGAAACAATCAAAACTACCGAAAAAAATTATGCGGATAAAAAAATAGAGGAAATAACCCAAACTTACAAAAAAGCGGAGGAAAATCTCGATGAAGTCCGCAAAAATAAAAAAGATGAATGGGTAAATTCGATTTATAACGAAATTATCGGAATTGTCTGAAAACCGGAGGCGGAGAATGATGAATAATGATTTTTGCGCCTTGTCAACCAAGATAAAGGCGATGCATTCGGGGTATTTAACTGCCGATGATTACAATGCCATGCTTGAAAAGCATTCCGTCGGAGAAATAAGCTCATACTTAAAGCAGACTTATTATGCACCGTTCATATCGGATATGAATGACGGAGCGGTTCACAGAGGAGCGCTGGAGGAGCATATAGAGCGAAAGTTTGACAGTGATTATCAAAAGCTTTACAAGTTTGTGGGACACAAAGAACGGAAAATCCTGCGGTTTTTGTTCATGAAGTCGGAAATCACGGTTTTAAAAATTGCTCTCGGAAGAATTTTCGGACATGAGCGAGCCATTCCCGGAGAAATTAAAAATATGACGGGCGGATTTTTTAAAGAGCATTCGGGAATCGACACCGAGCAGCTGACCGGCAGCAAGACAGTTGCCGATGTTGCGGCTGCCTGCAGAAATACGGTTTTCTGCCCGGTTCTGGAAAGAGCGGTGTCGAGAAACAGTGACTATCCCGGCATTTGTATGATGCTTGACCGTCTGTATTTCGGAAAGCTTTGGTCCGAAGCAAAAAAATATGTTTCGGGTGATGATGTATTTTTAAAGTATGTAGGCACGCTTATTGACTATCTCAATATAATGTGGATATATCGCTGCAAAAGATATTTCAAAACACCGGCAGAGCTTGTTTATACATATCTGATACCTGTGTATTACAGGCTTTCGAGCGAGGAAATATCGGCGGTGGTTGAAGCGGACAGTACGGAAGAAGCCGAAAGGATTATCGCAGGGACAAATTATGCCGATATACTGGACGCAGACGGCGATAATGCATTTATTGAGCATAATTATAAAAATATATATTACAAAAACGCAAAAAAAGCATATAAGCTGTATCCCGAAACAATAACCCAGGTTTTTGCATTCTTTTGTCTGCTGACTGCGGAGGAAGAAAATATAAAGACAATAATCGAGGGTGTGCGCTATGGGATTTCACCCGATATAATCAGAAATTACATATGTATCGAATGAGCAGGTAAGGAGATGATAACTTGTCAGTTCTAAAAATGGAAGCCGTAACAATTGCCGGAAAAATCAGTGATTTCGACAAGCTGGTTTCAAAGTATGTTGTCGGCAGGGAAATACATTTGGAAAATGCCGTATCTGTTCTCGAAAACGGAGAAAAGCTCGTTCCGTTTGAGGAGGACGCAAGATTTGATAACTTGTTTAATGCGGCAAAAAATATTCTTTCCGCAGCCAATATCGAGCCTGATGGCTCCGGCGGAAAAATCTCGCTGAGTTATGAGGAAATGTCCGGTTTCCTGGATAACGCGGAAAAGCAAATCGCTGATATAAGCAGTGAGAAGGAACTTAATTTGTCGAGGATTTCGGAGAATGAGAAAATCATTCATCAGTTTGATAATCTGGTAAATGTAGATGTGGATCTTACAAAGCTTCTGCATTTTCGGTTTATAGATTATCATTTCGGCAGAATGCCGAAGAGCAGCTACAAAACCTTAAAAACTTTTTTGGGAGACATAGAGGCAATCTTTTTAAAAACTTCTGAAGAAAAAGAGGATATTTGGGGATTTTATTTTGCCCCGAAATCACATGCCGAAAAAATAAATGCAGTTTTTGATTCGCTTTATTTTGATGAGCTTGTTATTCCGGACGCGGCGATCGGAACACCGCAGGAAACCTGCAAATATCTCCAAAAGCAGAATGAGACGTTAAAAGAAGATATTTCAAGGGTTGATGAGGAGATTAAAGCGGCAGCGGTAAAAAATTTGGATACGCTGCTCGGAATTTACGAATATGCAAAAGAGCATATGAAGTATGAAGCCTTAAAACGAAAGGCGGCGCACAGTAACGATTTCTTTTATATAGTCGGCTGGATGCCGGTCAAGGAAGCAAAAAAGCTTGACAAGGAGGCTCATTCGGATGAGTCGCTCATATTCTTCATGGATGACGCAAGGAATATGATGAAGAATGTCAAGCCGCCCACAAAGCTTAAAAATCCCGAGCTGATAAGACCGTTTGAGATGTTTGTAAATATGTACGGATTGCCGAGCTACGGCGAGATTGACCCGACGATATTTTTTGCAATTACATATTTCCTGCTCTACGGAATAATGTTCGGCGATGTCGGACAAAGTGCAATTTTTGCAATTGCCGGGTATTTTCTGTACAGAAAGACGAAAAACAAGCTTGCGGCTATTATTTCGGCGGTGGGCGTATCGGGAATCGGATTTGGGTTTATATACGGTAGCGTGTTCGGGAATGAAGAGATTTTATCCTCGGTACGGCTTATAGAACCGCTAGACCAGATAATGTTCATGCTTATCGGCGCGGTTACGCTGGGAATCGGGCTGATTTTGATATGCATGGTTCTTAATATGATAAATTCGGTTAAGGAAAAAGACATCGGAAAGCTGTTGTTCAGCCCTAATGGAGTATCGGGACTTGTATTTTATGTCTCAATGCTGCTTTTGGTTTTGAACATGGTTTTAAAACTCGGAATAAGCTCTAAGCTTCTCGGAATACTGATGGCGGTAACATTTGTTCTTATGTTTCTTGAAATTCCTCTTACCGAGCTTGTTTCGGGAGCGGAGAACAAAACCAAAAAGGACGGAATGTTCTTTGTCGAAAGCTTTTTTGAAATGTTCGATGTGCTTTTGAGCTTTGTTACAAACACGATTTCGTTCCTGCGTGTGGGCGCATTTGCCATTATTCACGTCGGAATGATGCTTGCGGTCACAATGCTTGCAGGCAGCGGAATCGGTGGAATTATTGTAAAAATATTCGGCAATGCCCTTGTTATGGGACTTGAAGGACTGATAGTCGGAATACAAGTGCTTCGTCTCGAATACTACGAGATGTTCAGCCGATATTTTAAAGGCGACGGAAAACCGTTTATTGCCGCAAAGTAAATTATATTTTTAACTACGAAAGGAATGTTGTTATTATGTTGATTAAAATTTTATTGGTATTAATGCTTTCAAGTGTTTTGGTTCCCTTTATTTGGTATCGCGCAAGCGGCTGCTCAAAGGGTAAACAGTGTATTCTTATGAATGTAATCAGCTTTTTCTCGCTTTTTGCAATTGCAAGCATAGCAATGTTCGCAAACGCAGTTCCGGCATTTGCAGCAGCAAGCGGTGAGGCAGGTCAGGCGGTTGACGGTCTTATGTATGTTGGTGCGGCACTTGCAACAGGTCTTTCGGGCATAGGTGGCGGTATTGCCGTTTCCTCCGCTGCATCTGCTGCTATCGGCGCTATGAGCGAGAATGAGAAAATCATGGGTAAAACACTTATCTTCGTTGCACTTGCCGAAGGTATTGCACTTTACGGACTTATTATATCACTTTTGATTCTGTTCAGCTAAAAAGAGGTCATAATTATGGAAATGTATCTTATAAGCGATAATATCGATACTCAAATCGGTATGCGCCTGGCAGGGATTGAGGGATGCGTTCTGCACACTGCCGATGAGGTCTCAAAGGAACTTGACAAGGTTTGCGCCGACCCCGAAATAGGCATTGTGCTGCTCACCGAAAAGCTGGGAAAGCTTATTCCCGAAAAGATAAGCGACCTTAAAATGAACAGTCCGGTTCCGCTGATTGTGGAAATCCCGGACAGGCACGGAAGCCGTGATATTGTAAACAGTATTAATAATTATGTCCGCGAAGCAATAGGACTGAAATTGTAATGCTATGAAGGGAAATGATAGTGTATGGCAGATATAGAAAAAAAGCTTGCCGATTTTTCAAATGTAATTTTGTCCGAAGCACAGGCACAAAAGGAAAAGGCGGTAAAAGAGCTTGAAGATAAGAAAAAGCATGCCGTCGGTGAAAAGGAAACAGAGCTTTTGAAGGACGCTTACGAAGATATTCAAAGAGCGGTAAGCAAATATTCAAAGGAAGAAAACGAGCGGATTCTAAAGCATGAAATGGCGGCAAAAAAACAGGTTTTAAAAATGCGTGAGGATATAATCGACGAAGTTTTCAGCGAGGTAAAAAGCAAGCTTGACGAATTTGTTTCGTCACCGGAATATAAGGATTGGCTTGTAAATCTGGCAAAAAAAGCGTGTGCTGAGGTCGGCGTCGGAGAAATCCGGATTTCACAAAAGGATTCGGCTTATAAAGAAGATTTGGAAAAAGCCGTTCCCGGCTGTACGGTTATGCCCTGCGGCAATGACTTTACAGGCGGTCTTGCGGCAAGATGCGGTAATTTGTCGGTGGATTATACCATTAAGGAAATGCTTGACGAAAAGCGCAGCGGCTTTTTGAAAACAAGCGGACTTAATATAAATGCGTAAGGGAGGGTCGGATTTTGAATAAGAATGAAGGATATATTTACAGTATAAACGGCCCTGTTGTCGAAGCGAAGGGCAACAGCTCTTTAAAAATGCTGGAAATGGTTTTGGTCGGCAATATGAAGCTTATAGGCGAAGTAATCGGAATCAAATCCGATGCCGCCGTAATTCAGGTTTATGAAGAAACCTCGGGATTAAAACCCGGCGAGCCGGTATATTCGATGAACAAACCGTTTTCGGTTATGCTTGCTCCGGGGATACTGTCCAACATATTTGACGGAATAGAAAGACCTTTAAAAAGCATAAAGGAGCTTTCCGGTTCTTTTATCGGAAGGGGGTTGACTTTAAAGTCACTTGACGAGAGCAAAAAATGGAAAACAACAATTAAAGTAAAGCCGGGCGATAAGCTTAAGGGCGGAGACATAATTGCGGAGGTTCCGGAAACCTCGCTTATAACGCACAGAGTAATGCTTTCACCGAAGCTTTCGGGTGAGGTTACATGGGTTGCCGAAGACGGCGATTACACAATTGCCGATACGATTCTGAAATTAAAAACCCCGGACGGAGAAAAAGACGTTACAATGACGCAGGAGTGGCCGATAAAAACAGCGAGACCATTTACCGAGCGCAGAACCATTTCGATGCCGCTTGTAACGGGACAGAGAGTAATTGACACTATGTTCCCGATTGCAAAAGGCGGAGCGGCTGCTATTCCGGGCGGATTCGGAACGGGAAAGACAATGACACAGCATCAGCTTGCAAAATGGTCTGACGCGGACATAATAGTGTATATCGGCTGCGGCGAAAGAGGAAACGAAATGACGCAGGTTCTGGAAGAATTTTCAGAGCTTCTTGACCCGAAATCGGGCAAACCGCTTTTGGACAGAACCGTGCTTATTGCAAATACTTCAAATATGCCTGTTGCAGCGCGTGAAGCAAGCATTTATACGGGAATCACGCTTGCCGAGTATTACAGAGATATGGGATATCATGTTGCAATTATGGCGGATTCAACTTCCCGATGGGCGGAGGCTTTGAGAGAAATTTCCGGACGTCTTGAGGAAATGCCTGCGGAGGAGGGTTTCCCGGCATATCTTGCTTCAAGACTTTCGGGATTTTACGAGCGTGCAGGATATGTGGATAACTTAAACGGCTCCGAAGGCTCGGTTACAATTATAGGAGCGGTTTCACCGCAGGGGGCGGATTTTTCGGAACCGGTAACCCAGAATACAAAGCGTTTTATCAGATGTTTCTGGGCACTTGATAAATCTCTTGCATATGCGCGCCATTATCCGGCTATTGCGTGGCTCACAAGCTATTCGGAATACCTGGACGATTTGAGCGACTGGTATTCGGAAAATATTGATTCCAAATTTGTTAAAAACAGAGCTAAGCTGGTCAGCATTTTGCAGGAAGAAAGCAAGCTTATGGAGATAGTAAAGCTTATCGGAGAGGATGTCCTCCCGGACGAGCAGCGTGCGGTTCTGGAAATCGCAAGGGTAATAAGGCTCGGATTCCTGCAACAGAACGCGTATCATAAGGATGATACTTATGTTCCTATGCAGAAACAGAATAAAATGATGGAAACGATTCTCAATTTGTATGACGGAATAATGAAGGTTGTGGAAAACGGAGTCGTATTCTCAGCGGTGAGAAAGAGCGGAATCTGTGATGAAGTTATCAGAATGAAGTATAATATTCCGAATGATGATTTGTCGGCATTTGATGACTTGAATAAAAAAATTACAGAGACTGTAGATAACATAATCAGGACTGAAAAGTAAAAGGAGGCTGGCGTTATGGCAATTGAATATTTGGGACTTAAAAATATCGAAGGACCTCTTGCCGTTATCGAGGGAGTAAAGGGTGCCTCCTATGACGAAGTCGTTACAATGACGGTTGATGACGAGACTCATAAAATGGGAAGAATAATCGGTATTTCGCAGGATAAAGCGATTATCCAGGTTTTTGAGGGAACAAACGGACTTTCACTTACCAATACAAAGACGAAAATGACCGGTAAGCCTATGGAGCTTGCACTTTCAAAGGAAATGCTCGGCAGAATTATGGACGGTATCGGGAGACCTATCGACGGACTCGGAGACTACTGTGCCGATGAGATGCGTGATGTAAACGGAAAGCCTATAAATCCTGTTGCGAGAGAATATCCTAACAACTTTATTCAAACGGGTATATCGTCTATAGACGCACTTTCAACATTGATAAGAGGTCAGAAGCTGCCTATTTTCTCGGGCGACGGTATGCCGCACGACGCATTGGCGGTTCAGCTTGCCGCACAGTCAAAAATCACCGACTCCGGCAGTGACGACGATAATTTTGCGATTGTATTTGCGGCTATGGGTGTAAAGCACGATGTGGCTGACTTTTTTAAGCGTTCATTTGAGGAAAGCGGAGTACTGCAGAAAGTTGTAATGTTTTTGAATCTTTCAAACGACCCGGTTGTTGAAAGAATTATCACACCCAGATGTGCGCTCACTGCTGCGGAATATCTTGCATTTACTCATAATATGCATGTTTTGGTAATACTTACGGATATGACCTCATATGCGGAGGCTCTGCGTGAGATTTCTTCATCAAAAGGAGAAATCCCGTCAAGAAAAGGGTTCCCGGGTTATCTTTACTCGGACCTGGCGTCGCTTTATGAACGCGCAGGAATTGTTAAGGATGCAAAGGGTTCCGTAACGCAGGTGCCTATTCTGACTATGCCCAATGATGATATAACTCACCCTGTTCCCGACCTTACGGGCTATATTACGGAGGGACAGATAGTTTTGGACAGAAGTCTTTCGCTCCAGGGAATTTATCCGCCGGTTGCGATTTTGCCGTCGCTTTCAAGACTTATGAAAGACGGTATCGGCGAGGGCTTTACAAGAGAGGATCACCCGGCACTGTCGAATCAGTTGTTTGCAGCGTATTCAAAGGTTGAGGATGCGCGTTCTCTTGCGTCGGTTATAGGTGAGGATGAACTTTCCGATACGGATAAAAAATATCTTGAATTCGGCCGCGCCTTTGAGGAAAAGTTCTTAAATCAGAGCAGAAGCGACAACAGGACAATCGAAACTACTTTGAATCTGGGCTGGGAGCTTCTTTCAATGCTGCCGAAATCAGAACTTGACAGAGTAAGCGATGACATACTCGAAAAATACTATAAAGGAAATTAAAGCGGAGGGATGTTCATATGGCAAAGACACTTGCCCCGACAAAGGGCAACCTTATGTCGGTGAAAAATACACTCAAGCTGTCCGAACAAGGGTATGAAATGCTTGATAAAAAAAGAAATATTCTTATCCGCGAAATGATGCAGCTGATTGATGAGGCAAAATCCGTTCAGCAAAAAATAGAAAGCACATTCGGTGAAGCATATGCGGCACTCGGGACGGCAAATTTGGTTATGGGTGTGGAAAATGTCCGCGAAGCAATGCACGCCGTACCGATTGATGACAGTGTAAAAATAAAGCTGCGCAGCGTTATGGGCGTGGAGCTGCCGACAGTATCGGCGGATGAAGCGGTATTTTCGCTTCCTTACGGTCTTTATTCAACAAATTCAGCACTGGATGCGGCATATATTAAATTTTCCGATGTAAAAAAACTGACTCTGCAGCTTGCGGAAATTGAAAACTCCGTCTATAGGCTGGCGGTAAATATCAGAAAAACGCAAAAACGTGCAAATGCTCTTAAAAATATCACGATTCCTCTTTACGAGAAACTTTCAAAAGATATTTCCAATTCTCTTGAAGAAAAAGAGCGTGAAGAGCATACAAGACTTAAAATCATAAAAAAGGATAATTAATCGGTTATCCTGCAGGTACAAAAAGCAAGGCAAACTGCCTTGTTTTTTGTACCGTTTTTTTATTTGCAGGAAATTGTATATGCCGCAATGGCGGACAATCGAAAATGATAGCTTATTCCTGCGCCACGCATGGTGATTCTCTTACGGGAGTTTTTTATTTTCCGACGCAGAAGTTGTGAAAAATTGAGTCTACTATTGCTTCGGAAACCGTTTCGCCGGTTATTTCTCCCAAAGCGTCTATTGCAATATTCAGGTCAATTGTTGCCAGATCGCACGGCTCACCCGACAGGAGCGTGTGTTCCATTCTCTCAAGGGCTTCTTTTGCTTTTACCAAGGCGGAAACATGGCGCAGATTTGTGATGACGCATGCGTCGTTCTGACCTATTTCTCCGAGATTATACCGTTTTTTTATGAGCGTTGAAAGCTCGTCTATGCCCATTCCGGTTTTTGCCGATATTTTTATAACCGATTCGCCTATGGGCAGCTCACTTTCAAAATTATATCCTCTGATATCAGATTTGTTTATAAGTATTACTCTGTTTCTGTCCTCTGTGTCCTCCAAAATGCGGCGGTCAGTATCGGTAAGCGGTGTGCTTCCGTCCAGAATGATAAGTACAAGGTCGGCTTCTTCTATGGAACGCAGTGATTTTTCAACGCCGAGTTTTTCAACAACATCGTCGGTTTTTCTTATTCCGGCAGTATCCAAAAGCTTCAGCATAACTCCGTCCAAGGTAACTGTTTCTTCTATTATGTCGCGCGTTGTTCCTGCAATTTCGGTCACAATTGCGCGTTCTTCATGAGCAAGACAGTTTAAAAGTGATGATTTGCCGACATTCGGACGTCCGACAATAGCAGTCAGCAGTCCGTCCTTAATTACACGTCCGCTTTGTGAGGTTGCCAAAAGAGAAGAGACGCTTTCCTTTGCCAAGAGTACCTTTTGCAAAATATCATCATCTGTTATGTCCTCCAAATCCTCGTCGGGATAGTCTATACATACCTGGATGGAGGCAGCAAGCTTAACAAGTTCCTGCCTGATTGATTCTATTCCGCGAAAGAGGGTACCCTCAGCCTGTGAAAGGGCGTTTTTACCGGCAAGCTCGGTTTTTGCATTAATAATATCTATTACGGCTTCAGCCTGTGATAGGTCAATGCGCCCGTTCAAAAATGCACGCTTTGTGAATTCTCCGCCCTCTGCAGGGCGTACGCCTGCCCGAATAAGCTCGCGCATTACTGCCTGCGATGCTCTTGTGCCGCCGTGAGTGTTGATTTCAACGACGTCTTCACGGGTAAATGTGTGAGGTGCGCGCATTACGGAAACAAGAACCTCGTCTATTTTGCCGCCATGCTCGTCCACAATAAATCCGTAATGAATTGTGTGTGTTTCAGCGTCGGAGAGTTTGGTTTTCCCTTTAAAGATTTTATCCGTCAAAGAGATTGCCTCATCGCCGCTGATTCTGATAACCGCTATGCCGCCTATGCCCTGTGGGGTGGAAATTGCCGCAATTGTTCCGATGTTCATATGAATTGCTCCTCTCTGCCGATTAATTGCCGTTTTCGGCAATTAGCTTTTTCAGCTCCTCCATAAAGGTTTGTATATCCGAAAAGTGCTTGTGAACCGAAGCAAAGCGTACATATGCCACTTCGTCCACTTCTTTTAAATGCTTCATAACGCGTTCGCCTATTTCAGTGCTTGATACTTCCTTTTCCATAGATTGATAAAGCTCGCTTTCCACGTTGTCTGCGATTTTTTCCATTTCCGGCAAAGAAACCGGACGCTTTTCGCAAGCTCTTATTATACCTCTTAAAATTTTTGAGCGGTCGTAAGGCTGACGGGAATTGTCGCTTTTAATAACGGCGAGTGAAATTGTTTCAAGAGTTTCGTATGTGGTAAAACGCCTTAAGCAGTTTAAACATTCACGCCTTCTGCGAATAGCCGTATTATCTTCGGCAGGTCTTGAATCGATTACCTTTCCGTCCTCCGAACCGCAGTACGGACACTTCATAAATATCAGTCCTTTCAAAATGTGTATAAGTATCTACTCTATATTATATATAATCTGTTGTAAAAAATCAATATCAATATCATTACGTTTTTATAACATTTGCGCTGATTAATTCAGCAGCTCGCTCAATATATCTTTTGCGGTTTTCGGGTTTGCGCTCTTTCCTGCCAAAGTCATAAGTTTGCCCATAAGAAATCCGAAGCTTTTTTTATTTCCGCTTTTGTAATCGCTGACCGCTTTCGGGTTTTCGGCAATGATTTTATTTGCCGCTTCGGTTATCATTTGCGTGTTGTCTTGCATCAGCATGCCGTGTTTTTCTGCAATTTCCTGCGGATTGCCTCCGGTTACGGCGCTTTCTGAAAGAATTTCGTTTGCAGAATTTTTGCTGATTTTTCCCTCGCTTATCAGCCTGACGGTCTCGGCAATTATCTGTGCCGTAATTTTGTTTTCGCGATTTTTATTAAGCTCGCGGCTGTATGCCCCAAGCATAAGCTTGGTGGTTTCGGAATAGTCCGGATAAATTTCGGCGGATTTTTCGTAGATATCGGAAAATTCTCTGTCCTGCACAATTAATTTTGCATCGGAATCGGACAGTCCGTGATTTTTTGTATATTCATTAATCCGTTCGCCGGGAAGACGGGGAATTGTGATTTCTTCTATTTCTTCATCCGATATGAATATCGGCGGTATATCCGGTTCGGGAAAATAACGGTAGTCCTCTGCGGATTCCTTGGAACGCATTGAATAGGTTTTTTCGCCGTCAAAACGCAGTGTTTCGCGCATTATGCTGCCGCCCGAATGAAGAATTTTTTCTTGCCTTGCGGCTTCATATGCAATTGCTTTTTTTATGGCTTTGTATGAGTTTAAATTCTTAATTTCCGTCCGTGTTCCGAGTGTTTGGCAATTTTCCTCTTTTACCGAAATGTTTACGTCAACACGCAGAGAACCTTGCTCAAGACGTGCGTCACATACTCCGCAGTATTTTAATCTGAGGGCGATTTCTTCAACGAAAGAGCATACCTCGTCTCCGTTTTCAAAATCGGGTTCGGTCACTATTTCTATAAGCGGAACGCCGCAGCGGTTAAAATCCGCCTGCGAGCCGGATTCTGTATGAATAAGCTTGCCGGCGTCCTCCTCCATATGTATTCTTGTGATTCCAAAGCTTTTTTTGCCGACAGATACTGAGCCTTCGGTGCATATCGGATATTCATACTGTGTTATTTGATATGCCTTAGGCAAATCCGGATAGAAATAATTTTTTCTGTCGAATGCCGAGTAGTTGTTAATTTTGCAGCCCAGAGCCTTTCCTGCCTTAACTGCCAGGATTGCGGCTTCCTTGTTAAAGGACGGCATTGTCCCGGGAAAACCCGCGCAAATCGGACATACTCTTTCATTGGGCTTGCCGCCGAAAGAATTTTCACAACTGCAGAAAATCTTTGTTTTTGTAAGCAATTCCGCGTGAATTTCAAGTCCTATTACCGTTACCATATAATCGCCTCCCGTCTTTTAAAGCTTTTTTCAAATAAATCGGCTGCTTTGATTATTGTCCCCTCACAAAAGGCTTTCCCGGTAAGACTCATTCCTATCGGCAATCCGTTTTGTGAATATCCGCATACGGTGCTGATTGAGGGAAGTCCGGCAAGACTTGACGGCACGGTAAAAATATCCTCCGCATAAACAGAAGCGCGCGCAGCTTTTTTTGCTGATAAATCTGCCGGGTGCGGTGCTGTAGGGGACAGAAAAATATCGCATTTTTCAAACATTTTTCCGTATTCGCGGATGATCTGATATTTTGTATTGACTGCCTTTTGATAATACATATCGCGTCTGTCTGCCGACAATGCATAGTTGCCGAGCATAATTCGTCTTTTTACTTCATTGCCGAAGCCGCGGTCTCTTGTTTCGGATATCAGTGTTTTATAATCATCTGCCGTTTCGGTGCTATAACCGTATTTGATTCCGTCGAATCTTGAAAGATTGCTTGCAGCTTCCGCGGAAGAAATAAGATAATATGCAGCTACCGCATACTCGAGTGACGGCAGGGACACAGAAACAATCTGAGCGCCGATTGATTTGTAAAAATCAACCGCAGCCATGCATGCTTTTACCGTTTCGCTGTCTGCTTCCGTGAAAAATTCCTCGGATATTCCGATTTTTAAATTGCTTTTATGTATATCCGAACAGTCCTCGCAAGGGCAATCGGACGAGGTCATATCGCTTTCGTCTTTGCCTGCAATAATATTTAAAATATATCCTGCATCTTCAGAGGAATTTGCTATGATTCCTATCCTGTCGAGACTTGACGCGAATGCAATAAGTCCGTATCGCGGTATGCGTCCGTAGGTCGGATTCAAACCGGTCACTCCGCAAAAAGCAGCAGGCAGCCGAACCGAGCCGCCCGTATCACTGCCGAGTGCCGCAGCGCAGAAGCCGGCAGCAACAGAGGCAGCGGCACCGGCTGAGGAGCCGCCGGCAGAATACTTAATATTATACGGATTGTGTACCGCGCCGAAATAAGAGCTGTCTCCTCCGGAACCCATTGCAAATTCGTCCATGTTGGTTTTGCCGATTATAAGAGCTCCGCTCTTTTTTAGACGGCGGACAGCTGCTGCGTCATAACAGGGGACAAAATCCGAAAGCATTTTGGAAGCACATGTGGTTTTTATGTCCCTTGTACAGATATTGTCCTTGACGGATATAGGTATGCCGAAAAGCGGCAGTGAAATATCTTCTTCATTTATTTCGGGAATGCTGCCGCATACTGTTATAAAACTGTTTATTTCTTTATCCGCTTTTTTTATTCTGCCGAGATATTCCGAATATAATTCGGGGACACTTATTTTTTTGTTTTCTATCTTTCGTTTAAGTTCTTTTATCATATTTTTATCCTTACATAATTTTAGGTATTTCAAGTCCTGCTTTTGAGCTTTTTCTGATTTCAAAATCTTTGCATACCGACGACGGCTTGTCCTCACGCATATCGGCTAAGCTTTCGGGTGCTGCTTTTTGCGGCGGAAAATTCGTTTCGGTTATTTTATCCATCAGGTTTATTATATCCTCCATGTCGCTGAGAAACGAGTCGGACGGCAAAAATCCGGACAGCTTTGCCAAGTGAGATATATCTTTCATAAAATGCCACTCCCATATAAATAATGCTGCAGCAAAACGGATATCATTTCGCTGCAGCGTCTTTGCTATATTTTCAGTATAACATATTTTTATACTGTTTTCAACATTTTTTTGCCGGAATAATCAATCTTTGCCCTGCGGACAGATTGTTTCTGTCGGAAAGAGCGTTAAATTCGGCAATATCCTCTGATGAAACGCAATATTCCTTTGAGATTTTCCAAAGTGTATCGCCGGGCTGAACAAAGTAAATTACAATTCCTTTTCTTTTGTCTTTTGGGATTTCTTCATTTTCGGCATCGCTGATAAACTGCATTTTTTCAGCGGAAAGCGCTTTTGCCGAAATTGTCAGTATACATCTTATTTCCACCTCACCGGCAACATTTAAGTGGTAGCTTGTGTGGCAGATTTGTGCGTCAACGGAGGCTTCGGCACCCGGCAAAGCATCCGGGCAATCAAGCAGGTATTCAAAGGGAATATCTTTTCTGAAACAATAAAGCGGAGTTTGGGCATCATCCGTAATATATTGAATATAGCACTCTGCTTTTCCCGAGACGGAGATTTTTCCGCTTGAAACCTCTGCTTTTGTAATAACCGCTTTAACCGGCACGTTATATACGGATTTTATGCCGGGAGCATTTGACGGAACGGCGGCACTGTCGCGGAGCGTACTTTGTGCCGAAGCGCACGTGGCGGCTTTTGTCAGCTCTGTTTCACTGTAGTAAAGCTTTGTCTTGCAACCGGGCATAAAGCAGTCCTTTATTGCGGTGAATGAGCCTTTCCGTTCGGATTTCATTTCGGCGCAAACAACAAGCTCCAAATTAATAATGCGCATGTCGCCGTCACTGTCGGGCGATGTATCAAAGCCAAAGTCGCATATGCGCAGATTTATGTCACATATGTCATCTTCGTATAAATCTGGAAAATCAAATACTTCGGTAAAAGGCAGTTCGGCTTCTGTATATTCGATACAGTTGTTTGTGTCAGTATAAAGAATATTTACATTTAATGTCCCTTTTAATACAATTTTTTCGGTGAGTGATTTGATTTCCTTGTCGCATAGCTTGCAGTCAACCTTTAAAAGCTCCCCGATTGAGGATTTACCGCTGGGTATTTCGATTGAGTCCTTTATAAGAAATTCCTCGTCATGCATGCCCAAAAGAGTATTCAGTGCAATCTGCTCGGTGCAGACCTCGGCGTTTTCCTCGGCGGAGGAGGCAAATTCTACGGTGCGTTCGCTTATAATATCACTGTATATGACGGCAATTGCTTTTAGGCTCAGCTTCCTTGAATTTATCACATGAAAATCAACCTTTCCGATGTCCGCGTTTACGATTGCGTTGCAGTTTTCACTGATTTTCGAATTTTCCGCCCTGTGCGAAAAGTCAACCGATGTGCGCATAACCTGCGGTACCGGAGTTTCGGAATCCGGCATATAAATGACGGTAAAGCAGATTTTGCCGCTTACTGTCAGTCTGCCGTCGGATATATTCTTTGAAGATATGTACGCCGCAGCGTCCACCTGAAGTATTTTTGCTATATCGGGCTTTATGTCCGGCACAATCAAATCCGCATCGGCAGCCGTTTCAAAGCTCCCGGAAAAAACCACCTCGCCTATGCTCGCTCTTTCTTTTATCAGTTCCATGTTATTCATTCCTTTCATCTATAATAAAAAAAGCTTTCATATAATAATATGAAAGCCTTTTCGGATATATGTTTACTTTTTAATTATCTCGCACCATTTTTCGTAAGCGGCATCCCAGTCGCCGGAGTCCTGCGGCTCATAGCTTGCTATGTCGAAAGAATTTTTGATAATTTGTCTGCCTTCGTGCAAATCACTGATTGCACCGACAGCCATTGCTTGCATAATGACATTGCCTATACTTGTTGCTTCGACAGGCCCTGCTTCAACTATGCGCTTTGTTGCGTTGGCGGTGAACTGACATATCATCTTGTCTTTTATGCCGCCGCCGACAATATTGATAACCGAATATTTTCTTCCGGTCACATCCTCCATATTTTCTACCGTCTGTCTGTACTTAAATGCAAGACTCTGGGCAATACATCTTACGATTTCGCCCTTTGTTTCGGGTACTTTTTGATTTGTCATGCGGCAGTAGTCTCTGATTTTTTCGGGCATGTTTCCCGGAGTTTGAAATGCTTCGTAATCAGGGTCTATGAGGCTTGCAAAAGGAGTTGCCTCTCTTGCCTGTCTTTCCAGCTCGTCAAAGCTCAAAAGCTCGCCCTCTCTGTCCCACTGGCGGCGCGATTCCTGAATCAGCCAAAGTCCCATAATATTTTTAAGGAAACGGATGGTTTTATTTACTCCGCCCTCGTTTGTAAAGTTATATTTTAAGGATTTGTCCGAAACAACAGGAGCGTCAAGCTCAACACCCATAAGACTCCAGGTTCCGCTTGATATGTAGATAAAGTCCTTTGTATCCGTAACGGGGACGGACGCAACTGCCGAGCCGGTATCGTGAGACGCAACCGCCATAACCGGAATTTGAGCAACTCCCAATTCTTCGGCAAGTTCTTTTTTCAAAACACCGACCTGTTCGCCGGGATATATCATCTCGGGATAAATATCGGTGGGCAGCCCCATCTTTTCGAGAAGCTTATCCGACCATTTAAAGCTTCTTGAGTCAAACATCTGCGAGGTTGATGCAACTGTATATTCACACCTTTTTTCGCCTGTCAGGAAGAAATTGAACAAATCCGGCATAAAAAGAAGAGTTTTTGCTTCTTTCAGTGTGGTGGTCCCGGAAAGCTTTTCGCTCAAAAGCTGATAAATTGTATTGAACCAGTTAAAGGCAATGCCTGTTTCTTCAAAAATTTCCTCTTTGGGCACAATTTCAAATGCTTTGCCGTACATTCCGTCGGTGCGGGTGTCGCGGTAGTGATGCGGATTGCCGAGGAGCATGTCGTTTTTATCCAAAAGACCGTAGTCAACACCCCAGGTGTCTATGCCGATGCAGTCAATATCGCGGTCGCCGGAGTTTGCACATTTTAAAATTCCCTGTTTAATTTCGTGGAACAGTCTTAAAACGTCCCAATACATTCCCCCGTTTACGGTTACCGGGTCGTTTGAGAATCTGTGTTTTTCCTCCAAAGTGATTTTCTCGCCGTCAAAGGTCGCGAGCATGGCGCGTCCGCTTGAAGCGCCGAAGTCAAATGCTAAGAATTTATATTTTTTCATTGTCTTGTCCTTTCGTCTTATATTGATTAAGAAAATTATATCATTGTTTTCACCGGGTGTCAAGGGTGATATTTTCGTGAAATTTCAATTTTAACCAAAAAGAGGGAATTTTATTACGAAAAAACTTATTTTTTTCATAAAACGAAACAAAAGCTATTGAATTTTTATGCATTATGATGTATAATTAAAACATTAATCGGAAAAGGGGCGTTTTAACTGATGACTACCGAACAAATTATAAAAAACGATGAAAAATATTATATGAATACTTTCGGAAAAAGACTCCCGGTTGTTTTTGAAAAGGGCAGGGGAATGAAGCTTTATACAAAAGAGGGCGAGGAGTACAACGACTTTCTCGGCGGAATTGCGGTAAATGCACTCGGTCATTGCCATCCCGAATTTACAAAGGCATTGCACGAGCAGCTGGATAAGCAGATTCATATCTGTAACTATTACTATAATGAGCCGCAGACTGCACTGGCGGAAAAAATAGCTTCGCATACCTGTGCGGATAAGGTCTTTTTTGCAAATTCGGGCGCAGAAGCAAACGAGGGTGCAATTAAGCTTGCGAAAATTTATTTTTATAAGCAGGGAAAGGACAAATATGAGATAATCACGCTGGATAAGTCATTCCACGGCAGAACGCTCGCGACCGTAGCCGCAACCGGACAGGAAAAATACCGGGCACCGTACAGACCGCTTACCCCCGGGTTTATTCAGGTTGAACCGAACAATATCGAAGCGGTGAGGGAGGCAGCCGGTGAGCATACGGCGGCAATAATGATTGAATTGATTCAGGGCGAGAGCGGAGTGCATCCTATGGATAAGGACTATGTAAAGGCTCTCAGAAAGCTCTGTGATGAGAAGGACATAATACTTATTTTTGATGAGGTTCAGACGGGCATGGGCAGAACCGGCTATTGGTTTGCACATCAGATGTACGGAGTCGAACCGGACATATTCACTTCGGCAAAGGCGCTCGGCGGAGGAGTCCCGATAGGCGCGGTGTGCGCAAAGGATTTCGTAGCAAAAAGCTTTGCCCCGGGTGACCACGGTTCAACATTCGGCGGAAATCCGCTGGCAACAGCCGCAGGCTGTGCGGTCTTTGATATTATCGAAAAGGATAAACTTTTGGATAACGCTAAAGAAATGTCCGAATATTTTATGCATAAATTAAAAGAAATCAAATCGGATAAAATAAAAGATTTAAGAAATGCCGGACTGTTAATAGGTATAGAGCTTGCGCCGGATTGTGCAAAGGATATTTACAATAAGCTTTTTGAAAAAAGATATCTGACGAGTCTTTGCACAAATACACTAAGGCTTGCACCGGCTTTGATTATAACCAAAGAGGATATTGACGGATTTGTTGCCGCATTTGCGGATTGCTTGGGAAAGGAATAAGAAAATGAATGATTTTATAAGCTTGCACGATTGTACAAAAGAGGAAGTTGAAAATCTCTTAAAATTAGCCGTTAAACTGAAAAAAGAGCTTAAGGAGGGAGTACCTCACCCGATTTTGAAAGGAAAAACTCTCGGAATGATTTTTTCAAAATCATCAACCAGAACACGTGTTTCGTTTGAGGTCGGCATGGTTCAGCTCGGAGGGTATCCGCTCTTTTTGTCATCTCATGATATTCAGCTCGGCAGGGGAGAGACCGTTCACGATACTGCCAAGGTTTTGGAAAGGTATCTTGATGGAATTATGATTAGAACCTTTGCCCATCAAGATGTTTTGGACTTGGCGAAGTATGCCGATATTCCGATTATAAACGCGCTTACGGATCTGTTGCATCCTTGCCAGGTACTTGCCGATTTGCAGACAGTTTATGAAAAAAAGGGCAAACTTGAGGGACTTAAGCTTGCATATATCGGCGACGGCAACAATATGGCACATTCGCTTATGTACGGCTGCGCAAAGGCAGGACTTGACTGTGCAATCGCAGCACCGAAGAATTATATGCCTGACGATGAGATTGTCCAAAATGCAAAGGACGACTTTAATAAGTCGGGAAAGAGCCTTATTATAACCGAAGACCCCAAAGAAGCAATAAAGAATGCAGATGTTGTTTATACCGATACTTGGGTGAGCATGGGTATGGAAGCGGAAAAGGAAGAAAGAATAAAGGTGTTCATGCCTTATCAGGTCAACAGTGAGCTGATGAAGGATGCAAAAGAAGACGCAATATTCCTGCACTGTCTGCCGGCATACCGCGGATATGAAGTTACGGAGGATGTTATAGACGGGGCACAGTCTGCAATATTTGACGAAGCGGAAAACAGACTTCATGCCCAAAAAGCGGTTATGGCAACGCTGATGGCAGACTAATCGGGGGGATTAACGTTGAAAAATTATGAGTTTACCACGCTTTTTCAGGTGCGTGTTGCAAATTTTGACGATATTCCCGATATAATGAGTATTACGCATGAAGCTTTTATAAAATATCGGGAGCTTGCCGGCGTTGAGAGTACACCTGCACTCAATGAGACATATGAGGATATTGAAAATGACTTAAAAAGTAAAATCGTGCTCATTGCTTTTTCCGACGGAGACCCTGTCGGAAGCGTCCGCCTGGCTATAGATAAGGAAAACCATACTGCATATTTAAGCCGTTTCGGAGTAAAAATCAGCTCTCAGAATAACGGTATCGGAAAATCCATTATGAATATTGTGGATAAAATTATGATGGATCAGGGCGTCAGAAAGCTATCCTTGCATACAGCGTCAAAAATTGCGTCACTGATAAGATTTTACTACGGCAGAGGCTTTTATATAGATTCCACCGACAAATCAAAGGGATATATAAGAGCGCTTTTGGTAAAGGATTATGAGGAGAAATAAAATGGAAATATTATTTATGGGAACCGGCGCCGCAGACTGGGATATAAAAAAACGTGCGGACGGGGAATTTTTCAGAAGATGCACTTCTGTTATGATAAATGATGACCTGTTGATTGACTTTAACGATGATACCTTGGATTATATCGAAAGACACGGTGCTGATATGAAGAACATCAAAAATGTACTGATAACGCATACGCATGAGGACCATTATTCAAGGGGTGCAATAAACAGGTTTTTTGAAAAAAATACCACAGTATGGTTTGATAAAGGCGCAGAGGCGCGCATCGGCGATATAAAAGCCGAAAAGAAGATTATGCCGCTTTATAAAGAAGTGAAGATAGGAAATCACACCGTTATTGCGGTCGGGGCAAATCATTTGGTTTCGGACAGTGCGGAGCAGCCGCTCCATTATATAATTTCAGACGGAGAAAAATGTATATTCTGGGGATGCGACGGAGCGTGGATTATTTGCAGAAGCTGGCACGAGATAAGAAAGTATAAATATGACCTTGTTGTATTTGACGGAACATTGTCGGACAAAAAGGGTGATTATCGCATATTTGAGCATAATAATCTGAATATGATTGCAGAGATGAATGAAACATTTAGGTCGCTGGAGCTTATGAAACCGAATTCAAAGACAATGATTTCGCATATGTCAAAATATTCGCAGTATTCACATGAAGATTTGGAAAAAATATTAAAGAATCACGGTATTGTTCCGGCATATGACGGAATGAAAGTATGTTTATAAAGGAGAGAAAAGTCATGATAAAAGCAGCGGTTTTGGGAGCGACAGGCTATGCAGGAATAGAGCTTGTACGCCTTTTAACAAACCATCCGGAGGTAAGTATAGAATTTTTGGGTTCGCAGAGCTTTGACGGAAAGAATATAAATGAAGTTTATCAGAATTTCGGACATGTACTTGATTTGGAGTGCAGTGAGCTTGATATGGACAAAATTTCAAAATGTGATGTTGCATTTACCGCTCTGCCGCACGGTGCGTCAAAGACGGTGATTCCGGATCTTATTAAAGCAGGACTTAAAGTAATTGATTTAAGCGGCGATTTTCGTTATGATGCCCCGAAAGTTTATGAAGAATGGTACGGGCAGCCGCATTCATCACCCGAACTTTTGAAGGAATCGGTCTACGGACTTTGCGAGCTGCATAGAGACAAAATTAAATCTGCTCGGCTTATCGGAAATCCCGGCTGCTATACAACCTGTTCCATACTGGGAGCCTATCCGCTTTTGAAAAACGGCTGGGCAGATACAAAAAATATAATCATAGACGCTAAATCGGGAGTTACGGGCGCAGGCAGAGGGCTGAATCTTGCATATCATTTCTGTGAATGTACCGAGAACACAAAGGCTTATAAGGTTGCAACTCACAGACATACCTCGGAGATAGAACAGGAACTTTCTCATGCGGCCGGAGAGGATATAATTTTGTCATTTACGCCGCATCTTATTCCGCAGAAAAGGGGAATACTTGCGACAATTTATATGAATTTGAAAACTCCGCGTTCGGTTGAGGATGTTCACAAGGCATATGAGGACTTTTATAAGGATGAATATTTTGTAAGGGTTAAAAAGCTCGGCGAGCTTCCCGAGACAAAGCATGTTGCAGGCAGCAATTTCGTGGATATCGGAGTATGCGTGGATAAGCGTCTTAACAGAGTGATAATTGTTTCGGCGCTTGACAATATCGTAAAGGGTGCGGCAGGTCAGGCTGTTCAGAATATGAATCTTATGTTCGGACTGGACGAAAAAACCTCGCTCGATAAAGCAGGCTTTTATCTTTAATGCTTGACTCGGGCAGCGGCTCGTGGTATAATAATAGTATAATATATTGAGTAAGTCAGACGATTGCGTGCATTTTTATGCATGAGGAAAGTCCGGGCTTCACAGAGCAGGGTGCCGGGTAACACCCGGTGGAGGCGACTCCAAGGACAGTGCAACAGAAAATAAACGCCCGATTCAATCGGGTAAGTGTGGAAATGTGCGGTAAGAGCGCACAGGGAGCAGGGCGACCGACCTCCCGTGTAAACCCCACCCGAAGCAACGCACGACAGGAAAATTAAGCTTGCTCGGCATTTTCCGACCGGCGGCATGAACGCATAAGTAATTATGCGTCACAGATAGATAATCGTCCGATACAGAACCCGGCTTACAGACTTGCTCTTTTATATGAAAAAATCCTCTCATTTTAGAGTGAGAGGTCTTTTTTTAAGCTTTTTACGTATTCTCTTTCTTTTTCGGAAAGCTCGGCGGAGTAAAGCATATCCGGTCTTTTCAAAAGTGTTCTTTTAATTGATTCCTTACGTTTCCATTTATCTATTTTTGCATGATTCCCCGAAATCAGCACATCGGGAATTTTTCGTCCCATAAATTCCTCGGGACGTGTGTACTGCGGATATTCCAAAAGTCCGGAGTAGTGACTTTCGTTTTGATAGGAACTTTCGGAGGAAAGCACCCCGGGAATCATTCTTGAAACAGCGTCAATAACCGCCATTGCAGGGATTTCGCCGCCGGTCAGTACAAAATCACCGATTGAAATCTCGCAGTCAACGAGCATATCGATAATTCGCTGATCTATGCCCTCATAGTGTCCGCAGATTATTACTATGTGTTCTTTTTCGGAAAGCGTTACGGCGCATTTTTGATTAAAAACTTCTCCGCACGGCGACATATATATTGTGTACGGCTTATAGCCGAGTCCCTCGGCAACGCTTTGGTATGCATCGTACAAGGGTTGCGGAGTCATAAGCATTCCGCCGCCTCCGCTATACGGATAATCGTCTGTTTTTTTATGCTTGTTTTTTGAAAAATCCCGAATGTTTATAAAATTCATCTCGATAATGCCCTTTTCTGCGGCGCGTTTTATTATGCTGTCGCCGAGAACTGCCTTGAACATATCGGGGAATAAGGTCAGCACATCGAATCGTATCATAAATCCTCAAGCCCCTCCAACAGGCGGACGACTGCCTTTTTTTCAGCTATATCGACCGACAGAACGACATCGGGAAGAACAGGAATAAGCAAATCCTTTTTCCCCTCCCGTGAAACTACATAAATATCGTTTGCGCCGGTTTGCATAACGTCCTTTATTTTTCCCAGAACTTCGCCGTCCTCTTTCGTGACGGTAATTCCGATAAGGTCCGCAATATAATAAACTCCGTCCTCAAGCTCGCCCAAATCGGATCTTTCGGCAAACAGAATTTGATTTTTCAAAGGCTCGGCTTCATTTATGTCCGAAAGTTCTTTGAATTTTACAATCAAATTATTTTTCTGATACTTGATATTTCCGACGGTAAGCGGTATATATTCATTTTTTTTCTTAATATAAACGGTAGTCAAATCCTCAAAAACATCGGGTGTGTCCGTCCATGCGGCTACCTTTACCTCGCCTCTTAACCCGTGCGTGTTTAATATTTTTCCGACTTCAAGCAGATCCATGTCAATTTCTCCTTATCCGTAAATTTCACAATCGGTATATTTGTTCTCGGCAGTGGAGGTATCCGTCTTTTCACAAGAAAGAAGCCATTTAAATACTTCTATGTTTGAGTAAGTGTCTGACCATGCGTTGTGATCGTTTTCGGGATATATTGTCAGCTTTGCGCTGCCGCCGTTTGCGTTGACCGCGTCAACCATTTTTTTGCTTTCCTCAGGAAATACGCAGCCGTCCTTTCCGCCGTGAAACGCCCATACGGGAACGTTTTTAAGCCTGCCGGCATTCCAGTACATTCCTCCGCCGCATACGGGAACAATTGCCGCAAAAAGCTCCGGCAGCTGCATTGCAAGCTCCCATGTGCCGTAGCCGCCCATGCTTGCACCCATGCAATAAAAATGTTTTTTATCGGTAAAATCGGAATTGTAAATATATTTTGTAAAGTCCATAAGCTGTTCAAAGACGGCAAACCAGGTTATGTCGGCAGGGCATTGCGGCAGAACCGAAACAAACTCAAAATCTTTGAATTTTGCGCTCTCTTCGCAGAACGGATGTGTAAGCAGAACCGAAATATCGCTTCCTCTGCCGCCTGCACCGTGCAGCTGCAGGATTACGGGATATTTCTTGCCCGGGTCAAAATTGTCGGGCAGACACAAAACATAAGTGAAATTTTTGTAAGTTTTGATTTCTTGTTTCATAAAAACACACATCTTTCCATATAGTATATCAATAGTATATCATTAATGCGTATATTTGGCAAGCGGAAAATATAATATTTTTTATCGGAGGAAAGATATGTATTTTGTATTTGATTTAAAAAGATTTCTTTTATGGACGCTTATTGTAATGCTTTGCATAGGTTTGTGCGCCGGCGGCAATAAAATTGCCGAAACGTTCAAGGTCGGAGAAAGAGAAATTCCGATTTATTCGGTAGAGCGCGATGACAATAAAATTGCGCTGACCTTTAACTGCGCATGGAACGATTCGGATATAGACCGAATAATTGAAATCTTAAAAGGAAACAATGTCGGAGCAACTTTTTTTGCAGTCGGCGACTGGGCGGAAAAATATCCCCAAGCGGTAAAAAAGATTGATGCGGCAGGCTTTGAAATAGGCAATCACTCATATAACCATGCACATTATGCAAAAATGTCAAAGCAGGATATTCTGTCGGATATGAAGAAAGCAGATGATGTAATAAGTGCAATTACGGGTAAGCCGGTTAAATATTTCCGCGCGGCATACGGCGAATACACAAACGATGTTGTAACCGCCTGTGACGAATCGGGTCGGATTTATATTCAGTGGCAGACGGACAGTCTTGACTATAAAGCAAAATCTGCGGAAGAAATCGCGGCAAGGGTTTTAAAAAGAGTGTCGCCGGGCGACATAATACTTATGCACAACGGAACGGAATTTACTGCCAATGCATTGGAGGAGCTTGTTCCGAAACTTAAAGAAAGCTATACACTTGTTCCTGTTTCGGACCTTATTTATGAGGATAATTACACAATTGACGCAGCAGGCAGACAACATAAAAATGAGGGGTAGACAAATAAGAAAAAATAGTGTATAATAAAAAAGACAGGGGGGTTTTTATTAATGGCTTTTTTTGACCAAAGCTGCATCGGCGCTTCTCCGTGATTAAAGCTTAAAACGGCTTTAGAATTTATAATACAAGGAGAAATACAGATGACAAAACTTAAACAAAAAATGAGAGATTTATGGAGCTATTTTACTACATATGAGAAAATTTGGTTTTTCTCGATATTAATACTGTCGGTTGTGATTGCAATTCTGTTCCCCGAAGAGGATGTAAACGGAGTGAACGGCGGACTGATAATGGCTCTGTATCTGGCGGATATATTTTTAAACATTTTGTGCGAACTTCTGATATCGAAGCAAAGTAAATGGAACTTTATAGTTTCTTTGTTTGTGGAAGTAACTGAGATACTTATCTGCGTTGTTCTTTCCTACAGATTTGCAACAATGGCTTCAACCTTGTTTTTCTGGATTCCTATTGATATAATAAGCTTTATCAATTGGCACAGACATCCGGACAGACAGGAAGAGGAGCTTACAAAGGTAAGAAAGCTCAGCGGCTGGGCAGAGGTTCTGATAATAGCCGGAATAGTTTTGTGGACGATAGGAATAGGCTATTTCCTTACAACTCTGGAAATAGGAACAGACCTTTTCGGCGGAAACGAGCTTATAGAAAATGTGGTTTGCTATCTTGATGCCTGCGCTTCGGCGGTCGGCATTGCGAACGGAGTATTTATACTTTTGAGAATCAGAGAGCAGTGGATAGCCTGGTACATATGCTCGCTGCTGGAAGCCGCAATAAATATTCTTTCGGGTCAATGGGTACTTTTGGTACTTAAGGCAGGGTATCTCACCAATTCGACATACGGATATATTAAATGGACAAAATATATCAAATCACATGCTGAAGAGGAAGCATTGGATAAAAATTTCTTTTAATAAAAAATCACTTCGGGAGCAAGCTTCTGAAGTGATTTTTTTGTTAAATTTGAGTATTATTTGTCTTTACAAAGAGAATAAAGCATGATATAATTAGTATGATAAATTATTTCAGAGGGTAATAGAGATGTCGAATTATTTAGACGATACAAATATAGGGCACGATGTCAAGAATCTGTCCGCTGCCGAATGCAGGCAGCTTGCTGCGGAAATAAGAGAATTTCTGATAAGAAGCGTTGCCGAAACAGGCGGACACTTAGCGTCGAATTTGGGAGTGGTAGAGCTTACGATAGCTCTTTATAAGGTTTTTGATTTCCCGAAGGACAAGCTTGTTTGGGATGTGGGGCACCAGTCTTATGTACATAAAATTTTAAGCGGCAGAAAAGACGGCTTTAAGACTCTGCGCAAGTTCGGCGGAATGAGCGGTTTTCCAAAGACGTCGGAAAGTGAGTATGATTGCTTTAACACAGGTCACAGCTCAACCTCCGTTTCAGCCGCGCTCGGAATGGCAAGAGCACGTGATTTGTCGGGCGGAGACGAAAAGGTAATTGCGGTGTTCGGCGACGGTGCACTGACAGGAGGTATGCTTTATGAGGCTCTTAATGACGCAGGTCATAAAAATACCGGTCTTATCCTTATACTTAACGATAACGCCATGTCAATATCCAAAAATGTGGGAGCGATATCCAAATATTTAAGAAATCTGCGGTCAAAACCGGGGTATTATAAATCAAAAAAACGTACCGAAAAATTCTTGTCGAAGATTCCGCTATGCGGCAATGCTTTGGCGGCATTTATAAGACATGCAAAAAGAATTGTACGCAATATGGTTGTGCCGCCGACAATATTTGACGATTTGGGGTTTGAATATATAGGTCCTGTGGACGGACACAACATAAATGCGCTTTGCAATGCGCTTACGATAGCCAAGGAATCGCAAAAGCCGATTCTTTTGCACATTCATACAAAAAAAGGAAAAGGGTATGCGCCTGCCGAACAGAATCCGCAGTATTTTCACGGCGTTTCCAACTTTGATGCCGATTCCGAAAATGTAATAAAGCCTGCTACGCTTGATTATTCGCAGGTTTTCGGAAATAAACTGTGCGAAATTGCCGAAAAACATAAAAAGGTTGTCGCTATTACGGCTGCAATGCCGATAGGAACCGGCTTGGGTGATTTTGCCGAAATTTATAAAAACAGATTTTTTGATGTCGGCATAGCCGAGCAGCATGCAGTTACATTCGCCGCAGGAATGGCAATTTCGGGGTATACGCCGGTAGTGGCGCTTTATTCGTCGTTTGCTCAGCGCGCTTACGACCAGATTCTGCACGATGTCTGTCTGCAAAATCTGCATGTGGTATTTTGCATAGACCGTGCCGGAATTGTCGGAGCGGACGGTGAGACGCATCACGGACTTTACGATATTGCATATCTTTCGCATATGCCGAATATGACAGTGCTGTCTCCGTCAAGCTTTGATGAGCTTGAACAAATGCTGACCTATGCCGTGCTGCATCATAACGGTCCGATAGCAATAAGATATCCGAGGGGCAGCGCAGAGTATGAGAAAGCACCGAAATTTGAATTTGCAAAGGCAAAGGTTATTGAACGCGGTTCGGATATTACTGTCGTTTCCTCCGGCAGAATGATGATTACAGCCGACAAAGTGTGCAGGCTTTTGAAAGAGAACAATATCTCACCGGAGCTTATCGAGCTTTCAACCGTTATGCCGCCGGATACGGATACACTCGGTGCGTCACTTGAAAAAACAGGACTTTGCGCAGTGATTGAAGATCATACTGAGGTCGGCGGAATTGCGGATATAATTGCAGGCAGTATTAAGAATCCGGCAAGACTGATAAAGTTTGCATTCCCGAGAAAACCGATTACTCACGGAAAATGTACGGAGCTTGACGAGCTTTGCGGACTTGATGCGGAGGATATTGCAAAAAAGTGTTTAAGGGAGATAAATAAATGAAAATAAGACTGGATGTGTTTCTGACCGAGCAAAAGCTTGCTCCGAGCAGAGAAAAAGCGCGCGCTATGATTATGGCGGGCGAGGTCTATATTGACAATCAAAAATGCGACAAGGCAGGCATGCTTGTAAATCCCGAAACAACAAAAGCTCAAATCAGAGGCGATACGCTTAAGTATGTAAGCCGCGGCGGATTAAAGCTTGAAAAGGCAATGAACGAATTTCCGATTGTTCTTGAGGGCAGGACTGCAATGGATATAGGCGCGTCAACCGGCGGATTTACCGATTGTATGCTTCAAAACGGAGCGAAGAAAGTTTTTGCGGTCGATGTCGGCTACGGTCAGTTTGCGTGGAAACTGAGAAACGATGAACGCGTTGTTAATATGGAGCGTACCAATATAAGATATGTCACAAGGGAGCAGATAGGTGAGGCTATTGACTTTGCTTCGATAGATGTGTCTTTTATATCACTTTGCCTTGTACTTCCCGTTGCAAAGGAGCTTTTGGCGGAGGACGGCGAGCTGATAGCGCTTATCAAACCGCAGTTTGAAGCAGGCAGGGAACAGGTCGGAAAAAAAGGTGTTGTGCGCGATATAAAGGTGCATTATGAGGTGGTTAAAAAGATTGCGGACTTTGCCCGTGAAATCGGATTTTATCCTGCAGGACTGTCCTATTCGCCGATAAAGGGACCTGAGGGAAATATAGAATATCTGATTTATCTTAAAAAACAAAGATGTGAAGACACCGTCACTGACGAGGTAATCAAAAAAACAGTTGATATGTCGCATGAATTGCTGAGCAGAACCTGATATTCTTTTTGCGAAAGGGGAAAAATCTTATAATGAAACTTACGGATGAGGTTGTTGTGTCGGGAAAAAGAGCAATTTCAAAATCTTATGCCAAAATCAATCTGACTCTTGATGTGCTCGGGCGCATGGAAAACGGGTATCATGAAATAGAGACCGTTATGCAGACAACGGGACTTTTTGATTTGGTTATAACCGATATAACGAACGGGGAAATATCGATAACCACAAATGTGAAATTTCTGCCGACGAATGAAAAAAATATAGCATATAAGGCGGCGAAAGTATTTTTTGAACATACCGGAATAAAAAAAGGCGCAAAAATTTTTATTCATAAAAACATTCCCGTATCGGCAGGACTTGCCGGCGGAAGCGGAAACGCGGCGGCGGTTCTGGCGGCGCTGAATATGCTTTTTGCAAAACCGCTTAAGGATGACGAGCTTTTAAAGCTCGGTGCCCGTCTCGGCGCGGACGTGCCCTTTTGCCTTATGGGCGGAACGGTTTTGTGCGGCGGTATAGGCGATGTGCTGACTCCGTTAAAAAGTTTTCCGAAAAGACATATTCTGCTTGTAAAACCGCCGGTAGGCATATCTACGGCAGATATTTATGAGAGAATAGATGCCGAACCGAAATACAATCATCCTGCAACGGCTGAATTTCTGGCTTCGGTTGACGGCGATTCGTATGACGCGGACAAAATGTTTAATGTGATGGAACGGATTGTGGCTGCGGATTGCCCGGTTATAAGAGGAATAAAAGAAAAGCTTATAAAAAACGGAGCGGAGGCAGCTATGATGAGCGGCAGCGGCTCAACTGTGTTCGGCATTTTCTCCGATTATAAAACGGCAAAAAAATCCGCCGACAGTTTTTCATATTTTTATAAGGATGTATTTCTTACGCAAAATCTATGAGCCTGCTTGATATTTTTATCCCAAAAAATAAACCGCTGTGTATTTTGTGCAGAGAGCGTTATCCCGAAAGCGGAGTGCATTGGCAGAGCGGAGGCTTATGCGTGTGCGAACGCTGCTTTGAAGAGTCTGAAAAGTTTAGCTCGCCGGCTGCTTTTAAAAGAGAAAAAAATTTAAAATTTCATATTTGTGCTCTTCCCTACAAGGGTATGATGCGCAAGGCATTTAAAAGATATAAATTCTGCGGAGAATGGGCATATAAAGATGTATTCTCGCAAATTTTATACGAATGTCTTGAGAGCTTTTGGCATGACGGCGATTTTGATTTGATGGTTCCGGTACCTCTTTCCGAAGAAAGAATGAGGGAACGAGGATATAACCAGTCGGCATATTTGGCGGAATATGCTGCAGAAAAAACGGGGACGGCATATGCAGCCGATGCACTGAGACGGATAAGGCATACCGAAAGGCAGAGCGGACTCGACGCAAAATCAAGAGTCAGCAATGTGAGGGGCGCTTTCAGAGCCGACCGTGCCAAGACAGAGGGAAAGAAAATCCTTTTGATTGACGATATCTATACTCTGGGAGCGACCATGCATGAGTGTGCGGATACACTTTGCGGCTGCGGCGCGGCAGAGGTTGCCGGTCTTACACTTTTTAAAGCGATTATGCCATATGATGATGAAAATTTTGAATATGACTTTGCAAAAGTATTGCAGCCGGAATAAAAGCAAATGTTGAAAATTTTTTAACGAATGTTACAAAAATAATACAAATAAAAAAGAAATATTGCGATATTTCACAAAATATGCTATGATAAAAGTATACAAATGTATCTGCGTGAAAAAATGCAAAGGAAAGGAATGAAATATATGAGAAGATTTTTGAAATATGCTGCGGTAACGGTGCTGTCCCTGTCGTGCGTACAGGCAGTTCCGGCAATGGCTGAGGAAAAACTGTCTTTTTCCGATATATCGGATAAAAAGTATGAGTGGGCTGTCGGCTACATAGAAGATATGGCAGACAGGAATTTCATAAGCGGCTATGAGGACGGAACATACCGCCCGGATAACAGTATCACAAGGCTTGAGGCTCTTTCACTTTTTGCAAGAGCAATGGGTTCAAGAAGTGATATTAATAAAAAGGCACTTGACGCGGCGAAAGAAAAATACGCGTCTGTTGTCGAGGGCTATAAGCTCAGTTTCGGCAATGAAGATATTGAATATCTTTTGTACAGAGGAGCTTTGAAAGAAAGCGAGCTTAATTCTTATCTTGCCGAGGATCTGAGAAACGAGCCTATGCCGAGACATGAGGCGGCAGTTGTAATAACAAAGGCTTTGTGTGCGGAAAAGGAAGCTACTTCGGAGATTATGATTGATTTGGAGTACAGCGACGCAAAGAAGATTCCGGCAAAGTCAAGCCAATATGTATATTACGTTACAAAGAATAACATAATGTCGGGAATGGGCGACGGCACATTTTCACCGAATTCCGGCGTGCTGAGAAGTCAGATTGCAGTAATGCTTTCAAAAACGGTCGATATGATCGGTCTGACGGTTGAGGAACTCAGGTTTGACGGAGTTACCGGCTCAAACGTTTCATTCACGGATGAAAACGGAGAACCGGGCTTGATGGGATACAGCAGCGATACGAGATTTTACATGGACGGAGACCTTATTCAGGCAAAGAATATTCCGTCGGGTGTAAATGCTCTCTTTACCTATGTAAATAACGAGCTTGTTTATGTGGACGTATTAAATTCCACTCCGGATGAAACTATCACCGGTGTGTACCAGGGATTTTCAAGCACAAACGGAATTGTTTCGGTCAGCATAAAGGTTGATGGAGAAAATAAAAGCTTCGCACTCAATAAAGACGTAAAAATGACTTATAACGGAGATTCCGCAACAATCCGCAGCTTTAATAAATCCGATTCGGTTACGGCGGTTATTTCGGACGGTGAAATAGTTGAGCTTGCAGGCGAACCTAAAGAAAGCACAATCACAAGAGCAACTATAGAGAATGTATCGATAATCGACAACGGTACAATTACTATCAGCCATGCTTTGGAAGAATATAACGGAAAAGCCTATAAGGTTGCTTCGGATGTTAAGGTTATAAAAAATGATATGGATGCTACACTGGCAGAGATATATGTCGGTGATACCGCAACACTCACGCTTGAGTACGGAGTAATAACAAAAATTAAAGCCGAGTCGGTATCCAGAACGGTTGAGGGCACAATAAAATCGATTGAAATATCAAATTCGCCGAAAATAACCGTGACGGTTAAGGATACGGATATGACATATGATGTTACATCCGATGTGAGCATTATAATCAATTCAAAGGAAGGCTCGCTTTATGATTTCAGAGTGGGCGACCGCGTTTCGCTGCTTTTGGAAAGCAAGTCGGTTAAGAAGATTACCGCGCTGGCAGCTTCAAGCGTTGCATACAGTAAATCGGGAACGGTTATTGCAATAAATTCTTCGTACGGCTTTATTAAAATAAGCTATAAAGCAGGAGATTCAACATATGAAGAGACTGTCTACTGTAAGGATTCGACAACTAAGTTTATTACATCGGCAGGAGACGCAAAGACACTAAAGGATATTAAGGAGGGCGACGTGGTAAGCGTGAGAGGAACAATGACCAACGGCGCATTTGTCGCAAGTCTTATTCTTATAGAAACGGACAAATAATATCAATTTCGGGAAATTTTAACTGCCGCACTCTGAAAAAGGGTGCGGCGGTTTCGGATTTAAAAAAACTTGCCTCGCGGCTTTAAAGGATGAAGGATATGAAAAATTATCAGCAATATATGAAATGGATTATCGCATTTGTATTCGGCGCGGCTCTTATCGCGGTTTATAAAACTTTTGATAATTTCCAGCATGTACTTGCATTTATCGGCGATATTTTTTCGGCATTGACTCCGTTTATAATCGGAGCGGTAATAGCATACATACTGAATTTGCCGAGCAAAAAGCTGAAAGCATTTTATGAAAAATCAAGACTCAGATTTATAAGAGAAAAGAGCAAAACTCTCAGCATAGTAAGCGTTTATGTACTTTTTCTTTTGGTGATAGCCATATTGATTCGGACGGTTATTCCTAATCTGTACAGCAATATAGTCGATTTTTACAATAATATAATTCCGTTTACGCAAAATGCGCTTGCCGAACTGGAAGCTTTTCAGGAAAAGGTGGGAATTACATTTATAGAAATAAACGGAGACACTGCAAAAAATGCATTGCAAAATATTTTAAACAGTTTCAATGTGGGCGAGTTCGGAAAGTATGCAAAGGGTGCGGTCAGCTTTACCTCAGGACTGTTTAATGTGTTTATTGCGCTTATTATTTCCGTTTATATGCTGACAGATAAAGAAAGACTGATCAAAGGTTTTAACAGATTTTTGTCGCTTGTTACACCGGACAATAAAGAAGAAGCGGTTAAAAGATTCTTATCAAGAACCAACAAAATTTTTTCCGATTATATATACAGCTGCGTGCTTGACGCGTGCCTGGTGGCGGTGCTTGCAACGATAATTCTCTCGCTCTTGGGAGTGAAATATTCCATAATTTTCGGTACGTTTATCGGTTTTTGCAACCTTATTCCGTATTTCGGAGCTATTATTTCAAACTGTCTGACGGTAATTATTACGATTTTCAGCGGCGGAATAATGAAAGCGGTCTGGGTTGCGGCTTCGCTTTTTGTCCTCGGGCAGGTGGACGGCAATTTCATAGGTCCGAAAATTATGGGCAACAAGCTTGAGGTGCGTCCTTTGTGGATTATATTTGCGGTTACTCTGGGCGGAGGACTTTTCGGAGTCGGAGGTATGCTCCTGTCCGTCCCGGTTATGATGGTGGTAAGAATGATTATTTCCGAAATAATTGAAAATCTGGAGAAAAAACGGGAGCAGAACAAATGAAAATTGCGATAATAGGCGGTGGCGCGGCAGGCTATACTGCTGCGATTGCAGCTGCCGAAAGAGGTCTTTCGGTTACAATTTACGAGCGGTGTGACAAAGCTGCAAAGAAGATTCTGGCAACAGGAAACGGCAGATGCAATATGAGCAATATTAATGCCGATGTAAATAATTATCACGGAGCAAATCCGAAATTCATAAGCGGAGTAATGCATAAGTTTTGGGTGGATGAAACCCTGGATTTTTTTGAAAGGCTTGGAATTGTTCCGAAAATTGAAGAAAACGGAAAAATTTTTCCGTTTTCGTATCAGGCGGCTGCCGTTTCGGATGTGCTGCGATTTGAGGCACAGCGACTGGGAGTAAATACGGTTTGCGGTTTTGAAGTATCAAAAATAAAGAAATCGGGCGACGGATTTTTGATTACGTCTTATTCCGGCAGGGAGACAAAGGCAGATAAGATTATTCTTGCCGCCGGCGGAAAGGCATCGCCGTCTTTGGGATCGAACGGCAGCGGTTATGAGCTTGCAAAAAGCCTGGGTCACAGAATTACAAGACTGTTCCCGTCTCTTGTTCAGATAAAGACCGATAATAGATATACAAAAGCGCTGCAGGGACTTAAAATAAACGGTTCGGCTGCGTTTTACAAGGACGGCAAAAGGAAGAAAGTATCAGACGGCGAAATATTATTTACCGATTACGGACTTTCCGGACCTCCGATTTTTAATCTTTCAAGGCTTGTATCGGAAGGAAACGGCGGAGAAATAAGACTTGATTTGATGCCGGAATTTTCAAAGGAAGAAGTTGCTGCAATGCTGAAAAAACGCAGCAATCCGCAAAAGCCTTTGGAAAATTATCTTATAGGAATGCTTCCCAAAAAACTGGGACAGGTGCTTTTAAAAGCCTGCGGTATCGCGCCGCTTTCAAGAATGAGTACGGGTCTTTCAGGAAAAGAGATTGACATAATTGCCGAAAAAATAAAAGCATGGAGCTTTGCGGCAGAGGGCACTATGCCGTGGAATAATGCCCAGGTTACGGCAGGCGGAGTGGATACCGCGGAGGTTAATCCTACAACGCTTGAGTCCAAAAAAGTAAAGGGTCTGTATTTTGCCGGAGAAATATTGGATATAGACGGCGATTGCGGCGGATATAATCTGCAATGGGCATGGTCAAGCGGATATATTGCCGGCATGAATGTTTGAAAGGAATGGGAATGTCTTGATAAGAATAAGCAATGTGCGTATAGAGCTTACAGATGAAATAACGGATGAGCTGATTATTAAAAAGACAGGAATAAAAAATATAAAAAAATGGCATTTCCGAAAAAAATCGGTTGATGCACGTCATAAAAATGATGTGCATTATCTTTGCAGCATTGATATTGAATCGGCTGATGAGGACAAATATATCAACATGAAAAATGTCGTGCCGGTAAAAGATGAACATTATCATTTTCCTGCAGGTGCTAAAAAAGATGACAGACCTGTTATTATCGGCAGCGGACCGGCAGGGCTTTTTGCAGCACTCATGCTTGCGGAAAACGGTCACAAACCTATCATATTTGAACGCGGCGAATCGGTTGAGAACAGAATAAAGAGCATTGAAGCTTTCAAAAAGCTCGGTATACTGAACCCGAATTCCAATATCCAGTTCGGGGAGGGCGGTGCAGGCACTTTTTCGGACGGCAAACTGACAACCGGAATAAAAAATATCAGATGCAGAACTGTTTTGGAATATTTTGTTAAATTCGGTGCGCCGGAAGATATTTTATATGCCGCCAAGCCGCATATAGGCACAGATATTTTGAGAACGGTTATAGTCAATATGCGCCGATATATTGAAAAATGCGGCGGAGAAATATATTTTAATTGCTGCGTGTCGGGAATTATAGTAAAAAACGGTGAGGTTTCGGGCATTTTAACGCCGCACGGCGAGCAAAGTGCAGGACGGGTAATTATAGCGGCAGGTCATAGTGCACGCGATACCGTCCGCAGCCTTTACAAAAGCGGAGTTAATATGATAGCAAAGCCGTTTTCAATTGGTGCAAGAATCGAACATCCGCAGAAAATTATAAATGAAAGCCAATACGGCGAATTTGCAAAATTTTTAGGTGCTGCCGATTATAAGCTGTCGGCACATCTTCCGAACGGGCGCGGAGTATACACATTCTGCATGTGCCCCGGCGGTGAGGTGACAGCGGCAGCGTCCGAAACCGGCGGAGTGGTAACCAACGGTATGAGTTATCGTAAAAGAGACGGAAAAAATGCAAACTCTGCACTCCTGGTCGGCATTAATCCGCAGGATTTCGGAACAGATCCTCTCTCCGGCATTGAATTTCAGGAAAGGACCGAACGGGCGGCATATATATACGGCGGTAAAAACTATTTTGCACCATCGCAGCTTGTCGGTGATTTTCTTGCCGAGAAAGCGTCAGTATGTGCAGGAACGGTTGAACCGACATATTTGCCGGGCGTAAAATGGGGGGATATAAGTTCCTGTCTGCCGGATTTTGTATGCGATTCCATGAGACAGGCAATAAAAATATTTGATAAAAAAATACATGGCTTTGCCATGTATGACGCGGTTCTTACCGCACCGGAAACGCGCAGCTCGTCCCCGGTGCGCATTTTAAGAGACGGTTCCTATCAGTCGAACATACGCGGCATTTATCCGTGCGGAGAGGGAGCAGGCTATGCCGGCGGAATTATGTCGGCAGCTGTTGACGGAATAGAATGTGCGGAAAGGCTTGTTCAAAATGATTAACAATTTTAAATATTCGCTGGATAATAAAAGATACCACACATGGAATTATCACCTCCGCCGAAAATTCGGTGAAAAGGTGTTTAAAGTGTCCTTAAATGCAGGCTTTACCTGTCCGAATATTGACGGAAGCAAAGGTACGGGCGGCTGTATATACTGCTCCGATTCGGGGAGCGGCGACTTTGCAGGAAATCCGGCTGAGGATATTACAAGGCAGTTTGAGGAGGTTAAGGCAGTCATATCCGGAAAGTGGAAGGCGGCAAAGTATATCGGGTATTTTCAGGCACATACCAATACCTATGCCCCTCTCTCTGTTTTAAAATCAAAATTTGAGCCTATACTCAGCATGGAAAATGTTGTCGGACTAAGCATTGCAACGCGTGCAGACTGTATTGCGGATGATGTCCTGGACTATCTTGAGGAAATTAACAAAAGGACGTATCTGATTGTTGAGCTTGGCTTGCAGACTGTGTTTGACAAGACGGGGAAAATTATTAACAGATGTCATACCTACGAGGATTTTTTGAAAGGGTATAAGCGGCTTGCAGAGAGGAATATCCCGGTGTGTGTGCATATAATAGACGGATTGCCGGGTGAGGATGCCGGAATGATGTGCGAGACTGCAAGGCAGGTGGGACTTTTACGTCCGCACTGTGTTAAAATTCATCTTTTGCACGTACTCAGAAACACTCCTATAGAAAAAATGCTTGCCGACGGCAGGCTGCGGCTTTTGGAAAGAGACGAATATGTTGACATTGTTATAAGGCAGCTTGAGCTTTTGCCGGAGGAGACCGTTATTCAAAGAGTTACGGGAGACGGTGGCAGGGACAGCCTTGTCGGTCCTTTATGGAGTCTTAAAAAATTTGTGGTCATGAATGAAATTGACAAGGAAATGGTAAGGCGGGACACTTATCAGGGAGCTAAAATTACACAATAAAGAGGTTTTGAATATGAAGAAAATAACGGTGCTGATAACGGCGGTTATGCTGATTTTGTCAGGTTGTGCGCAGCCGAAAAATGCTGACGGAAAAATAAGCATTGTATGTACGGTCTTTCCGCAGTATGACTGGGTGAGAGAATTAATAAGCGGCACGGAGGACAAATACGAGCTTACGCTTCTTACCGAAAAAGGAGTGGATATTCACAGTTATCAGCCGTCCGCGGACGATATAATAAAAATCAATACAAGCAATTTGATTATTTATACCGGGGGCGAATCGGATAAATGGATAAAGGATTATACAAAGGGAATCAATAAATCGGTAGATATGCTGGATATTGTCGGCAGTGACGCTTTGTATGACAATGAAGAAAAGGAAACGGACGAGCATACATGGCTTTCTTTGAGCAATGCCGAAAAAATATGCGAAAAAATAACAGAGGCTCTTATTTCGCTTGATCCCGAAAATGAAGCGCTGTATAAAGCCAATGAAGAAAATTATGATGCGGAGCTTGACAAGCTGGACGCGGAATATGAGCGTGCGGCAGAAAGCGCGGTTTATAAGACTGTTGTGGTCGCGGACAGATTCCCGTTCCGATATCTTTTTGATGAATATAATATAGAACACTTTGCAGCATTCCCGGGCTGCTCTGCCGAGACCGAAGCAAGCTTTGAGACTGTAAAGCTTTTATCTGAAAAGGCGGAATCCGTTCCGGCGGTTATAGTTACCGACAACGGAAACGAAAAGCTTGCAAAAACTGTAATATCAAATACAAGCGATAAGGAAAAGCCGATTATATCGCTTAATTCCATGCAATCGGTTAAAAGGGAAGATATTGACGGCGGAGTGACTTATCTCTCTGTTATGAAGGATAATCTTGCGGCGCTTAAAAAAGCATTGGGAGAGTAAGGAGAATCATTTATGGCACAGATTATATGTGAAGATTTATCAATAGGATACGAGGGCAGAACGGTTGCAAAAGATATTAATTTTTCCGCTGAGGAGGGCAATTATATCTGCATTGTCGGAGACAACGGTTCCGGCAAAAGTACGCTCATAAAGTCTATACTCGGCTTAAACAAACCCCTGAGCGGAAAAATAAAGCTCGGCATAAAGCAGAATCAGATAGGTTACCTGCCGCAGCAGTCGGAAATACAAAAGGATTTCCCGGCATCGGTGCAGGAGGTTGTGCAGTCTGGGTTTATGGGACGGCATAAGTTTTTTCCGTTTTGCACAAAGGAAGAAAAAAAGAAAGCCGTAGCCGAAATGGAAAGACTTGAAATTACGGAACTGGCAAACCGCTGCTACAGAGAATTGTCCGGCGGTCAGCAGCAAAGGGTATTTTTGGCAAGAGCACTCTGCGCAGCCGAAAAGCTCATCGTACTGGACGAACCTGTGACGGGACTTGACCCCAGAGTGACCGCAAATATGTATGAAATTATTTCGGAAATAAATAAGCAGTCAAAAATTACCGTAATTATGGTATCGCATGATGTACGTGCGGCAATGAGATATGCGTCTCATATTCTACATGTCGGGCATGACGAGACATTCTTCGGAACGGTAAACGAATATATGAAGAGTGAAACGGCTCAGCGTTTTCTGCTTTAAAAAAGGAGCGTAAATGTTATGACTGAATTGGTTTTAAAGCTTGCGGAGTATATGGCATATCCTTTTGTCAGATATGCATTTGCCGCAGGCATATTGATAGCGCTCTGCTCATCGCTTTTGGGCGTGACGCTGGTTTTGAAAAGGTATTCCTTTATAGGGGACGGGCTTTCACATGTTGCATTCGGGGCAATGTCAATTGCCGGAGTGCTGAATCTGGCGGCGGATATGACGGTTGTTATGCCTATAACCGTTATCGCTGCGGTATTTTTGCTTCGGGCAGACAAAAAAATTAAAGGTGACGCAGCTATCGCTACTGTGTCTGTCGGTGCGCTGGCGGTCGGATATTTGGTGATAAATCTTTTTTCAAGCTCGGCAAATGTCACCGGAGACGTTTGCAGCAGTCTGTTCGGCTCAACATCTATTCTCACGCTTTCGGCAGCGGATGTGTGGTTTTGCACAGGTTTGTCGGCTTTGGTCATGGCAGTTTTTATAATTCTTTGCAATAAGATTTTTGCAGTGACCTTTGATGAAGCCTTTGCTGCGGCAACGGGGATTAATGTAGGCTTTTACAACACATTTATTGCTGTTGTGACAGCGGTTGTAATTGTTTTGGCAATGCGTATCGCAGGTTCACTTTTGACATCGGCTCTTATAATTTTTCCTGCGCTTTCGGCAATGCGGCTATATAAGAGCTTTAGAGCGGTAATGATTTTTTCGGGACTTTTTGCGGTAGTATGTACAGCACTCGGAATAGTGATTTCATTGCTTTTGTCCGCTCCGGTGGGCGCTATGATTGTTGTAGCGGACATTATCGCATTTTTCATTTGTATGATTATCGGAAGATAAAAAAACGGGCGGTGTATAAAGCCGTCACCCAATAAGGCAGTTCAAAATCTATACTTCCTTATCGGGTTGCGGCTGAAAAGCACACCGCCCTATTTACATTCCCGAAAATTTTTATTTAATCGGTTCGACAATTGATATTGCCGATAAATCATCTCTGAATTGCTCTTTGAATCTTTTTCTGATATCTTCAAAGGTTACTTCATTGTAAGTTTTATAATAGTCAAAATAATCGATGTCAACAAAATTCATACTTAAAAATGTATGGGCAAATTCCTCCACATCGTTGAATGAGCGTACATAATCGCCCCAGATTACTTTTTTCATTCTGTTGAAATCTTCCTCTTTAATTTCAGCCTCGGACAGCATACTGCGGATAATTTCATAAACCTTTTGCGGATTTTCCGACTCGCCTTCAACGGCTGTGAAGCCATAGTCAATCTGAGGATTGTATTCTGCTCCGAAGCTTTGGTTAACAAGCCCTTCGTCATAAAGCCTTTTAAATATATCCGATCCTTTTCCGAACAGAATTGATGTCAGTATATTCATTTCGATTATTTTCTTCAAAAGCTTTTCGCCGGAATATCCTACGTCCGTATCCTTGTAACCGATCATAAAAATCGGCTTGGCAACGCTTAAACTTTGGACAGAACTTTTCTTATAAACTGTTTTCGGCTCTTCCGGATATATTCTTTTTATTTCCTCTGAGAACGGCTCGTCCTTCAGGATATTTTCTTCTATTACGGAAACGGTTTTCTCAACGTCCAAATCACCTGTCACAAAAAGGGTCATATTGGAAAGGTTGTAGAATGTGTTATAGCATTTGTAAAGATAGTCGCTTGTTATTTTCGAAATTGATTCGACTGTACCGGCAATATCAAGCTTTACGGGGTTATTATGATAAAGGCAGCCGAGAAGATTGAAAAACACTCGCCAGGAGGCACTGTCGTCATACATTCTTATTTCCTGGCCGATTATACCTTGTTCTTTTTCAACGCTCTCGGGCGTAAAATGCGGACGCTGAACATAATCCAAAAGAACTGCCAGATTTTCATAAACATGGTCTGTAGCCGAGAACAGATATGCGGTCATATTAAAGCTTGTGAACGCGTTTGCGTTTCCGCCGTACTTTGCAAATTTATCAAATACATTAGAGCCGTCGGGCATATCAAACATTTTGTGCTCCAGATAGTGAGCTATGCCGTCCGGAACCTTGGTTACGGTGCTCTCGCCGGGAACAATAAATTCAGAATTGACAGAGCCGTACTTTGTACCGAAAATAGCATAATTCTGGCTGTATCCCTTTTTCGGCATAATATAAATGCTTAGTCCGGAGGGGTGTTTTCCCGAATAGAGAATCTCTCCGGTACGTTTATTTTCACGTTTTAAAAGTTTCATCGGTTATCCTCCTTTCCTGTCAAAAAATAAACCGTATCAAGCTCAACCTTTTTCATGGCGGCAATAACATCTTCGCGTGTGACGGATTTAATCATTTTTATATGATCATCAACCGAATAATTGGTGCCGAGAATGATTTCGCCTATTTGAATATTTTGCATAAATCTCGGGTCATCATAAGCCGAACGGTAGCTGTTTTCAAGTGCGCTTATTGATGATTCAAATTCAAAATCGGATATATCACCGTTTTTAACTGCCTCAAGCTGAACGAGTATTTCGTCGTATGCTTTTTGGAAATTTTTAAATTCTATTCCTGCATTTACAAGCAGCAGCCCTTTAAAGATATCAAGCCCCGATGATGCGTAATAGCAAAGGCTGAGTTTTTCTCTCACATTATTAAAAAGCTTTGAGTGAGCACCCGAGCCGAAAATGCTGTTGGCAACCGTCAGTGCGGCACATTCCTTGCCCGTGCCCGGAGTATTGGTTTTAAATCCCATACAGAGCTTGCCTTGTGTAATTTCCATTTTATCCGTTATTCTCTTTATTTCTCCGTTTGACTGATGCAGAGAGTTTTCGGGAATTTTTGCCTTTTCAAAATGAAGATTTATTTTTTTCAGCTCATCACTGATTTGCTTTATATCGGCATCACCGCACACGAAAATATCTATAGCGGATGAGGTTATTATTTTTTTGTAGTGTGTATAAAGCGATTCGGGAGTGATTTTTTCTATGTCCTCAATTTTCCCGAGCTTGTATATTCCGAACGGCTCGCCTTTGCACATTTCCTCAATGCAGCGGAGCTGGGCATAGGTGCGTTTGTCGTTGATTACACCTTCGATTCGGTCAATGGCATTTTTCTTTTCCAGCTCGACAAATTCCTTTTTGAATCCGTTTCCATCACAAAGCGGTTCAAAAATTATGGAAATAAGCAGCTTTAAAAGTCCTTTCAACAGTTCTTCGCCGTTTGCGGCATATTTGTCAGAGATAGTCTCGGCATCAAAATATATAATCTGATCCTCACCTTTTTTGAGTATTCCGGCACCTAAATCAGCACCGTATAAATTTTCAAGATAATGCGCAATTTCGGTCGTGCTGCGGCAAAGCGAGCAGCCGCTTTTTAATACATATGGCAAAAGTGCATTCAAAGACACTTCTTCATGTGTGATTTTTCGGTGTATATATACTCCAACGGCGGTTGTTTTAAGCTTTTCCATCGGAATATAGTGCAGTGTGATATTATCGTTTATTGCATAGCTTTTATTCATCCGATAAGTTCCTTTCAATTACAGATTTTATATATATTTTAACTCTGTTTTCATAATTTGTCAACTACCCGACAAAACTTTCAATATCTTCAAATGATAAATTTTTATGGACGGCAAGATTTATTCCGTTGGCAACTGTTTTTGCGGCTCTCTCTATTACCAGGTCGATATCTTTCGGCGTAACAACAAGACGTGAAATATTTTTTGAAAGAGCATGATTTATAATGTATTCCTTGTCATTATCGGACAGGGTTGTGTTGTCAAGCTCCTCAAGAGCTGCATCAAGGCTGTCTATGGCTATGGTTGCCGCGTCAACAACTGTCGGGACGCCTACCGAAATTACCTTTACCCCGAGGGTGTCTTTGTCAAGAATATCGCGTCTGTTTCCGACTCCGGCACCCGGACGTATTCCGGTATCGGATATCTGTACGGTAGTGCTTATTCTGTCTATGCTTCTTGCGGCAAGTGCGTCAACCGCGATAATAACTGACGGTTCAACCTCGTCCGCCACACCTTTTATTACAGAGGCGGTTTCAATGCCGGTTGTTCCGAGAACTCCGGGCGCAACTGCGCAGACGTTTGAAAAATCGCTCCCGAAATATTCACCCATATGCGTTTTCATATGCCTTGTAATTATAAGCTTGGACATGACGGCAGGGCCGAGTGCATCGGGAGTTATCTCTGTATTTCCCAAGCCTGCAATGAGGATTGGTCTGTCACCGGTGCTGCCTATCATTTTGCCGAGGACATCGGCAATTTTTTTACATGTGTTTTCATACTCTTCAACACTGTATTTTAAATTCGGCGATTCGATGGTTATATAGCTTCCTATCGGCTTGCCGAGAGCCTTTGCCCCGTTTTCGTTTGTAATTTCTATTGCTGTGACGGTAATGCTTCCGTCTTTATGAACATCTGCCTTTACTCCGTCAATCTCGGCTTCTTTTTTTGCTTCTTCTCTGCATACCTCGTGAGCCTCCAGTGCAAGGTCGGTTCTTATACTCATATTGTCTGCTCCTTTTGATACATTTTTTTCTTAGTATCTATCGCAGACGATTTGAATATACAAAAAAATAAAACAGAGAATATGCGCAAGACTGCAGATAACGGCTGAATGTGGCTGAATGCAGTCGGAATGTTCCGCGGTGCAATTGTTATTTGGAGATACGGGTCACAAAAATGGACGCAGTTTGAAGTTATATAATTGCCGGAACAAAAAATATGCACTCCGCAAAAAAACGGGAATGCATATCATAATTTTTGTTAAATGCCAAGAAGGAAAAAACAAAATAATTCCAGCCGGCTATGCTCGGGACAGGTATTGCTTTGCCAAAAGAAGCGCTATTGCGGTCTTGCCGTCAGCATCTTTATTTTCTGAAAGCTCAGCGATAAGCTCGTCCAAATCACGCTTTTCGGCATTTAAAAATTCATCTTCGTCAAGATGCTGCCCGACATTTGTAAGTCCGGTTGCAAGATATAGATAAATTTTTTCATTACAAAATCCGGGGGAGGAATAAAAGCTTCCCATCGGAATTATTTTTTCGGCCCTGCAGCCGGTTTCCTCTTCAAGCTCTCTTATTGCCGCAGGAAGCGGCTCTTCGCCGTATTCAAGTTTTCCTGCCGGGATTTCGGTTATGACTTTGTCAAACGGTTTTCTGTATTGCTTAACAACATAAACTCTGTTGTTTTCATCAACAGCGACTATTCCTACGCCGCCCGGATGGTCGATAAGCTCTCGTGTGGCTGTTTTTCCGTTCGGGAGCGTTACGGTATCGACCTTCAGCTTTACAATTTTTCCGTCAAATATTTCTTTGGAGGAAATTGTCTTTTCGGTAAAATCCATCAAAATCGCTTCTTTCTAATATTTCTTGATACCTATATCCTTGCGGTAGTGCATATCGGTAAAGGATATTTTTCCGACATTTTCATACGCTTTTTCAATCGCTGCATCCAAATTGCCCGCAACTGCGGTCACACCCAAAACCCTGCCGCCGGCAGTATATAATTTGCCGCCGTCAGCCTTTGTTCCGGCTGAGAAAACATATGCATCCTTAATTTGGTCAAGTCCTGAGATTTCATACCCCGATTTGTATTTGACAGGATAGCCTCCCGAGGCAAGAACCACGCATACGGCTGCATTGTCTGCCCATTCAATATTTATGTCCGACAGCTTTTCATCGATTACCGCTTCCATAATATCAACCAAATCGGTTTTCAGTCTCGGCAGAACAACCTGTGTTTCCGGGTCGCCGAAACGGGCGTTGTATTCTATAACCTTTACTCCGTTTTCGGTCATCATAAGACCAAAATACAAAACTCCTTTAAATGTGCGGCCCTCGGCGGTCATTGCTTTTATTGTCGGCAGAAAAATGTTATTCATACATTCTTCCTCCATAGCTTTTGTATAAAGCCTGCTCGGAGAAAAAGTCCCCATGCCGCCGGTGTTCGGACCTTCATCGTTGTCATATGCCCGTTTATGGTCCTGAGCCGAAACCATCGGAACTACCGTCTTTCCGTCGGTAAAGGCAAGGACAGAAACCTCGGGACCGGTCAGAAATTCTTCAATTACTATTCTGCTGCCGCTTTCTCCGAATTTTTTGTTTTCCATAATTTCAACAACGGCATCTGTAGCTTCATCCATGTTTTTTGCGATTATAACGCCTTTGCCGAGTGCAAGTCCTTCTGCCTTGATAACGGTCGGAAAACTGCCCTTTTTCAAGTATTCCAAAGCGTCACGGCTATTGTCAAAGACCTCATATGACGCGGTGGGAATGTTGTATTTTTTCATAAGATTTTTTGAAAAAACTTTACTGCCCTCAATAATTGCGGCATTTTTTTTGGGACCGAAAGCACGGATTCCGGCATTTTCCATTGCGTCAACCATTCCCAGTACAAGGGGGTCATCGGGCGCAACCATTACCAAATCAATATTTTTTTCTTTTGCAAATTCAACCATTTTGTCTATGTCGCAAGCGTTTATATCAACGCACTCGGCAAGCTCGGAAATACCTCCGTTGCCGGGTGCACAGTATATTTTATCAACTTTGGGCGATTGTGCGATTTTCCATACGATTGTATGCTCTCTGCCGCCGCCGCCAACTACCAATATTTTCATAGCTGTATTCCTCCGAATCATTAATGATGGAATAATCTTATTCCGGTAAATGCCATCTTGATACCGTACTTGTCGCATGTATCTATTACGTTGTCGTCCCTTATCGAGCCGCCCGGCTGCGCAATGCAGGAAACACCGCTTTTCTTTGCTCTTTCCACATTGTCACCGAACGGGAAAAATGCGTCCGATCCGAGCGCAACATCTGTATTTTTCAAAAGCCATGCTTTTTGTTCCTCTTTTGTGAACGGTTCCGGTTTGACTTTAAATATTTTCTGCCATGCTCCGTCGGCAAGTACATCCATATATTCATCCGATATGTAGACATCGATTGCATTATCACGGTCTGCTCTGCGGATATTGTCAACAAACTCAAGCCCCAAAACTTTCGGAGACTGTCTCAGCCACCAAATGTCGGCTTTGTTGCCGGCAAGACGGGTACAGTGGATTCTCGACTGCTGACCGGCACCTATACCGATTGCCTGTCCGTCTTTAACATAGCAAACACTGTTGGACTGGGTATATTTAAGAGTAATGAGTGAAATTATCAGATTTCTTTTTTCCTCTGCGGTCAGATCCTTGTTTTTTGTGACAACATTTTCAAGTAATTCTTCATTTATGTTAAGCTCGTTTCTGCCCTGTTCAAAGGTAATGCCGAATACATCCTTGGTTTCCGTGGGAGCGGGAGTGTAGTTTTCGTCAATTTTGATTATATTGTAAGTACCTTTTCTCTTGGATTTTAAAATCTCCAGAGCTTCGGGTGTGTAATCCGGTGCAATAATTCCGTCCGACACCTCTCGCTGAATCATTTTTGCGGTCGGTACATCGCAGCAGTCGGAAAGGGCAATAAAATCTCCGTATGACGACATTCTGTCCGCCCCTCTTGCGCGTGCATATGCACAGGCAAGCGGCGAAAGCTCGCCAAGGTCATCAACAAAATATATTTTCTTAAGAGTATCCGACATAGGAACTCCGACGGCAGCGCCTGCCGGGGAAACATGTTTAAATGAGGTTGCAGCCGGCAAACCGGTTGCCTTTTTTAATTCCTTAACAAGCTGCCAGCCGTTAAAGGCGTCAAGCAGATTAATATATCCGGGTTTTCCGTTCAGCACTTCTATGGGCAGTTCCCCTGATTTCATAAATATTCTTGACGGTTTTTGATTCGGGTTACAGCCGTATTTTAATTGCATTTCCTGCATTTTTATCAGCCCTTTCTATTTGTTTTTGTTCACTATTCTGGTTTCGGTTTCACCTGTTTCAAGATTAATAAATCTTACAAACAGCGATACCTTATTTTCTTCGTTTAGTGAAGTCCAGATATTATTTGTAAATTCATCTATATTGCCCTTTATTCCGACACGCTTCGGTTCACCCTCAAAACTCGGGAGCGGATTTCCGTCATTCATATATGTGTGAATGAAATGTCCCTCTCCCTTAACCGGTGATTTGTACGAGAATGTAAACCGCAGGCAGCTTTCGGGATTGCCGTCAGCGCTTTTTAAAATAGACAATGCGTAATTAAAATCGTTTTTGCCTGTCTTTACAATTCCCGAAATTCTAGGTGTATAATTGGGTGCGTCCGGTTCAAATTCTCTTGTGCGCAGTGCCTGCTCAAATGTCAGCTGCTGATTCATAAGCTCATAGATTGTGTCGGTCTGGTCACCGTTTGTGACAATTGTTTTGTTGCCCAAAACTCTTACCGGTGAATATATAATAAGTGACGGGTCTTCAAGTTTTGACTCATCAAATGCCTGTGTTTTTATGCCGTCTCCGTCGGAAACAAATATGCGGTTGCGGCTGTTTGAGCTTCTGCCCATTATAAAATATGCTATTGCCGCATTTTTTCCGTCCTCAGACTTGCCTATTATTATTCCTCTGCCGGGATATGAATTTTCCGACAATTCTTTTTTTATACAAAGCTTTTCCATAATCTGAACGTCCTTTCTTATTTCAGCTTTCCTGCGCAGAATAACTCTGCCGCTTCGGGAAGTATTTTCCATTCAGCCTCTTCCATGACTCTTTTTTGAAGTATTTGGGGTGTGTCTCCGTCTTTTACACAGACGGCTTTTTGCAGAATTATTTTGCCCCCGTCGGTGATCTCGTTCACAAAATGTACCGTTGCGCCCGTAACCTTTACACCGTAGTCAAGTGCTGCGCGGTGAACCTTAAGTCCGTAAAATCCGTCTCCGCAAAAGGAGGGAATCAGCGAGGGGTGGACATTTATTATTCTGTCTTTAAAAACCGATAAAAATTCGCCGGACAGAATGGATAAAAATCCTGCAAGGATTACCAAATCGATTTTTTTTTCGGTCATATAGTCCGACAATGCCTTTGAAAATGCCTCTCTGCCGGAATAGTCCTTTTTTAAAATCACTTTTGTTTCAATACCGTTAATTTCGGCACGCTTAAGAGCGTATGCATCGGCTTTATCCGATACTACGGAAACAATTTTGCCGCTTTTTATGATTCCTCTTTTCTCGGCATCTATAAGCGCCTGCAGATTTGTTCCGCCGCCCGAGACCAAAACAGCTATTCTTTTCATTTGCGTACTCCTTTTCAGACTATGTCAATGCTGCCGCTGCCGTCTGTCAGTTCGCCGATTATGTAGGCTTTTTCGCCTGCTGCCTCAAGACATTTTACTGCCTGTTCTGCATGGCATGCGTCAACTGCGGCAATCATTCCTATACCCATATTAAATGTATTGTACATATCTTTTTCTGAAAGCTCTGCCTTTTTTTGCATCATATCAAATATCGGCAGAATGTCCCAGCTGCCCTTTCTTATTACTGCGTTGAGCGATTCGGGAAGCATTCTCGGCACATTTTCGATAAATCCGCCGCCGGTTATATGCGAAACTGTATGTATTCCTATTTCGTCAATCAGCTTGAGAAGAGGTTTTACATAGATTTTTGTCGGTGTTAAGAGTTCTTCGCCAATTGTTTTTCCGAGCTCGTTTGAGTAAACCGCAAGATTTTCTGCCGCAGCATCGGAATTTAAGTCAAATATTTTCCTTACAAGTGAGTATCCGTTTGAGTGTATACCGGAGGACGCTATTCCGATAAGTGCGTCACCGCTTTTGGCATTTTTTCCATCGGTTATTTTGGATTTTTCCACTATACCGACAGAAAAACCGGCGAGGTCATATTCGTCAACAGGATAAAATCCGGGCATTTCGGCGGTTTCGCCGCCGACTAATGCGCAGCCTGCCTTTATACAGCCGTCCGCAACGCCTTTTACTATTTGGCTGACCTTTTCGGGATAATTTTTGCCGACTGCAAGGTAGTCTAAAAAGAACAGCGGCTTTGCGCCCGAACAGGCAACGTCGTTTACACACATGGCAACGCAGTCCTGACCTATAGTGTCATGCTTGTCGGTCAAAAATGCGATTCTCAGCTTTGTGCCGACCCCGTCCGTGCCCGATACAAGCACGGGATTTTCATATCCTTTCGGAATTTCAAAAAGTCCTCCGAAACCGCCTATGCCGCCGAGAACACCTTCTATAAAAGTCTTTTTAACATCATTTTTTATGAGTCTTACGGATTCGTAGCCGGCTTCTACGTCCACTCCCGCTTTTTTATATGCTTCTGCCATTTTTGCTCCTCCTATAAGCTTTCAACCGTTTTTTGCATTTTTCTGTCTTTTTCTTTTACTTCTTCTGCCATTTGATACTTAAATTCTTTAAGCTTGTCCTTTAAATAGCCATACTTTAATGAAAGCATCTGTACTGCAAGTATTGCCGCATTGTCGCCGCCGTCAATGGCAACCGTTGCAACAGGTATGCCTTTCGGCATCTGAACCATGGAAAGAAGAGAATCCAGTCCGTCCATTGTAGATGATTTAATAGGCACACCTATAACCGGAAGCGTTGTAAATGCTGCCAGCACTCCGCCTAAGTGTGCTGCTTTTCCTGCTGCTGCGATAATTACTTCAATTCCGTTTTCCTCGGCATTTTTTGCAAAGTTTTCCGCTTCCGACGGAGTTCTGTGTGCCGAAATGACCCTTACCTCGGTTTCAATGTTGAATTTTTTCAATACTCCGATGCAGCCTTTGAGTTTTTCAAAGTCGGAGTCGCTGCCCATGACGATTGCCGCTCTTGGCATAGTGAATCAGTCCTTTCTTAAAAATAAAAAGAACAGAAAAATTCTGTTCTTTATTTTACACCTATACAAAAATATTCTTTCCCCTTTGGAAAGATAAAAAAACTGCGAGAAAAAAACGTATATGTATCAGCATTTTATTTCCTCCCATGTCAGTTTATATATTTACTATACCATATCCTGCACCTGTTTGTCAATATGACATTTTAACCAACTTTTAACTCTCTTACCGCCGTACTTATTGACAAACCAAAACCGGTATGATAAAATGAACGAAAACTCATGTAAAAAAGGTGATTCAACATGCCATGCACACTATGTCCGAGACGATGCAGTGTTGACCGCAGCCGAGGCGAGGTCGGATTTTGCGGCATGGACAACAGAATAAAAATTGCAAGAGCCGCGCTGCATTTTTGGGAGGAGCCGTGCATTTCCGGTAAAAACGGTTCGGGAGCGGTGTTTTTTTCAGGGTGCAATTTAAGATGTGTTTTCTGTCAGAACTATGAAATAAGCACATGCCGAAAAGGGAAGTATGTGACCGAGGACGAGCTTGCGGATATTTTTATAGATTTGCAGGGACAGGGAGCACATAATATAAATCTTGTCACGGGGACGCATTTTGTTCCGCAAATTGCGGCGGCACTCGGCATTGCAAAGAAAAACGGGCTTAATATTCCGATTGTGTACAATTGCGGCGGTTATGAAGATATGTCCGGGATTCCGGAAGATTTTGCGGATATATATCTGCCGGATTTTAAGTATTACAATAACAAATATGCGATAAAATATTCTTCTGCCCGGAATTATTGCGAAACTGCCAAGGCTGCAATTGCGGAGATGGTGAAAAGAGTCGGACCGGCACAGTTTGACAATGACGGAATTATGCAAAAGGGAGTTATTGTAAGACATCTTATGCTGCCGGGACTTTTGTTTGATTCGAAAAAGATTATTGACTATCTTTATAATACTTACGGAAATAAAATATGGATTAGTATAATGAATCAGTATACTCCGCTTAAGCAAGTTAAAAAGTTTCCGGAGCTTGACAGACAGATCGGGAAAGAATATTATGAAAGCCTTGTCGGTTATGCAGAGAAAATAGGCGTTGAAAATGCATTCATTCAGGAGGGAGGAACCGTAAGCGAAAGCTTTATACCTGAGTTTTACGGTGAATAAAACCGAAGGGAATGTAAAAAAAGTTCAGCATTTTTTTACATTCCCCCGAAAAGAGACGGTGTAATTTACACCCAAAACATTTGTATTAAATTATATAGCAGCCTGATTCCGTAGAGAATAATCACAGTGCCGCATATGCGATTCAGCCATGTAAGGACAAGACTGTTGATTTTGCAGCCGAGAATATGAACTGCAATTGCCAGGCAGCTAAACCAAAGGAGACTGGCTGAAGCAAAACCGGTAATAAAATACGGATTGCCGCCTGCCGGTAAGGAAGCGCGGAAAGCACCCAGCATCAATGTTCCGTCAATCAACGCCTGGGGATTCAGCCATGTCACGATAAAAGCAGTGCACGCAATCTTCCAAAGCGGTTGATTTGTATCCTTTTCGCTGTTTAAATCCGTTTTAGAACGGACAAGTTCGGCGCCTATGTAAATAACCAGCAGTCCGCCTGTTCCGAGAATTATTTTTTTTAGCCACGGCAATGCTTCCATCAGAGCACCGGCACCTAGGAAGCAGGCAAGCCCGAGAGTAATATCCCAAAAGATAACAATCAAAGCGGTTGCGATTGTACGTCCCAAATTCCGATTCATTGCGTTGTTAATGACAAACAGGTTTTGCATACCGATTGGCGCCACATAAGCAAGCCCCAGGGACAGCCCCTGAAGATAAATTGATATCATTTTCTGTTGAAACTCCTTTTTTGTCTGTTCAATGATGAAATAAAATCATAAATGCCGGGATTTAAATAATGTTGCTGCAAACATTTTCGCTCACAAATACGGATTTGCTTTCATATTATCATACCCTGACACCGTAATTCTTTGTATTTCCGTAATGCTTATCTTATATCTGCTCCGCCGAACATGCAAAAACCGTTCACTGTCAGCTCTGCCGTCGGATTGCTGCGGCTTTTGACAGCACGTTTATCGGAGATGCCGCCGAACAGGCTGAATGCATTGATTTTAATTTCAACATCCTCAGGAACAATTATATCCGCTCCGCCGAACAGACAAAATAAATCTATACGGCTGTCCTTTTTAAAGGTTGCTCCCGAAAGATTGCACTTTGTGCCGCCGAAAACCGCGCCAATGCTTGCATGGCTTAGGTTTTCTTCGGAATATGTAACTTCTTTTTTATTAAATGCAGCTACAAATTCGGCGCTTTTTTCATCTTTGTCAGTGGCAGAGCTGCCGTCTCCTTTTAAAGATTTAGCAATAATTTTTATTCCGATAAGGACAATAATTGTCGGAACTATTAATTTCCAGAAAACTCCGTATTCTATGATTCCGCGTGCGGCAAGCAGCAAATAAATGCCTATTGCCAAAACAATTAAATTCCCGACCTTATCCTTGCTTGTTATAAGACCTGTCAGACCCGGTACAATAATAAATATTGTCCACCAGCCGTCCAATGAAATATTTACCGGCGCAATATTAAACACATCCAATGCATAGATTACGCCGACTGCAATCAGTACTATTCCCATTAAGATACCTAATACTTTTTTCATAGTATAAAACCCTCCGTTTTATTTTGACATTACACCTTTACAAGCAAATTATACCACCGTTTAAATATTATGTCAATATTATTAAAGGCAGAAATAGTATGTTGAGCCGAATTGTTTGCAATGAGTGATATTTTAAAAACGGAGCAAATGAACCCTGATTTTATATAGTATAATTCTGAGTTATTTTCCCTAGCATTAAAAAGTCAGTATCTCTGCCTGCCGAAATTGATGAAACCAATAATACCAATGAAATAAATAATATTAATAATAATACCAATAGAACGTATAGAACGCATAGAACCAATAGAACAAATAGAACAAATAAAATCAATAAAATCAATAGAACCGATAGACCCCATAAAAACTATAACTGTAACCGATATTACCCGTTTCATATATACAAGGGTTCAGTTTACAAATGTAAACTGAGCCCTTGTATATGCAGTTTGCTGCCGTTTTACCTGTTGGGATAAAATTGCCTGCCGAAAAAATCGGTGTGCTTCATGTTGGCTTAAGCGCCGAAATGAATTTCATTTTTTCTGATTGTACTGTGATTCTACTTGTTGTCATTTTCTCCGTTTCGTATCGGAATAATACAGAATGTAAATTTTCTGTCTGCCGGTTGAACTTTATACTTATCAAATACCCCGGGGCCGCAGCTTCCGGTTCCGATTCCCGATACCGCATTGTCGATATTTACAACCGTTTCTTTTATCTTGCAAAGCTCATATGTATGGCGTGCCTGTGCCATATTTTCATCGGTGTAGTGCCTTGCCGAAAAATTGAAATTATTCTCCGATGCAAACTCAAGCCCGAATCCGTTCTTATCGTAAATTTTTAAAAATCTTATTCCCCCTCTGTTTCCGTTTTCCTGGGGGTTAATGTGATTTTCAAAAAGGTCATCAACAGATTTTGTATACAGACCGACCAATGCGCTGTTTTCTTTGTCGGGGTAATTGTCGTGCTCTCCTTTTCCGTACCAGGTAACCTTTTCAAAGCCCTCAGGCATTATGAGCTGCAGACCTGCTTTAGGGAAATAGGGCAGTTCACCGCTTTTTTTGATATTTGAAACTTTCATATCGGCGGTAAGAGTCAATGCTCCGTTATCGGAAATAAGATATTCGTATGTCACATGTATAAGAGGATATAAATAAGGTGCGGCAAGCAGTGCTTTTACGGTAATCTTTTTGTTTTCAAGCCGAACTTCTCTTACATAATGGCGGAGCCTGTCATATCCGGCTTCGCTCCATTTTGCTTTTTGATGCATATCATTATCCGTAGGCGGACGGTATATTGTGAGCCGCGGTCCGTTTTCGATATATTCGACTCCGTGCATTTTCATGCTTTTTACAGTTCCGGTAATCTTACTTATTATATATTCAAAATTTTCTCCCCTCGCACATATTTCAAGCTTTGAATCGATAAATGCAACATTTTCCGATGATATTTCAGGGAGTTTTCTTTCCTCGGTTTTTACCGGCAGCTGAACAGCTGCAAGTTCAAATCCCGACGCCACCCACAAGGAAGCAGTTTTTGTATAAAAGCGCATATTCAAAAAGTATTCTCCGCTTAGAATAAGTGACTTATTTATCGGCAGATCAATCTCTTTGCTTTCATGCGGATTTATGTTAATGCTTTCCGCTATACCGCTTTGAATTGCTTTCCCGTTTCTTACAAGCTCCCAACGGCACTCAAGGCAATCAAGATTTAAAAAATCATACTTATTTGTAAGCTTCACCTTTCCGAGGGTATTCATTTCGCCGTGAACCGGACTGATTACGCTTTTGTATTCAATAAGACCGGTATGCGGAGTTCTGTCCGGAAAGCATAATCCGTCACAGCAGAAGTTTCCGTCATTCGGAGTATCGCCGAAATCACCGCCGTATTTGTATCCTTTTTCGGAGGGAATTCCGTGGTCTGCCCACTCCCAGACGCATCCGCCTATCATGCAGTCGTTATTGTAAATATAGTCCTGATAATCTTTTGCGCCGCCGGGGCCGTTGCCCATTGCATGTATGTATTCGCAGAGGAAAAACGGTTTATCGCTTTTTTCGGCTATTATTTTATCACAGGCTTCCAAATCGGGATACATTCTGGATATTACATCATAAAAATCATCCGGCATATTTTTTCTGCCCAATCCGTTTGTTGCTCCTTCATAGTGTATAGGTCTTGAGTTGTCTCTTTTCTTTATCCAAAGCCCCATTGCGCGTTGATTTATGCCGCAGCCGGACTCGTTCCCGAGCGACCACATAATTACAGACGGATGATTTTTGTCGCGCTCGACCATTCTCTCGGCACGGTCAAGATATGCCGGCTGCCAGTTCAAATCATCGGAAATCTCGGAAATGTCTCCGGTTATTTCAAAACCGTGCGTTTCAATATCGGTTTCATCAATTACATATAATCCGTATTCGTCGCACAAATCGAGCCAAAACGGATCATTTGGATAATGGGAAGTACGGACAGTATTAATATTGTTTTGTTTCATAAGTGTAATATCTTCGAGCATGCTTCCCCGTGAGACCGCAAAACCGAAATCGGGATGGGAATCATGGCGGTTCACACCTTTTAGCTTAACCTGTACACCGTTTACCAGGAGCATACGGTTTTTAATTTCGATTTTTCTGAAGCCGACATTGATTTTATATTCGCTGACTGTTTTGCCGTCTTTTTTTAATTTAAGCCGTAAAATATACAAATCAGGAGTTTCTGCAGTCCATTTGTCGGGATTAAGTATCTCTTCGTCAAAAAGAACAAGCGGCTTTGCCACGCAGCATTTTTCAAATATTACCTCAGTCTCTTTTTCAAGGCTTGCCTCAATTGTGTATCCGGGATTCGGATTAAACATTTTTATCTCTGCCGAGATGCGTGCGTTGCAGTATTTTTCGTCCAAATCGGTTTTAATGAATACATCTTCTATATCGCAGTTTTCCTTATCGATAATGTAAACGTCTCTGAAAATTCCGTTAAAGCGCCACATATCCTGATCTTCCAGGTAGCTTGCCCAGCTATATTGAAAGACCTTTACAGCCAGAAGATTATCCCCGTCTTTTATGAGAGCTGTTATATCAAATTCCGAAGGAAGATGACTTCCCTGTGAAAAACCAACGTATTCTCCGTTCAGCCATACTTCGTAAGCCGAGCACACGCCGTCAAAAACAAGAATCGCTCTTTTGTCCGCTTTTTTATAGCTGAAAAATGTTCTGTAGCAGCCGACGTTTGACTCGTTGGGAACATACGGCGGTTCTACCGGGAACGGATATGCGACATTTGTGTAGTTTTTAACTCCGTATCCGAAAAACTGCCAGCAGCCCGGCACGCTGATTTTATCCCAATTTGATGTGTTAAAATCATTTTCATAAAAATTATCCGGCGTTTCTATCTCGGTTTGAGAAAAATAAAAATCCCACATTCCGCTTAAAAGGTGTTTTTTACCCTGCGGAATAAGCGTTGAGTGTGCGCTGAGTCTGTTTCGTCCGATTACATTGTTATTTTGCCAATCATTATTCATAATCTCTATCTCCTTGCTAAACTTATTAGGTAATTGCAGAAGTCCGAAAAGCCGATTTCAAGCAGTTTTTTCTGATAATATATGATGATTTTTCTGCGTTTTTTCAATTTTCCCCTCCCTTTATTGAATCCTCCCGTCATGCTCACATAACTGTGTTCGCATGCCACCCTCCTTTAGGCAAGGAGGGCAAATCGGGAGGCAAAACGGAGGTCAAATCGGGAGGTGAAACGGAGGGCGAATCGGTGAGAAATAATTGTAAAATCAATTAATTCCTTTTATTACAATCTGCATTTACCTTAAACAAATTGACATAATTGTTATTTTATGATATTATAATATCATAAATATTTTACCGATACAAGTATAAAGTATTGATATATATGTTTAAAATATTGACATTTTCGAGGTGTGTAAAATGAATATTACCCCATACTACAGATTCCCCGTCATTTATGAAAAAGACAATTCACTGCCGTTTCTTCTAATGAGCGTCGGAAAAAGCTGTGAACGCAATGTCTGCCGTCCTTGCGGAATAGCGCATCATCAGCTTTTGTTTTCTGTCAGCGGAGTCGGTGAAACTATAATAAACGGGAAAAAGATAAAGGTTCCGGAAAATTCGCTTATGTACCACGAACCGAATACTATGCACAAGTATTATCCCGTATCGGATAAATGGGTTACCGCATGGATAACATTTGAGCAGAAATGGAGTCTGCTCTCGGCAAGGAGCGGAGTATATCAGCTTGCGGACGCTTCGGAATATATAAGCTTTTGTGACAGGCTTATTGATATAGAAGAAGATATTTCCTTTGAAGAAAATGCGACCGTTGTTTTGTATGAATTTCTTATTAAGATTCAAAACGAACTGAATATTGGAGACAATACCGACAAGCTTGCACCGGCAATCGATTATATCAGCAAGAATTTTTACCGGGATATTTCTTTGGAAGAGCTGAGCCTGAAATGTTCAATGACGAGAGAGTATTTTTGCAGACTTTTTAAAAAAAGCTACCATACAACCGCATTCTCATATTTAAAAAATATACGTTTGCAGGAGGCAAAAAAGCTCCTGAAGCTGCACAAGGACAGAAGCATAGCAAAGATTGCCGGGGATGTCGGATACAACAGTCTCAATTATTTTGTGACCGATTTCAAAAAAAATGAGGGAATTACTCCTACAGAATTTAAGCAAAATCCGTAAACAGGCTTGTTTTTGATATACAACGCTTATAAAAAGGGACTATTATGAAACATTTTTGTCCAAATTGTATAAAAAGCCACCCTAAATGTAAAAAAATGACCATTTTTAAAAGCCATTATTTTTGTTATAATAATTTAAAATTTACAATCAGGAGGTAAGAAAAATATGAAAAAAGCAAAAATTTGGCTTTTGATATTGTCAATGCTTGCGGCAATGCTGCCGATGACAATGGCAGAAGCTGAAAGCGGATGGTTAAACCTTGAGGCGGAGGATGCAAACTACGCCGATGTGTACAATCTCAGAACCGATACAAAATCGAGCGGAGAAAAGTACATAGAAGTATCTGGAAGCAGTTACACTTCGGACACACCTGCAAATATTGAATGGGAATTTTCGATTAATGCAAACGGTGAGTATGATATATGGGCACTGATGACTGCTTTTAAGGACAGAACCTAGGTGTCTCAGCCGAAATGGGGAATAGACGAGGCAGCAACGGCTGAAAACAGAGGGTCAACAGTTTCCGGAGCAGTGTATAACACGTACTGCGCAAACGGTTTTCCGGGATACAGTGCTGATTTTGTATGGGTAAAAATAAAAAGCAGCCAAAACTTTACCGAGGGCGAGCACACGATTTCTTATGCACCGGAAATTTCAACATTGTTTGCAGGACGATTGCTTGCCGCAATTGACACCGTAAGAATAGTTCCTGCTTCTTGGAAATGGGTTCCGGATGAAACATTAAGCGAACCTTATCGCATAGAGTGGCTGAACCTTGAGGCGGAAAACGCAAGCTATGCGGATGTCTATAATTTGAGAGATGACGCATTGGCAAGCTCCGGAAAATATATAGAGGTGTCCGGAGAAAGCTATACATCAGAAACATCTGCAGCAATTGACTGGAGTTTTGATATAAGCGAAACAAAAAAATATGACATATGGGCGCTTATGTCTGCTTTTTATAACAGAACTTCGGTGTCTCAGCCGAAATGGGGAATAGACGAGGCAGCAACGGCTGAAAACAGAGGGTCAACGGTCTCCGGAGCAGTGTATAATACGCTCTGTGCAAATGGTTTCCCGGGGTATACAAGTGATTTTGTATGGGTAAAGATAAAGGGAGCTTATGAGCTTTCAGAGGGAGCGCATACAATTCAATATGTACCGGAAATCTCAGCATTGTTTGATGGACGCCTGCTCGCAGCAATTGACACCGTAAGAATAGTTCCTGCCGATTGGAATTGGGTACCGGGTGACAATAAGGACTTCCCGACTATGTCGCCGTGGGTAAATATTGAAGCGGAAGCCTGCACGGACAGGACATCCCTGTGGACAGAGCTTGAAAATCAGTCTGCAAGTGCAGGAAAGCTTTTGCAGCTGAATTGCATGAAAACTTCCGGCGAAGAAAGTATTAACATGAGCTTTAATGTTCCTGCTGACGGAGAGTATGACCTTTGGGCATTGGCAGGTACGGGACATACAAACGCAAATCCTCCGTTAAAGTATGAAATCAACGGAACGGTATATACTCAGAGCAATCTTGCTCCGTGGACAATGTATACCCGTTGGGATGCAGCCGGCTGGGCGCAGCCTGTAGGCTGGTGCAGCGTTACTCAAAAGCTTGAGCTTAAAAAGGGAGAAAATACGCTTAAAGTAATAGCTGATACAAATCGCGGTGACGGAAGATTTATCAAGTGTATCGACTCTGTGCGCCTTGTCCCGAGTGACATGCAGTGGCAGCCGGAAAATAACTTAAATCCTCCCCAAAAGAGGGTATTCGAAGCAGACGAAAACGGAGTATATTTACTGGAAGCCGAATATGCTTATTCGCCTAATACAGGCTGGGAAGCAAAAAATGAGGCGAGTAACGGTGCAATTATAGCAACGCAAAACGGAAACGGTACGGCAATTCCGTTAAGAGATGCTTTATTTAACTTTACAGCGGAGCAAGACAGATATTATGATGTTTGGGCATTGGTCGGAATGAATGATTCCAACCACGGTTCACTTTGTAATTACGGAGTAAAAATAGATGACGGCGAGCAATCGCTTATTGAGGTCGGAAAAACTACTACGCAGGCTTTAACCGGCTACAAAGCTACCGATATAAAATCGCTGTACAGTTTAAATGTTTACGGCGTCAATGTTGAGCAAAATGCACGTTGGGTAAGAGTAAGAACCGGCGAGAAAATAACAGCCGGAGACCATAGTCTGACGGCATCGATAATTGCCAGCGGAAATACATTCGGATATATAGACTGCGTGGCTATGGTTCCTTCATCATATAACTGGATTCCGGACGGAAATACAAAAATGCCGGAGCCTGCAATGGCGGGATATGCATGGATAGAACTTGAAAATGCCGAAAGCGGAATGACAAAGACAGTCTGTGAGGAAGCATCGAATAAAAATGTTCTTGTTGCCGATTCGAAAACTTCGGCAGAGCAAAAAACAGAATATGAATTTATACTTGCAAATTCGGGGAAATATGATATATATTATCTCGGTTCTGATTTGACAAACGCAAATGCATCGCAAATCAGCTGGCAAATAGGTGATGAAAGCGGAATATTTGAAGCGATAAAACGCTCACCTGCAATGTATAGCATTTCGGATACTGAAATAAAATGGCAAAAGGTTGCTTCGGAAAAGACAATTTCGGACGGTACACATATACTGAAATTAAATATTCAACAGTCTGCCGACGGGCAAAATGCAATTTGTGATTCAATAGTTATTGTTCCGTCGTCGTGGGATTTTGAAATGCCTTTGTCTGCACAACTGCCGGCAAAAACCGCAGTAAATCTTGACGCTGCGGAAAAGGCCGCGTATTTAAAGGCACTTTATGGTGACGGTGCTGTAGAAAATCTTGATGAAATAAGCGTGAGAGGAAGTGCCGGCAGCGTTTTTGAATACATTCAGTCGGATGACGGAAAAACAATTAATTTTACCGCTGAAAAACAACTTACCGAGAACGGTTACCTGTATAAAAGCGATGCCGCAGGAACGGAAACAAAACGTATGATTGCATCGGTTAAAAATCTTTCCGCAAAGTATTCGGACGGCAGCTTGGCAGTCGGAGAGCTTACTCCGGGAGAAACTCTTACCGTTTCTGCCGACGTAAAGCTTGCAACGGCAGATTATCCGTCTGATGCGCTGCTTTGCGCGGCACTTTACGAAAACGGAACTTTAAAGGATATAAAAGAATCGTTCCTGACATTGACCGAAGTATATCAGCCGATTTCGGTTCAAATGAATGTTCCTGCTGATGTAAAAGAGAAACAGTATAAAATAAAGGCATTTATGTGGAATTCATATGACGAAATGATTCCGCTTATGCAGACATATGATACCGAGCTCCCTGCGTATGAAAAAGGCGAGATGAGCAAACTGGTTTCAAGATACAACAGAAAAAATATTTCCGGCTTTAATATTGCATTGATTGCAGATGCACAGTCGGACAGCCTGACAGGCTATAATACATATCTTCATCATTATCGCAGTGTTGCAAATTCTGCCGATGTACTGCCGATTGATTGCATTGCCGATTTGGGTGACATGATCATGGGAAGTTTCAGCAATAAAGAGGCAACTATGAGTTTGCTCAGCAAACAGACTGAGGTACTTGCGGAAAAACGTTTACCTGTATTCAGAATTAAGGGCAATCATGATGATAACCGCTGGGGTGTGCAGATCAACAGTGATTCGTCACTTTTTATAAATGACAGCGAATGGACAAAAAGCTGCTCTGCAGACTGGAAAAATACCATGAGCGGTTCAACTGCAGGGGAAAAACAGTATTATTACAGAGATTTCCCGGAGGATAAAATTCGTGTAATAGCGCTTGATACTCAGAATATTCCCTACGATCCGGAAACTTTAAAATCCGGCTATACCTTTGGATTTGAGGAGGAACAGCTGGAATGGCTTGCCAAAGAAGCACTTGATTTCAGCGGCAAATCCGATAAGGGCGAATGGGGCGTTGTATTCCTTATGCATGCGCTTGCATATGACAACGGCAGCAATGTGCTGAATTTCGGAGGTTTTGCAGCTATTACGGCTGCGTTTAAAAACGGAACAAGCGGAAACTATTCGAGTGATACAGAACCGGCAAAGGTAAACGGTGTTAATTATGATTTTACAAATCAGGGCGCAATGGAGATTATCTGCATTCTTAACGGACATACACACTGTGACGGTGACGGAACCATGTATGGTATTAAATATGTAACCACGGCATGCAGCTTGCCGGATTCGTCCGATTGTAAGCTTGACAGGACAATCGGCACAGAAAATGAAGATTTGTGGGATATTATTACCATTGACAGAAACAATAAAAAAATATACACAACAAGATTCGGTGCAGGTGACGACAGAGAGTTGTCATATTAATAATTATTGTAAACAATGATAAAGCCTCCGGCGGAGCAGACAGATGAAGTAAAAGGATATTTCAAAATTTGCTCCGGCGGAGGTTTTTATATTTAAAAAACGGAGGTAAGGTTTACGGAAGAAAAATGGATAAGCAGAAAATCAGGTGAATATTTTTTCAGCAAAGAAAAACGGAGCAAAGTGAACTTTGCTCCGTTATGGCTGCGGAAACAGGATTTGAACCCGTACAGAGTGAGTCAGAGTCACTAGTGCTACCATTACACTATTCCGCAAAATGTTGGTGCGAGGGACGAGACTTGAACTCGCAAGGTATAACCACACGCCCCTCAAACGTGCGCGTCTGCCGATTCCGCCACCCTCGCATTTACAACATTGATTATTATATCAGATTTATAATAATTTGTCAACTGTTTTTTTGAAAAAAATCATTTTTTTTATTTGTAATTTATTTTATTCGTTTAAATGGCTGCCTGTAGCTTTATATATTTTACAAATAGTAAAAAAATAATTGATTTTTTGTCAGAAATGTGTTATAATAGGCAGGAAACGACTTTAAATTATTACTGGGAGATGGTCTGTTGAAAGAGGAACTCAATATAATTGATTTAGTGGATATGCTGATGCGCCGTTGGTGGATCATTTTCACATCGATGATGATTGTGGGCATTATGGCTTTTGTATTTACCGAAGTGTTTATTCAGCCGAGCTATCGTTCGGAGGGGTCTTTGTATGTAAACGCTTCGAGCGAGCAGCAAATGCAGCGTACCATGACTCAATACAACTTAAATGCTTCGCAGCAGCTGGTAAATACATATTCGGAAATATTGATGCGAAGAACTTTTTTGGAAAGCGTGGCAAAGGATATAGACAATAAATATTCGGTTGCTCAGCTCAGACAGATGCTTATGATAGAGCCTGTTAATGAAACGGAAATTATGCAGATTACCGTGACATCAAATGACCCGGACGATTCTTATCTGATCGCGCACAGTGTGCTGATGCGCGCACCGGACGAGCTTATTCGTGTTGTTGAAGCCGGATCGGTAAAGCTTTTGGACGACGCTAAGAAAAATACTGTTGCAGTTTCACCGAATATTCGCCAAAATACTCTGATAGGCGCTCTTATCGGAATCCTTTTGGGTGTATTTGTTATATTCCTTTTGGAAATTATTGATACGCGAATTAAAGATTCCGAATCAATCACAAGCAAATATAAAGAGCCGCTGCTCGGCGAGATACCGTCACTTACGGATTACAGAAAGTAGGAGGATTTAACATGAGTAAAAATGACGAAAAAAGAAATTCCTCTGCTTCAAAAAGCCGCAAAGAGGAATCTATCAGACAGCGCGCCGCTACACTTGTGGACGGCGATACTGCTTTTACAATTGTTGAGGCATACAAATCGGCAAGAACGAATATAATATTTACCCTCGGGGCGACGAAGGGCTGCAAAAGAATTGTAATAACCAGCGCAAATCCGGGTGAGGGAAAAACTACGACAGTTTTGAATCTTGCAATCGTGTTTGCGCAGACAGGAGCGAGAGTTCTTGTAATTGACGCAGACTTAAGAAAACCGCGGATTTACCGCCATTTGCAGCTGGACAAAAAGGACGGTCTTTCGGATGTGTTGTGCGGATTTATAGATGTTGACGAAGCAATTCATAATGTGGAGCGTTTCGGGATAGATTGTATAACATCGGGTCAGATTCCGCCGAATCCGGCAGAATTGCTCTCGTCGGATGCTATGGGGGAAATGCTTGATAAATTATCGGAAAGATATGATTATATCTTTATAGATACTCCGCCGTCAACAATTGTTACTGAGGCAGCGGTGCTTTCAAGATTTGTTCACGGTGTTATAATTGTTGCACGCCAAAACTATACAATTCATGAATCTCTTGAAAAGGCTCGTGAAAATCTGTTGTTTGCCGATGCAAAGATTTTGGGATACATTTTAAATGATATTTCCGCAAAGAAATACGGCTACGGCAGATATTACTACAGGAGCTACCGATACAGCTACGGAAAATACGGCTATGGCGGCTACGGCTATTCGTATAATTACGGTTACGGAGATAATGCAAAAAAGAAAACGGATTCGGATGCTCAGCCGGAAGCTCAGAAAAGCAGCGGATTGGGCTTGAAGAAGTTTGATATATTTAAAAAATTTATGAAAAAATAAATGCCTTGGGTTGCTGCATTTGAAACGGTGCAGCGACCCAAAATTTTAGGCGCGGAAATCGGTGCGGAATACCGTTTTAAGCCCGATTTTGCCCTGAGGAAAGGATGTTGTTCTGTTATGAAATCGTTTTATCCTGCAAATATACTTATTCCGCAAAATGCGGATATGACAAAGTGGAGCGTGGTTGCATGCGACCAGTTTACCTCCGAGCCGAATTATTGGGAGGAAACAAAAAAGCTTGCCGGCAGCGCTCCGTCAACTTTAAATCTTATTTTTCCTGAAATTTACCTTTCGGATAATCCGGAAAAGAGAATTGCGGACATTAATCAAAAAATGGAAGAATACAAGGGAATTTTTAAGGAATATAAAAATTCTTTTGTTTATGTAAGGCGAACCTTGGCAAACGGAAAAATAAGACACGGACTCATCGGTGAAATTGATCTTGAGGATTACAGATTTGAAAAGGGCTCCTCAAGCAATATAAGAGCTACCGAGGGGACAGTACTTGAGAGAATTCCGCCGAGAGTTAAAATAAGAGAGAACGCACCGCTGGAATTTCCCCACATAATGGTGCTGATTGACGATCCGGAAAAAACTGTTATTGAGCCGCTGGAGTCTTTGTATTCCAAGTTTGAAAAACTGTACGATTTTGAGCTGATGCAAAACGGCGGAAAAATTGAGGGCTACAGACTGAAAGAAGATTACAACAATGTAATTGAAAATGCTTTGGAAAGGCTTTCCGATAAATCGGTTTTTGAGAATAAATACAAAGTAGAGGACAAACCGATTATTACATTTGCGGTCGGAGACGGAAATCATTCTCTGGCAACCGCAAAGACCTGTTGGGAAAACATTAAGAAGAATTTGACTCCTGAAGAGCAAAAGACACATCCTGCGCGTTTTGCGTTGGTGGAATTGGTTAATCTTCATGATGATTCCCTTGAATTTGAACCTATTCACAGAGTCATGTTCGATGTGGATGCAGATGATGTATATAATTCATTGCTGAAATTTTATCCCGAAACCGATTCGGCAGACGGCAAACAAATTACATGTATTTTTAACGGACATGAGACTGTTGTCAGGCTAAAGGATGATAAGAATAATCTTGCGGTAGGAACTTTGCAGGATTTTATAGACGACTATTTAAAATCACATTCCGGAAGGGTTGATTATATTCACGGAGCGGAAGTTGTCCGGAAGCTTTCCGAAAATGATAACAGTATCGGATTTTTACTGCCTGCAATGGGGAAATCGGAGTTGTTTAAAACCGTCATTTTAAACGGTGCTCTGCCGAGAAAGACATTCTCCATGGGCGAGGCATGCGATAAAAGATACTATCTGGAGGGCAAAAAGATAAGATAAAAGGCAAAATGGTTCGGAACTCAGAAAAAGGTATGTGTTGCTTGCGTAGTATATATTATGAAATAATCTATTATATAAAATACCTTTTTGCTGCGCTCTCACAAAACTGCTCGGAGTAGCAGTGTACGCCATCGGGTTTGGTTTGAGCGTTCCTAAGCGTTTTCCCAATCCCATCAAAAGGCGGTGTACTTTTTAGCCACCCCCATAAGACGATTCTGCCTTATGGGGGTGGCTTTATACATTGCCTTTATTTTATATTGTCAAAATTCCGTTTTCCGTCTCCAGAAGAAGCATTATTTCTTCCTCGCGTCCGTTTTCCGCATTTATATATATCAGAAAATTCTTATCCATATGAGTGCCTTTTACTTCGTAGCAGAGGACTTCCGTTTTATTATTTTTCGGAATAAGCGCAAGGCTTACGGAGTCGATGGAAAGATGTTTGTTGATTTTGTTTTTCGCGTCATTTTCGGAAAGTTTAATATTATCTGTATTTCGCTGCTTATGATTTGTCAGATAACCGTTTGATTCAAAACCTATAATGTCACCGTTATCGAGCGCGACTTTGACTTTGATAAGGTCGGAATAACAAACCGTATTTCCCTGCATATATGCAAAGTTTATTGTCGCAACGCCGCCGGATTTGTCATAGTAGCTTTCTTTCATGGAAGTAAAGCCTTTCTCGTACAAATATTTTTTTGCGGCGGTGATGGCGTCATCTACGGAAATTTGCTCCTCGCCGATTTCACGGCTTATCAAAAAGTAAAGCGGATACGCGCCCTTTTTGGTAAAGGCGGCGTAAATGCTTCCGTAGTCGCGAACACCTTTAAACAGATATGATTCAAGCGGAGTGTTTTGGCTTTCTCCGTCGTGATAGAGCACCTCGCTCCAGTCGGGCAGAAAGTCTCTTGCCTTTGAAAGTGCCTCATCAGCGGAAAAGGTCTTTGAATTCTCGGTCATAACGGGATTGATTCTTTCTATATGCTCGGAAAAAGGACCGTCATATATTAAAGACGGATATTCCTGGAACTCTTTTTCCACCTTTTCAAAGTTTGCGAGAATGTCGCCGCCTGCTGCCTGTGCGGCAGTTGTCAGATGTCTGTCCGCTGCTGATTTTATATCATTAAAGCTTATATCACCCGAATATATTTCATCTTGCATGGCAAGCAGTTCTTTTTTCAGTATTGCCGAATATTCGGCAAGTGATTGCAGATTTTTGTAATCGTCATCCGTTATCTCTTCGTCATTTATTGACTTTTGACTTAAAAGATAAGTATAGTCACCTATTTGCGACAAGAACTTTTCAGTCTTTTCAAGCTGTACCTGTGAAATCGGAAGCTGAGCCAGGCAAGCTTTTGCGGCTGTTGTCTCCCGGAATAATTCGCTTGAAATCGAGGCGGTTTGCGCCGGAGAGGAAACGAGCATGCTTTTTTGCAGATATGCATCAATATCATCCACATAATCCACAAGCTCGTGAAAAGCTCTGTTATAGTTGTTTTCGACTGATATTTTCATTGCGCTTGCTTTTTTGTATTGATATCCTATTATAAATACCGCAGCTACAAGCAATATGCCGAGTATCCAGTAAGCAAGCTTGTTTGATGACTTTTCCATTTTATTATCCTCCTATTTGCAGAATCGATGCTTTCCTATTTGCTTTATAAGCGGTCTTGACCAAATCCATTTGTTTGTCGCGGTGTCGGGATTAAAATAATACAATGCCCCTCCGGTAGGATCCCAGCCGTTCATTGCGTCCTGGCATGCTTTATAAACTGTTGACCCCTCGGCTATCGGGACATTTATCTGCCCGTCCGAAACTGCAGTAAAAGCCCCCGGCTGGTAGATTACTCCCGATATTGAATTGGGAAAGGACGAGCTTTTTACCCTGTTTAAAATTACCGCCGCGACGGCAACCTGCCCTTCATACGGCTCGCCTCTTGCTTCTCCGTTTACTGCTCTTGCCATAAGCTGAACGTCCCCGGAAGAGGATGATGTTTCGGCAAAAGAATTCAAACCTGCCAACATGACTATTGCCGCAAGAGCGGAGCACAGAAACAATAATGACTGTTTTTTCATCTGCGAAAACTCCTTTTCATAAAAATATATAGCCGATTGTATTTTAAGCGGTTTTTACTTGTTAATATATGATGATTTTTTACCGCTTTCACATTCTCCCGTCATACCCACACATTTGTGCTGCCGGCTTCAGCTGACCGGGAGCTTTGTCGGATAACCGCAACCCGATAAAGATTATACACATATTATGCCTCCGGCAGGCGGATTTTATTCCCGATTGAGTATAAATAATGAAATTATTGTCAAAATTGTCAGAGTAGGAGGAATGAATATGCTGAAAAAAATGTTATATCCGCTGGCGGCAGGTTTTTTTGCCTGTTTGCTTTTTTACGGATATTCTGTTCAAAAGGATTTGTCGGATGAGCTTTTGCGGCTGCATGTTGTGGCAAACAGTGATTCGGAGTATGACCAGGCGGTTAAGCTGCATGTAAGAGATGAGATTTTAAATACGTCACGCCAAAACTTTTCCGAAGCGGAGAATAAAGAAGCCTGCCGCAAAAAACTGCTTTCTTCAAAAAAGGAAATTGAAAAAACTGCCGCGGCGGCTCTTTCGGATTGCGGTGCGGACTACGGAGTGCAGGTGAGCATGGAAAGAGCGTATATTCCGAGAAAATCGTATGACGGAATAGTTTTGCCGGAGGGCAGTTATGAAAGTATGGTTGTAAGGCTGGGAAAAGCGGAAGGAAAAAACTGGTGGTGCGTTGTTTATCCTCCGCTGTGCTTTACGGAGGAGGTAAGCGGCGGATTGAGCGATGAGGCAAAGGAATATCTTAAAAATACTTTATCCGAGGAAAGCTATTCTCTTATAACTGAGGACGGAATAGATATAGAATACAAGTTTAAAATAGTTGAGCTGCTGCAAAAAATTAAAAAAAGTTTTTAAAAAATGTATAATTCTTTTTCTTTTCGCCGATACTTAGGTTGTAGTGCACAGGAACGGATTTATTGTGTACTATCATATACCCTTTTATCATATATACCACCGAAAAAGGAAGCGGGAACGAACAGACAGAGGTTCGCTCCCGCTTTCTTTATGCCGATAAAATAAAAAATGCTTGCTTTTTTTGACAGATTAATGTATAATACTATCAGATTAATGCAAGAGGGATAAATAATGAGAATCAGAAAGAAAAAAAACTGTGCCGCCAGAATGGAGGCATGCTCGGAGGTTTGGGTAAAAAATCCTGAAACTGAAAAGAGTCGATGGAATAAGGTATTTGGAAATGACAATCCGATTCATTTGGAGATAGGCTGCGGAAAGGGAAAGTTTATTTCGGAAATGGCAAAAAATAATCCGGACATCAATTTTATAGCTATGGATTTATTTGAAGATGTTGTGGTTATGGCTATGGAAAAAAGCACCGGTATTCCGAATGTAAAGTTTTTTGTCGGAAATGCCGCAGAGCTGGACAAGTATTTTGAGCCGGGCGAGATAAAACGGATATATCTCAACTTTTCCGACCCGTGGAAGAAAAGAAAGCAGGCAAAACGCCGCCTGACGCATAAAAATTTTCTAGACGTATACAAAAGAGTTTTGAAATACGGAGATTTGATTTGCTTTAAGACCGATAACCGTGATTTGTTTGAATTTTCGCTGAATTCTTTTGCTGCGGAGAATTACAAGCTGTCGAATATAACATTCGATTTGCACAATTCCGATTTTGAAGGAAATGTCATGACGGAATATGAGACTAAATTCAGCGAAATGGGCATGCCGATTTACAGACTGGAGGCAGCATACCTGGGATGGAAATAAAATATATGAAAGAGGCGCTTAAGCAGGCAAAAAAAGCTGCCGAAGCAGGGGAAACACCTGTCGGAGCGGTAATTGTGAAAGACGGAAGGATTATTTCCCGCGCATATAATAAAAGGGAAATAAAGAAAAACAGTCTTTGCCATGCCGAAATCACGGCAATTGATAAGGCTTGCCGGAAACTGGGCGGCTGGAGGCTGTTCGGCTGCGATTTGTATGTCACGCTTGAACCTTGCCCTATGTGCGCCGGAGCAATAATTCAATCGCGTATAGACCGTGTTTTTTTCGGAGCATATGACTATAAAGCCGGCTGCGCCGTAAGTAAGCTTAATCTGTTTGAAAAGGATTTGTTTAACCATAATGTCGAAGCGATCGGCGGAATTATGGAAAAAGAGTGCGCGGAACTGTTGTCTGAATTTTTTAAAGACCTGAGAAAAAAGAAAATGTCTGCAAAAGCGTGATTTGCTTTTACAGACATCATTTTTACATCAGAAGCAGCAGACTGAGCGCCATAACCGCCATTCCGAGAACAACCCCGATAATGGTGATTTTGCTTTTTTCATACTCATGAGCCATCGGCAGAAGCTCTTCAAGCGATATAAAGACCATAATTCCGGCAATCATTCCGAAAATGATTCCGAATGTGGTGTCGTTGAAAAACGGACGCAGAACCAGGTAGCCTAAAAGTGCTCCTATCGGTTCGGTCATTCCGGAAAGAAATGAAATCCCGAAAGCTTTCTTTTTATTTCCGCTGGAAAAATAAATCGGAAGCGAGGTCGCAATTCCTTCGGGAATATTATGTATGGCAATTGCCACCGCAATCGCGACCCCGAGCCCCGGATCCTTCAGTGCGGAGGTAAAGGTTGCCATTCCTTCGGGAAAATTGTGTATGCCGATTGTGAGCGCGGTTACCACGCCCATTCGTTTAAGGCGGCTTTGACGGTCATCATCCGGCTTTGCCCCTATGTCGCTTTCGGTTGACGGAATAAAATAGTCTATAAGACCTATAAAAATTATTCCGGCAAAAAATGCGGCGGCGGCAAAATAACTGCCGCGGACGGTTCCGTAGCAATCGGTAAGATAGCTTTGGGACTTTGAAAAAATTTCAATCATTGCGACGTATAGCATGACTCCTGCCGAAAAACCGAGCGATAATGATAAAAACTTTGTGTTGGTTCGCTTTGCGAACAGCGCCATAATGCTTCCGATGCCTGTCGATAAGCCGGCAATCAGCGTCAGAAGCAGCGCAAATAAGACATCATGATTCATAAGAAATCCTCCAAATTGATATTTAGCCGAAAGAAAATCCCCGAACTTCGGTTACTTTCTTTTGATTATCCTCTTATGAACAGAATACGCAGAAAAAATATATAATGTGATAAAGGAATTGATTAAATGACTTATAAAAATACTTTGTATGCCTGTTATATCGGCTATATAACGCAGGCAATTGTAGTAAACTTTATGCCGATACTTTTTGTGGTTTTCAATGAGGACTATAATATTTCGCTCTCAAGTCTGGGAACGCTTGTGCTCATAAATTTTGTTGCTCAGATTATAACCGATATTATTGCAACCAGGTCGGTTGACAGGCTCGGTTTCCGCCGCTCGGCGGTTCCGGCTCATGTGCTCAGCGCATTGGGACTTATTATGTTCGGTGTGCTTCCGTCGGTTATGAGCAATACATACATTGCGCTTGTTATATCGGTTATAACATTTTCTGTGGGCGGCGGACTTATAGAGGTGGTTGTCAGCCCGATTGTGGAAGCGCTTCCTGCGGATGATAACTCGGCGTCCATGAGCCTTTTACATTCATTCTATTGCTGGGGACAGCTTGCGGTTGTGCTTATTACAACGCTGATAATTAAAATATTCGGCTACGGAGTATGGAAAATTTTGTCTGTGCTTTGGGCGGTTGTTCCGATTGTTAATATATTTATGTTTCTGAAAGTACCTCTGCCCGAAACCTGTGAAGAAACAAGAGTGCCTATTAAGAGACTTATAAAGGAAAACGGATTTGTTATAGGTCTTATATTAATGCTCGGAGCAGGCGCAGCAGAGCAGACCATGGCTCAGTGGGTGAGTTTGTTTGCACAAAAAGGTCTCGGAGTAACAAAGGTTGTCGGAGACTTGCTCGGACCGTGTCTTTTTGCTTTGTTTATGGCAGTTGGGCGTATGTGGTACGGAATCAAAGGCGATAAGCTGGATTTAAAAAAGGCGCTGCTCGGATGCAGCATTTTGTGCATAGTCTGCTATGCAGTGACAGTCTTTTCGAAAAATCCGCTCCTGTCGCTTATATTCTGCGCACTGACCGGCTTCTCAGTCAGTCTTATGTGGCCCGGGACTCTTTCGTATAATGCTGCATGTTTTAAAAACGGAGGTGCGGCAATGTTCGGAATGATGGCAATTTTCGGAGATATAGGCTGCTCAATAGGACCGTGGCTTGCAGGCATTGTTTCGGATAATGCACAAAAGCTGGACGTACTGATAAGCTACAGTCAAACTTCCGGGGTGTCACCGGAGCAACTGGGACTTAAGGCAGGAATTTTTGTGGGGATTATTTTTCCGGTAATTATGCTTTTGGGGTTATTGAAATTAAAAAGAAAATAATAAAAAGGCGGCAAATAAAAAGTGAACCGACCTCTAAACAGCCGGATTTTCGGCCCGGCTTTTGGGGGGCGGTTCATTTCTTATTTGCTTTATTTGGGTTCAAACGAAAAAAGATTGTATGTTTTGCAGCCGTGAGTTTTTATCGGGACAAATTTTACGGAGACGGCAGTCTCATTAATATCATGTATCACAAGCCGCTGATGGTTATCATCAACACGGATATGTTTTTTTATCCCGTTTTCATCGGTTAATACAATCTCGTATTCTTTGATAAGCGTGTCCGGAACTTTGTATTTATCCTCATGCAGCTTATAATTGCAGGGCATGTTCAGATAATCCCTGTTCAGATTACTGTCGAATACAAGCCGTATTTTGCTTATATACTCCGGTTTTTCAAATTTGTATTCTATCGGGGCAGATTGTTCGGATTTCCACATATTTTTTTCTCCGCGGTCAAATCCGTTCATGACAATCGGCGCGGAACAGAATCCTTTTTTGCAAAGTTCTGAAACCTTTCTTTGCATTCCGGGCAGATAGCAGTCATCCTCTGCCAGCATATCCTGAAGCTTTTCAATATTTACGGTTGGCGGTGTTGAGTTGTCCGAAAGCATTACGGAGACGGCAGTTCCTACGGCTTGCCCCAAAAGCGAACAGGTTGCCATAACTCGTGATGAACTGAGTGCAGCGTGCGTAACGCTTATATTTCTGCCTGCAAAAAGCAGATTTTTAATATTTGCGGAATACAGACTTCGGAAGGTGATTCCCCATGGTGAGGGAGCAGGGTGATATATTGTGGGATGCCCTTTGAAATAGAAGCCGTCGGGAAAATGGTCATCCATTGTCCAACCGCCGTATGCAACCGCATCGTCAAATTTGCCGCCGCTTTCCACATCATTCTGAGTTATAATATAAGCGCCTTTATACCGTCTGCTTTCTCTTTTTCCGGGTAAAAAACCAATCCATTCCAGTTCCCAGTTATCTACTCCGTGGTCGCCCTTGTTCTTCATATGATCCCATACGCCGAAAGCAATTTTTAAAAGCTCGTCACGGCATTCGTCCGAATCATGCAGGCAATTCCCGTTTCCGCCTGTTTCAATCCACCAAAAATTGTCGTCCTTATCATGCGGAACCTGAGGCAGATCGTCATCGGTTTCGTAAGTGTATGCCCATTTCGGGGGAATAAATTCCTGTTTACGGTCGGTTTCTCTTATTTGAAAAAGGCAGCTCATTCCCATAGTTTTAAAATCGCTTTTATCGGGAGGTATGGTTTCGCCGAAGTCTGATTTTGCTTCACGCCCATACATATATTCCGCTCCGGTCAATGGTGCAAGCGCAGAATCGCCCGAGCAATCGGCAAAATAATCTGCGGTTATTTTGTAATATGTTTCGGTATTCAGCTGATGGCAGGTGACGCTTTTTATAATATTATTTTCGGTTTCGGCATCGAAACAGGTGGAATTTAAAAGAAGCTTGAGATTCGGCTCAAGAATAGCTTTTTCATAAAGAATACTGTCCCAGATTGAATATTTCAGCGATGGATTGCGAAAGTAATTTTCAAGCTGAAGCTCTTCGACTATACCCGTTTCGCGGTTGTCAATGCCGTGAGCTCCGCTTATCCACATTCTGATTTCACTCGATGCGTTACCGCCGAGGACCGGTCTGTCCTGGACAAGGACTGTTTTAACTCCCTTTCTTGCTGCGGATATTGCGGCACACAGTCCGGCAAGCCCGCCTCCGACAACACAAAATTGTGCAGAATAATTTAAATGACGCATTACAGAAAAACTCCTTTACATTTTTATTAAAATATGCTATAATTATAACATATCTGATTGTTTTGACAATGTAAAATCAAGCATATTAATTATAAAATTCTGCATAAATCGGTGAATGAAGTATGGATAAAGAATTAAAAGAAATTATTGATTTTTTTGAGTTTGCGGAGAAAAAGCTTAATATTAATATATCGTTTCATACCAAAAGCTGCCGCAGAATGATTGATGAAAATATCCGTGTAATCGGCAAGTATAATACACATTGCGGCAGACTTTGCGTCAACGTAAAGGCAAATGAGAGGCTTCGAAGCCGCTGCGTTGAGCAGCAGTCAAGAGTGCTTGCAAAATGCAAATCGAATGCATTTTACGGCAGAGCTTACTGCGGTGCCGAGGAAATTATTATACCGATAAAGCACAATGATATTGTTTTGGGTTTTATTTCGGCAGGCCTGTTTTGCTCGGATGTGCAAAAAGCAATCAATACTGCCGGTAAAAATATGAAAGGATACGATTTGAATTCCGGGAAAATAAATGAGATACTCAAAAAAATTCCGCCGGCGGAATTTGATTTATGTACTGCGGAAATGATTTTTTCCGGAGCGGCTGCTGCACTCGGAAAAATTATGTACAGATATTATGATTCGGGGGATAATTCACTGAAAGAAAATATATATGCCGACATCATAGCATATGTCGATTTGAATTTCACAAATAAAATATGTGTACGTGATATTGCGGCGCATTGCTTTTGCAGTGAATCATATATAAATCATTTGTTTAAAAAAGTTAGCGGAAAAAGTATAAGCGGATACATCAATGAAAGAAGGCTCGAAAAGGCAAAAATGCTTCTGTCACAGACAAGTCTGAGTATAGCCGACACCGCTGAAAAAACAGGGTATTCAGAAACGGGTTATTTTTCAAATATGTTCAAATCACGCTTCGGTATGACACCTAGTGAATACCGCAGAAGTGCGTCGAAATGATTTTTCATACATTTATTGCATAATACTTGCAAAATTCCGTATTTTGTATTAAAATATATTAATAAGATGAGCGGAGGTGAACCGGATTTGTACGGATATGAAATTTATCATGACGAGATAATGAAAAAGCTAATATCCGCTGCGAGAGAAAATCATGTGCGGCAGGCATATATTTTTGAAGGCAGCAGGGGAATAGGTAAAAGAAAAGCGGCAAGGCTTTTTGCGGCGGCTCTTGTTTGCGAAAATGAAACCCATGCTCCGTGCGGAACGTGCGCAGCTTGCATAGGCGCAAAGGCGGATACGAATCCGGACATAAGGTATATAAGCTCCGATAAAAGCATAGGTGTTGACGCCATGCGTGAAATTGTGTCTGATGCATATATAAAACCGTTTGAATCCAAAAGAAAGATATATATAATAGAAAACGGAGAGCTGATGACAGAACAGGCGCAGAACGCTTTTTTGAAAATGCTCGAAGAACCGCCGGAATATGCAATTTTTATTATTCTGACGGTTAACTCCTCACTTCTTTTGCAGACGGTTATTTCCAGGTGCGGAATAATCAGATTTTCACCGGTAAAAAAAGAGGTTATAAAAAAATATATCAGAGAAAAGTATCCTGAGGCGGATGCCGATTTTCTTGCGGGATATGCCGCAGGCAATATCGGAAAAGCGGACGAGATTATGCGGCGCGATGACTTCTTTCCGCTCAGAGAAGCTTCTTTGAGACTTGTTCTTCCGCTTGTATCGGTGCATAAAATATCTGCCTACAAGGCGGCTGAATTTATGGAAGAAAACAAGGAAAAAGCATTGGAGATAGCAGGCTTTTGGAAAAGCATGATAAGAGATATACTTCTGATACAAAACAATGCAGAATCGCTTATGATAAATAAGGATATGAAAAAGGAGCTTGCGTATATAGCAGGGAAAGTATCCCCGGAAATATGCGTAAAGGCAGAAGACACCCTGGGCAGAGCAGAGGAAATGCTGTCCCGGTATACAAACCCGAATTCAAGGGCAGTAAGAGCAATTGCTCTTTATATATCATTTACAATTAAGAAAGGAAATGCAGTATGAATGAAATGAGAAATTTTTCAGAGATAACCGAGAATGTGCTTGACCTTTGCAGTATTTGCAAGGAAAATGCAAAAATTAATCCCGAGTTATATGCAAAATATGATGTAAAAAGAGGATTGAGAAATAAAAACGGAACAGGTGTGCTGACGGGACTTACCGAAATAGGCGAAGTAAAATCGTACACAATAGACGACGGCGAAATAATTCCGTGCGAGGGAAAACTTTATTATCACGGTGTGGATATAGAAAAACTGGTAGACGGATTCACCTCCGATAACCGACACGGATTTGAAGAAGCGGCATACCTTTTGATATTCGGAGAACTGCCGGATAAAGAGCAGCTTAAAACCTTTAAGAATATTCTTTCCGATTACCGCTCTCTGCCGACCAGCTTTGTCAGAGATATTATCATGAAAGCGCCGTCGCAGGATATGATGAATACTCTTGCCAGAAGTGTTTTGACTATGTATTCATATGATGAACGTCCGGACGATACATCTCCGGAAAACGTACTGCGCCAGTGTCTGCAGCTTATAGCTATGTTTCCGCTTATGTCGGTTTACGGATATCAGGCATGCAATCACTATATAAAAGGACACAGCTTGTTTATTCATACTCCTCCGGCAGAGCTTACCACCTCCGAGGCAATACTTTATATGTTGCGCCCGGATAAGCAGTATACTTCGCTTGAGGCAAAGATTCTTGATTTATGCTTGGTTGTACAGGCAGAACACGGCGGCGGTAACAATTCGACTTTTACAACGCATGTTGTTTCTTCATCGGGAACGGATACATATTCAACCGTTGCCGCGTCCTTGGGGTCATTAAAGGGACCGCGCCACGGCGGAGCAAACAAAAAGGTTGTGGAAATGTTTGATGACATAAAGGCTAATGTTAAGGACTGGACGAGTGAGGACGAGGTAAGAGAGTACCTTAAAAAGATTCTCAATAAAGAAGCATTCGACCGTTCGGGACTTATCTATGGTATCGGACATGCAGTCTACACTCTTTCCGATCCCAGAACGACCATTCTGAAAAAATACGTCCGTCCGTTGGCAGTTGAAAAGGATAAGCTTCCCGAGCTTGCACTGTATGAGCTTGTTGAAAAAATTGCCCCGGGTTTGCTTGCTCAAAAGAGAAACAGAGCGGTGAGCGCCAATGTGGATTTTTACAGCGGATTTATTTACAGTATGCTTGGACTTCCGCTGGAGCTCTATACTCCGATTTTTGCTATTGCAAGAATCGCCGGCTGGAGCGCGCACAGAATGGAGGATATTATAAACACCGGAAAAATTATAAGACCGGCATATAAAAATGTTGCAAAACACACAAAATATGTGCCTCTAACAGACAGATAATTATTTACACTTGACATTAATCGCTTGAATGTGCTATAATATAAGAAAGGCATGATCAAGCGATTATTTCGCTGCGGAGGAGAGAATTTGGGTTGAAAGCTTTAGGGTTATTGAAAAAAAGGAATATTCAAAGTATATTGATTGACTGTATTATATTGGTGCTGACAAACATAACGGCTTTTTTTGCGGCAAATATGATTTCATTTGTACATTTGCAGGTAAGAAGAGTTTTGCCGATAATAATTTTGTCGGTATTTTTCACGATTGCTGCAATGATATGCGGCAGAGTCTATCGCATAATCTGGAAATATGCCAATGCAAGAGAGTATTTTATGTGCATGATTTGGGCTACCGGCGGAATGATTTTCAGCTTTGTTGTATGCAAGCTGTTTATAGACTCGGAGGCAAGTGAGATATTTCTTCTTTTATCATATTTATGCGCGGTTATAGGTATTACTTTATCAAGGGTCGGATTCTCTTACATATACAGATTGATTCAGAAAAGCTCAAACAACAAGGATAAAAAGAATACCCTGATTGTAGGCGCAGGAGACGCATGCAGCCAGATAATGAGAGAAATGATGCAATCGGCAGCGTGCTCGTATAATCCGGTTGTAATAGTTGATGATGATGAAAATAAGCTTCACAGAAGTATAGATTCTGTTCCGATTGCCGGCACTACCGACGACATAACCAATCTTGTCGAAAAGTATGATGTGGAAACAATTCTTTTTGCAATTCCATCATGTAATAAAAACGATAAAAAGAGAATACTCAGCATATGCTCGGAAACGGATTGTGATGTAAAGGTTATTCCTTACGTATATGAACTTATCGGCGGACAAAAACTGCTTGGACAGGCTAAGCCGATAAAGGTTGAGGATTTGCTCGGGCGCGATGTCATAACGCTGGACAATCCTTTGCTTGACGATACCATTTCCGGAAAGGTGTGCATCGTAACGGGCGGCGGCGGCTCAATAGGTTCCGAACTTTCAAGGCAGATAGCAAGCCACCTGCCAAAGACTTTGATTATTGTCGATATTTACGAAAATAATGCGTATGACATTCAGCAGGAGCTTAGACTGATTTACGGTGACAGTCTTGATTTGCATATTGAAATTGCATCTGTCAGAGACTATTCCAAAATAGAAACGTTATTTGAGCATTACAGACCTCAGCTTGTATTCCATGCGGCGGCACACAAGCATGTACCCCTTATGGAGACCAACCCCGAAGAGGCGATTAAGAATAATATTTTCGGAACATATAATGTTGCGTCTCTTGCCGAGGAATACGGCGCGGAAAAGTTTGTGCTTGTGTCAACAGACAAGGCGGTAAACCCGACAAATGTTATGGGTGCTACAAAAAGATGCTGCGAAATGATAGTTCAGTATATGTCTCAAAGAAGCAGAAAAACAGAATTTATGGCGGTTCGGTTCGGAAATGTTCTCGGCTCCAATGGTTCGGTCATTCCTCTTTTTGAAAGGCAGCTGGCGCAAAACAGACCGCTGACGGTTACGCATCCGGATATTATAAGATATTTTATGACAATACCGGAGGCAGTTTCGCTTATACTGGAGGCGGCAACCATAGCTAAGGGCGGCGAAATATTTGTCCTTGACATGGGAGAACCGGTTAAAATACTGAATTTGGCAGAAAATCTTATCAGACTTCACGGAAAAAGACCGTATAAGGATGTTGAAATTAAGTTTACAGGGCTGCGACCGGGAGAGAAACTGTACGAGGAACTCCTGATGAACGAAGAAGGGCTCAAAAAAACCGCCAACAACCGCATTTTTGTCGGACAGCAAATTTATGTTGACGGTAATAGGTTTGTGGAGGATTTAAAAGTATTAAAAACTTTTGCAGACAATAACGATATTGTTAATTGCGTGGCTAAGCTTTCCGAAATCGTTCCGACATTTCACCATCCGCAAACGGGTGAAAAACCGGAGGTATCAGCAGTATCATAAGAAGAATTTTATGGATAAATAAGGCGGTGTATTTTGAACCGGCATACCGATTGTCAGATTTTTTGTCCGGCTGATCGGGCGGCGGTTCTTATACATCGCCTTTTTTAAAATTATCTGTTATTATAAGCTATGCTGCCGAAGGCAAGCACGCCCTTTGCACTTTTACATTCTCTTATTTGAATGCAAACAGTTTAACACATATAAAAGTTATCGGGATACCGAGAATTGCGGCAAGTGCAAATGCGGCAAGCTTGTAAACCCCGAGAATATTATAGAATATAAATACAACTGCATTTTGTATTATAAAATTCGGAATATACGAAATGCAGAATTTTATATACTTTGAAAAACACAAGCTTTTCTTGAAATTGATTTTGCTGTTGAGTATGTACGCTATTGTGAGTGATGTCACATACCCAAAAGCAAAAGCAATGTTCGGATTTGTAAAAAGGGAAAAAAGCCAGGAGAAAAATATCCCGTTAAATGTGTTTATACTTCCGATTATCAAAAAAAGCATAAATTCTTTTGAGAAAAAGCTGACTTTATTTTGATTTTGAGTTGCATACTCAGACCAATCCGTAAGCTTGTCACCGGTTACAATATAGCTTTTTTCGGCTATATCTGCAAGAGGAGTGTCGGAAAGCGAATCCGAATAAAATTCATCAATTTCAGCTTCCGGACCGAATGCGGAATAAAATCGGTTCACTTTTTCAGCACCCCAGCAGTTAAGTCCGTCATATTTTCCGCTTTTTTTATCGACTTTTGAAGCGTACAGATATTTTATTCCGAGCCTTTTGCATATAGGTTTAAGCAAAAATTCGGGCGATGCCGAAATGACTACGTCATCATCTTTTTTGATTGCTTTATAAAAGTCTTTAATCTTATTTTCGTGTGTATCCCAAAATGTCTCAAGTTCGCTGTCAATGTCCTCTATTTTGGTTAAAAATCTGTAAAAACGTTCTTTAAACTGAGTCTTGTCAATTTTTCCTATACCCCAAAGCAGAGCGGCTGCGGCAAGCGACGGCAAAAAAGATGCAACGGATAAATGGCGCTTCAGCAAAAAAAAGTAAAAATCCACCGTACTGTCATCTTTGTAAATTGTTTTGTCAAAATCGTATACGTTCATTATTTTCCCTCGCTGGTTTTGTCTCGCGTCATAAGCGAATTTACCGCTTCACGGGCATTTTTGCCGCTGAAAAGTATTTCGTTTGCTTCATAAACAATCGGCATTGAGACTTCGTATTTTTTGCTTAGCGCCAGTGCTGCACCTGCAGTGTTGACGCCCTCGACAACCATATGAATTTCTTTCAGGGTTTCGTCAAGGCTTTTTCCTTTCCCCAAAAGTATTCCGGCGCGTCTGTTACGGCTGTACATACTTGTACAGGTAACGATTAAGTCGCCTATGCCCGAAAGCCCGGAAAATGTTGACGCTTTTGCGCCCATTTTTATTCCGAGTCTTGTTATTTCCGCAAGTCCTCTTGTCATAAGGGCAGCTTTTGTATTGTCTCCGTAACCGAGACCGTCCGATATGCCTGCACAAAGAGCCATAACATTTTTCAGCGCTCCGCCCAGCTCGACTCCGATTATATCGTCACCGGTATATACACGAAAGGTTTTATCCATAAAAATATCCTGGATAAATTCCGAAAGAGACGGGTCTTTGGAAGCCACCACATTTGTGGTAGGCAGACCTTTGCTGACCTCCTCTGCATGAGAAGGACCGCTCATTGCCGCAATGCGTGCCTGCGGAATTTCCTCGGCATAAACCTCCGAAAGTCTGAGAAGAGTACCGTCCTCAAGTCCTTTTGACAAATTTACAATCGGCTGACCGTCTCTTATAAAGGGAGAAAGCTGCTTTGCGGTGGTTCGCGTCGCAGGACTGGGAACCACGGTTACGACCAGGTCGGCACCGTGTACGGCTTCTTCAGTATTGTGTGTGCAAATGATATTATCCGGCAATGCTATTCCGGGTAAAAATTCTTTGTTTTCCCTATCCGCTGCAAGGCGGTCTGCTTCCGCCTGCTGCCAGCTCCAAAGATTAATTTCGGCACCGTGCTTTGCAAGCAGAACCGAGGCGGCAGTGCCCCAGCTTCCTGAGCCTATAACTGCTATTTTCATAATATCGTCCTTTCATAATCTGAGATTATTTTTTGGAAAACAACTTGTTTTCGGTTCCGCTCAAAAGCCTTTTTATATTTGCGTGGTGTTTTATAATTACAATGAGTCCCAAAACAAGTGAACATACAAAGTTTACATAGTTAACCTCTTTTAACGCGACCATGTATACCAAAACCGAGACAGGGTATAGAACGCCTCCCGTAATCGAGCCTAACGAAACATATCTCGACACTGCCATAATAATTATTGAGGCAGCGGCGACGATCAGTCCTACGGCAGGATTCAGCATTAGCATAACCCCCAGACTTGTCGCAACCCCTTTTCCGCCCTTAAAGCCGAAAAAGACAGGGAAGATGTGCCCGATAACTGCAAAAACGCCTGCAATATAATGAAGATTGCCGATCAGGACATTAACTTCAAACCAATTGTAGGCAACTCCTGTTTTAAGGAGCCGCAAATGTATTATATAGTTTGCCGCCATGCCGAGCAGCACAGCAACAATTCCTTTTAATGCGTCGCATAAAAGAGTGAGTGCACCCGCTTTTTTTCCGTAGACACGAAGCATATTTGTAGCGCCGGCGTTGCCTGAACCGGAGGAGCGGATATCGCCGCCTTTCATTTTTTTTGAAAGAATTACGGCTCCGGAAATGCTCCCGAGAAGATATGCGCATATTACGGTTACAGCGGAAATAAAGTATATCATAATTAACTCCATTCTGCCGCGCTGCATTGGCAGGCGGATATAAAATAAATTATTTTTTCTTTTCTCTTATAATAAAGTGCAGAGGTGTGCCGTCAAATCCGAACGCTTCACGGAATTGGTTTTCGATAAAGCGCAGATATGAATAATGGAACAAATCCTCAGAGTTTACGAACAACACAAATGTCGGCGGTGCAACAGAGCTTTGCGTTCCGTAATAAATTTTGAGCCTTTTTCCTTTGTCTGAAGGCGGTTGCTGTTTTGCGGTCGCTTCATTAAGAATATCGTTAAGCATACCGGTGGTAATTCGTCTTTTGTGCTGCTGATTTGCAAGCTTGATTTCGGCAAGGAGATTGGATACTCTTTGACCTGTCTTTGCAGAGATAAAAAGTATCGGCGCGTATGACATAAATGCAAAGGTTTCTTTAACTCTTTCCTTAAATTGATTCATTGTTTTGGAATCCTTTTCAACGGAGTCCCATTTGTTGACTGCTATAATGCAGGCACGGCCCTGCTCATGTGCATAACCGGCAATTTTTGTATCCTGCTCGGTCATTCCCTCGTTTGCGTCAATCATAATGACGCAGACGTCGCTTCGGTCGATTGCGGCGAGTGAACGAACTACACTGTATCGCTCTACAACTTCATCTATTTTTCCTCTTTTTCTGAGCCCGGCGGTGTCGATAAATAAAAATTTATCTTCTCCGCATACATAATGCGAGTCGATTGCATCGCGGGTTGTTCCTGCTATATTTGATACAATTACGCGTTCCTCGCCGAGAATTTTATTTACCAGTGACGATTTGCCGGCATTAGGTCTGCCGATGATAGCAACCTTGATTTCATCCTCGTCCTCTGAGGTGTCCGCATCGTCGGGAAACTGCGAGCATACCTCGTCCAAAAGGTCGCCTACTCCCAGTCCGTGCGTGGAGGATACCGCAATCGGATCGCCCAATCCGAGATTGTAAAATTCGTAAAATTCCATCGGCGGCTCGCCTATGGAATCGACCTTATTGACTGCAAGCACAATTTTCTTTCTTGCCTTTTGCAGCATGGCGGCAACGTCTTGGTCTGTTGCGGTTACGCCGTCTTTGACATTAACCATCAAGATTACGACGTCAGCCATTTCTATTGCCAGCTCTGCCTGACGCCGCATGCTGATTAAAATTTCGTCCTTGCCGGCAGGCTCTATGCCTCCGGTATCTACGAGAGTAAATGACTTATCCAGCCATGTTGCATCTGCGTAGATTCTGTCTCTTGTAACTCCGGGAGTGTCCTCGACTATACTGATTCTCTGCCCCGATATTTTGTTAAACAGTGAAGATTTGCCTACATTGGGGCGCCCCACTATAGCTACCAAAGGTTTCATATTATTGTCCTCTTTCTTTTTATAGTAATTCTTCGCCTATGATTGTTTCCACAAATTCATAGCCGTCATTATTTATCGGTATTATTTCGCAGCCGAGTCTTTCTTTTGCTTCGTCCAGGGTTATGTCGTCAAGGAAAATATCCTCGCCGTCACGAAGCATTACAGACGGAATTGCGATTATATCGGTTTTTGGCTTATCCGAAAGCTGCTCTATCAAATCTCCGCCGCAAACCAATCCGGCGACGCTTACCATTCCGCCGAAAAAGTTGTTTTTTATTGCATAGACATTGACTGAAAGTCCGCTGCACAGATTTTCCAGTTTTTCGGCAAGAGATTTTATTGTCTCATATGCAAGCTCTCCTGTTGCGATTGTGACGCTGCGATTGTATTGTTTCTTTTTAATCAGCTTAATTGCACTGTCAAATTCTTCGGTCAGCGACGCAACCAGCCCGACTCCGTTTTCAATTTGCGGAAAGCCCTCATAATCCTCGGCAGACGGAATCGGCATATCTGCCATTATATAGAACTCATCGGATAAGTACACCATTTTAAAGCCGTACCGCTTATATATTTTATCCTGCCATGCGTGCACCTGATTTATTACTTTGCGCGAACTTTCCCTGTCGTAGCCTTTAAGAGGACACAATCCCTCGCGGTAGCGCGTAAGCCCTACAGGAACCACCGAAAGGCTCAGCACACTCGGGTAAAGCGCTTCAAGGTCGGAAATCGTTCTGTCAAGCTCGCCGCGGTCGTTGTATCCGGGGCAAAGAACAATCTGACAGTTCATGCAAAGTCCCTCATTTGCAAATCTTTTCATAATGTCATATATTTTTCCTGCATTTTTATTGTTGAGCATTTTTACTCTCAGCTCAGGATTGGTGGTATGCACGGAAATATTTATGGGAGAAATGCGCATTTCTATCATACGGTTTATTTCATCATCCGACATATTTGTCATAGTGACGTAATTGCCCTGAAGAAAAGACAGCCTTGTGTCGTCATCTTTAAAGTAGACGGTTTCTCTCATACCCTTAGGCAACTGGTCAATAAAGCAGAAAATGCATTTGTTACGGCAGCTTTTTGCATCGTCGATTAATCCGGAGCTGAACTCTATGCCAAGGTCCTCATAGTCGTTCTCGATTATAATATCCTCGCGGCTGCCGTCCTTTTTTATGACATCAAGCTCAACCTCGCTCTCGGAAATAAGAAATCTGTATTCCAAAACATCGTGAAATTCCTTGCCGTTTATGCGGCAGAGAATATCGCCGCTTTCAAGACCTGCTTCTTCTGCAAGCGAATCGGGCATTACATATTTAATTGTCGTGTCCGCTTTTTTCATATAAGTAACTTAACTCCTGTCAAAATTCAGTATACCATAAATAGGCAAAAACCGCAACGCATTTTTATAAAAAATCATTTCTTTTTGTTTAATTTGCGATAATCGGAGGGTGTAAGCCCGGTGTTTTTCTTGAATGTCCGAATAAACGTATTTCTGTTGGTAAATCCGACTTGTTCATATATTTCACTTACCGTGAGGTCGGTTTCGGAAAGCAGTTTTTTTGCGGCGGTAATTCTGAGCCCTGCCAGATAATCGGTAAAGTTTACGCCCAGCTTATCTTTTATCAGCTTTGAAAGGTATTTGGGCGCAGTGCTGAAATTGTCGGCAATTGCTTCAAGACCGATGTCAGAACTGTAATTTTTATCAATATAATCGATAACGGAACGGATATCAAGCTTTTTGCCTGATGTTGTGTCGGTATGCTCCGTGATTACCGAAATATATCTGAAAACGGTATCGTGAACCTCCGGTACGGATTGTTTCATAATTTCGGCAATGATATGAAAGTCTCCGCTGTTTTCCGGGTCGTAGTCGATTTTTTTCATTCGCATTACTTTAAATACTACATTAAGTATTTGTATATAAAGCTGCATTATTACCGTATCGGAAACATTTCTTTGAATATTTTTCGAGAGTATTTCCTCTATTGCGGCTTTTGCTTCCTCGCTGTGCCCCAGAATCAGATGATTTAAAAGAATATTTTCATCGTTGATGCCGAAATCATAGGTATCGAGCTTGTTTTCGTCATTGTTTATGCGTATGTGAGTAAGACCTATTATGCTTGATACCGAGTTAACCGCTTCGTGATGCGATTTTTTTAAACCGGAAAGATGCGGATAAATACCGCCGATGCCGATTTTTACCGTCATATAGTTTTTGTCATAATCCATAACACTGCGGAAGCTTGAAAGTATGCTCAAAATGTCATCGCTTTCGTTGTCATCCGGCAGATTTAAAAGTACATAAAGAGTGTCGGTTTCACTCGGAATTATATACACCTCATATTTTTCGGTAAATTCCGACTCGATAATGTTGTGAATACCGTTTTTTATAGCATTATATTCAAGCTTGTTATATAAATTGTAAAATTCATCGGTAGGCTTAAGCTTAATTACAATCGAACAAAAATAATCGTATTTAAAGTCAATCGGTATATCAATATGCTCTTTGTCCGGGGTATAGTGTTCGTTGGAATTGAGCAGATTAATCAGATAGCGTTCCTGAACAAGAGGAAGAGCGTTGGTGTATTTGTCATAGAGCGAATTATTTGTTTCAAGTGTTTCCTGTATGGAAGAGTGCAGCCTTTTGAGCATATTGGTGTTTTTTATGGAATTGTCCGGATTGTCCTCAAACATCAGCGCAAGATCCTCTATCGGGGTATATATTTTTTTTGTGCTGAAATATACTCCGAAAAAGACCGCAATCAGGACAAATATTCCCAAAAGCAGCATCAGGTATGTAAGCTTTGCGACCCGGCTGTTTATGTCCGTATACGGAACGATTGCTATATAGGCATAGCCGAGTATGGAAGAGCCGGGAGAATAGGACATCGCAAGTGATTCCGACCCGCTTACAATGCAGTCAAAACTTGTAATCTGGCGGCTGTATATGTTATCGTAAAAACCGTCGCTAAAGCTCGGCGCATAGTCATTTTTTAAGCTGAAAATATTTCTGTTCTGTTTGCTGAGAATGAAAAACACACTGTTTTCTGTCAGCTTAGATTTGTTGGCGTTTGCAAGAATGTCCGTTAGATTTACATTGACGATTATCAGGTTTTCCGTAGAAACATTCCCTAATTTTGTAAATACAAGCGGTATCACTGTTTTTTGCGAATTCGTATTGTTAACAAGCGTCGGGGGAAGAATTTTTAAATCCTCATCCGGCGAGATGTAGTTGTCAAAATAACTTTTCGGATATTCGGCATAACAGTAAACCGAGGAAAAGTATGTACTTGCATGGCATGCTCCTCCGTCATAATATACCGCGGAATTACTCCTGTTATATATGCATATATTATCAATAAGTGCGTTGTTTTCCTTAACCTGCTTTAAAAAATCGGAAATCATATCCGCAGAATTGCTGCTGACGGGAGAATTTGCGGTTGCAATCTCCATAAAGTCCTTGTTTTCGGATAAAACACGTACAATTGTGGATATATTTTGCAGTGAGGTTTCGTTTTGGGTACATATAAGCTCGAGCTTTTCAAGATAACCGTTTTTTAAAAGCTCTTTGTAATTTTTACTGTAGGAAAATGTGCTGAAAAATAAAAAAAACACTATAATCAAAACAGGCAGCAGCATAAGTGCATACATTTTAAAGAAAAAGTTATCCTTTAATTTTGTTTTAAGCAAATTAATAAGCTTTTGCATCAATGTCACATCCTTCTTGTTGAGTATATCATATCAAACACGCATTGTCAATGTATTTTGAAGAAAAATGTGTCATTTTTCCAAACAGGAATGAAATGATAAAAACAAAACAAGCGGAAATATCTAACAGAGCGAAAATTGTATCATAATGTCGGTAGAAAAATGAAACAAAGAGGAAAAGTGTCTGTGTACAAAAAATAAAATATGTGGTAATATAAAACCAATAAAACAACAGAAAGGATTTTTGTTATGGCAAAAGAACAAGTTACAAAAAGAAGAACGAACAAAAACCTGGGCGGAATTGTGGCACGGAATTTATCCGGCTGGCTCCTGATTCTTCCGTCAATATTTTTGTTCATTATGTTGGTGTGGAGACCTATAGGAATAGGTATTTGGTATTCATTCTATAAACTCCAGGGATTCACGAGAGTTGAATTTGTGGGACTTAAGAATTTTATGGACGTATTGACCGATACAAACTTTATTCAGACTTTATGGAACACGGTCGGATATGTGTTCTGGTCACTGGTTATCGGCTTTCCGCTTCCTTTTATATGCGCGGTAATGCTCAACGAAATGATTCATATGCAGGGATATTTTAAAATTACTACATATCTTCCGGTTATTATTCCGAGTATCGCAACCTGCCTGATTTGGAAAATGGTATATATGGACGGAAACGGCGGACTTCTTAATATGTTCCGCTATTATCTCGGGCTTGAACCTATGAACTGGCTGTCCAATAAGAATCTTGCGATTCCTCTTATTGTAATATCAATGTCATGGAACGGCTTTGGTTCGACACTTATTATGTATCTTGCGACATTGCAGGGAATCAACCAGGAGCTTTATGAGGCCGCACGTCTTGACGGCGCAGGTTTTTTCCGCAGAATAATCCATGTACTTTTCCCGTACATGAGAGGACTTTTGCTTCTTATGCTTATAAGACAGATTATCGGTGTGTTCAATGTTACCGAGCAGCCGCTTACAATGACCGGCGGCGGACCGAATGGTGCGTCCATGTCGCTCGGACTCACAAACTATTACTATGCATTTAAGTACGGTCAGTACGATAAATCCCTTGCGCTCGGCGTTATTACTTTCTGCCTGCTCTTGGTATTGACATTTATTTACTTCGGACTTGACAAAAGAGTAGACGAATAGGAGGAATGTAAAGATGAAAGAAAAAAAAGTAAAAAGCTTTTCAACCAAAACGCAGGGACTTTTAAACTTTGCGGACCTCAAAAAACCGCAGTTTATGCTATTATACTGGGTAATGTTTGCAATTCTGTTTATAATCAGTCTTGTGTGTCTGCTGCCGACTGTATGGGTAGGACTTTCGGGTTTTAAAACAGTTGCGGAAATGTATTCGATTCCGCCTACGCTTTTGCCGAAGTCGATTAATTTCGGAAATGTTGCCGATGTTTGGAACAAAGTAAATGTTATTAAGTATTTCACCAATTCCGTAATGCTTATTATCGGCTGTTGGGCAATAGATATTGTGGTAAACGGTCTTGCGGGTTATGTACTTTCAAGAATTAAGCCGATAGGCTCGAGACTTATTGAAACACTTGTATTCTGGTCAATGCTTTTGCCGGGTATAAGCATGGTTCCGCTTTACATGACATTTGTTGATGTTCCGGGGTTACATATTAACTTAATCGGAAACTATCTGCCGATATGGATTATGGCAGGTGCGAATGCATTTAACATATTGCTTTTCAGAAACTTCTTCAACAGTATTCCTATGTCATATCTGGAGGCTGCAAGAATTGACGGATGTTCCGATTTCGGAATATTCCGCAGAATTATTCTTCCGCTTTCAAAGCCAATTATTATGGTTGTAACTATTTTCAGTATTACCGGAACATGGGGTAACTTCATGTGGCCGTATCTGGTATTGGGCAATACCGATCTTGAGCCTGTTGCGGTTATGCTTTACAGACTTTCCAACGGTTCGACTCTTATGGATAATGAGTATATGCTGCTTTTGATGATTTCGATTATTCCTATGATTATTATGTATGCAATATTCTCAAAGCATATTATGGGCGGACTTAACATGAGCGGATTAAAGGGCTAAAATATATGCACCGGCTGCCGGGACGAAGCAAATATTGCTTCCGGTACAGCCGGTGCAGGTTTTTTTGAATATTTTTGGAAAAAATACTTGACATAGTCAAAAAGATGTGTTATAATCCAAAATAAGTAAAGGCATTGACGAAGAGTATGCAAAAATATGCCCTATGAGAGAGGTAACGGTTGGTGTGAGTTATCGGAACAGTTTTTGTATTTGTAGCTTCTGAGCCGGGAGGAAGAAAATCTGAAAAGATGAGTAGAACCTCTCCGTGATTGCTGCGTTAAGGCATAGGAATTGATGGATTCCGAGAGTGGCAGAGCAATCTGCAATTTGAGTGGTACCGCGGGTGCAGAATAAGAGTATTCGGCGCTCGTCTCAAAGTTTTCTTTGAGGCGGGCGCTTTTTTATTACATATAAAAATTGCGTTCAGCCAAATTATAAACCTTAATTTCCATCAAAATTGAGGAAAATGCTTTTTATTTTCAGAAAGGAATGATACAAATGGAAAAAATATCCGGATTAGACCTAAAAATTAAAGAGATGGCGCGGAGAATAAGGGAATTGAGAGAAATCGAAAATTACACTTATGAGGAAATGGCAAAAAGTACGGGCGTAACAACAGAGGAATATATCCGATGTGAAAACGGAGAGAGCGATTTAAACTTTGCATTTATTTACAGATGTGCGATTGCTCTTAAAGTAAATGTTACGGATATAATAGAGGGATACAGCCCTAATCTGCGGTCGTACACGGTTACGCGTGTAGGAAAAGGACAGGAAATTGCCAATGCGCACGGAATGACATATTACAATCTTGCATATGCGTTCAAGAACAGAATTGCGGAGCCCTTATATGTTCACAGTGTTTTCGATGAAGAAGCACAGCATAGGGATATTGAGCTTACAAGCCATGCAGGGCAGGAATGTGACCTTATTATTGAAGGACATCTGATGGTTCAGGTCGGAGAGCATAAGGAGATACTCGGCCCCGGAGACAGTATTTACTACAACAGTGAAACCCCTCATGGAATGATTGCGGTGAACGGTGAGGACTGCATATTCTACGCTATTGTTTTAAAAGCGGGCGGTGAGGATATTACGGAGCTGATTCCGACGGAAACAATTTACGAAAAACCTGTTAAAAAGGATACGAAAAAGAGAATTTACCGTGATTACATAGATGTTGAAGAAAATGAAAACGGAACGCCGACCTCAATTAAATTCAAAAATACCGAGCATTTTAATTTTGCATTTGATTTGGTGGACAGACTTGCCAAGCGTGAACCGGATAAGCTTGCAATGCTGCATATTTCGCAGGATAAGACCGAAAGACGGTTTACTTTTAAGGATATGAAAAAAGCGTCGGCACAGTGCGCAAATTACTTCCTTTCGCTCGGAATTAAAAAGGGCGACAGAGTTATGCTTGTTTTAAAAAGACATTACCAATTCTGGTTTGCAATGCTCGGACTCAATAAAATCGGTGCGATTGCAATTCCGGCGGTAAATCAGCTGCAGGAGCATGACTTTGAATACCGTTTCAATTCGGCAGGCGTAAGTGCAATTTTATGTACGGCGGACGGTGATACCGCTCACCAGGTTGATATTGCAGGAGAAAAGTGCCCATGTCTTAAGCATAAAATAATTGTAAACGGAGAGCGTGACGGCTGGAGAAGCTTTGACAAAGAATATAAGCGTTACAGTACTCATTTTGAAAGAGAAGCCGAAGCACCCGGCGGTGATGATTTAATGCTTATGTTCTTCACCTCAGGAACTTCGGGCTATCCGAAAATTGCGGCTCACAATTATAAATATGCACTCGGACATTTCCATACCGCAAAATATTGGCATAATGTTGATCCGGACGGCTTGCATTTCACTATTTCGGATACAGGCTGGGCGAAAGCAATGTGGGGTAAGCTTTACGGGCAATGGCTGTGTGAAGCGGCAACCTTTGTGTATGATTTTGACCGCTTTGACGCTGCAGATATACTGCCGATGTTTGCAAAATATCATATCACAACATTCTGTGCTCCGCCTACAATGCTCAGAATGCTGGTAAAGCAGGATATATCGAAATACGATCTTTCGTCGGTTCAGCATATGACAACAGCGGGCGAGGCGCTTAATCCGGAGGTTTACAGACAGTTTGAAAAGGTTACGGGATTGCAGATTCTGGAAGGATTCGGTCAGTCCGAAAGCACAATGATTATAGGCAATCTTGTCGGTGCTCCGCATAAAATCGGTTCAATGGGCAAGCCTGCTCCGATTTATGATGTCGATCTTTTGGATGCTGACGGAAATTCGGTCAAGACCAGCGAAACGGGCGAAATAGTTGTAAGAGTAGCAGACGGTGCACCTTGCGGACTTTTTACGGGTTATTATAATGATGAAGAAAAGACTAAAGAGGTGTGGCATGACGGATATTATCATACCGGCGACGTCGCATGGAGAGATGAGGACGGGTATTATTGGTATGTCGGCAGAGTTGACGATGTTATAAAGTCCTCAGGCTACAGAATAGGACCTTTTGAGATTGAAAGTGTTATTATGGAGCTTCCATATGTTCTGGAGTGCGGAGTTTCAGCTGTTCCCGACCCGGTAAGGGGACAAATCGTCAAGGCAAGCATTGTTCTTGTAGACGGCAAAGAACCCGGCGATGAGCTTAAAAAAGAAATACAGAATTATGTCAAGGAAAAGACGGCTCCGTACAAATATCCGAGAATTGTAGAGTTTAAAGACAGTCTGCCGAAAACCGTCAGCGGAAAGATACAAAGAAATAAACTATAGATAATATTGATATTTTTCCGAATATGTAGTATAATATTCTTATATAATTGACAGGAGGGCAAAAAGGTGGTTAATATCGGAAATGATTGGGACGAGCTTTTGTCGGGCGAATTTTCAAAGGAATATTATCTGGAACTGAGACAATTTCTGAAATATGAGTATTCTCATTATAAAATACACCCGGACATGTATGATATTTTTAATGCGCTTAAATGGACTTCTTACAAGGATACAAAGGCGGTTATTCTGGGACAGGATCCGTACCATGAAGAAAATCAGGCACACGGCTTGGCTTTCTCGGTTCAAAAAGGTGTTGCAATTCCGCCGTCTTTACTAAATATGTACAAAGAGCTTCAAAGTGAACTCGGGACATATATCCCCAATAACGGATATCTGGAAAAATGGGCAAAACAGGGGGTACTGCTTTTAAATACTTCTCTGACGGTTCGGGACGGAGCGGCAAATTCTCACCGAAATAAAGGCTGGGAGATTTTTACGTCAAAAATAATAGAGCTGCTGAATGCACGCAATACTCCTGTTATTTTTCTGTTATGGGGCAATAATGCAAGAGAGAAGCAGAGTCTTATAAACAATCCGATTCACTATTGTCTTACCGCGCCTCATCCGAGTCCGCTTTCGGCAAGCAGAGGCTTTTTCGGATGCGGTCACTTTAAAAAAACAAATGAAATACTTAAAAGTCTCGGTCTTGAGGAAATAGACTGGCAGATTGAAAATATATAAGAATGGAAAACGCTATGAAAAAATTATTGATAATCGATTCAAACAGTATTTTAAACCGTGCATTTTACGGAATAGGTTATTTGTCGTCAAAAGACGGCACGCCGACCAATGCGGTCTACGGTTTTTTGAATATACTGATGAAGCTTGCGGAAAGTGAAAAACCCGATTGTATTTGTGCTGCTTTCGACTTAAAAGCGCCAACTTTCAGGCACAAAATGTACTCGGAATATAAGGCGCAGCGAAAGCCGACTCCGGAGGGACTTTTAAAGCAAATGCCTATTGCCAAAGAAGTTTTGGAGGCAATGAATATAAAAATTTTACAGCTTGAGGGTTATGAGGCGGACGACATTATCGGAACGGTTTCGAGAATCTGCGAGGAAAGCAGAACAGAGTGTATGATTGCAACCGGCGATAAAGACGATTTGCAGCTTGCCTCCGGCAAAACAAAGGTAATTTTGACAGTAACAAGAAGCGGAGTTAATGAAACAACGGTTTATGATGCCGCCGCCGTCACCGAACGTTATCATGTTACACCGGAAGAATTTGTAGATGTAAAGGCGCTGATGGGCGATACGTCGGACAATATTCCGGGAGTTAAGGGCGTGGGTGAGAAAACGGCTATGTCGCTGATTGAAAAGTATAAAAGCATTGAATATATTTATGACAATATAGACGAAATTGATGTTAAAGGTGCAATGCTTGAAAAGCTTAAGAACGGGAAAGAATCGGCATTTCTGAGCAAAAAGCTTGCAACTATTGATAAAAATGTTCCTATTAAATTTGATGTGTCGGAATGTGAAATAAAGAATAAGTCTCTTTCGGACAATGCGTCCGACAAGCTTTATGAAGTTTTGAAAAGGCTCGAACTCAGCAGTATAATAAAGCGCTTGGGAGTCAGCGAAAAGAAGGACAATACATTTTTCGAACAGTTTGAAATGACAGATTCACTGCCGCAAATTGATGACGGAGCGCTGATTGCCTGCGGCTTCCGCTTTGACGGCGAAAGGCTTGTGCGCGCCTGCATTGCATACAAAGATATTGTTTCTGAATTTGATGTTGACGAAGGTACATTCCCGGGACTTAAAGAGATTCTGGAAAACAGGAATATAAAAAAAGCGGTATTTGACATTAAAAATACTCTTGTCAAGACAAAGAATTTATTTAATATTGAAAATATTGTTTATGATGCAGCAATTGCAGCATATCTAATAGACCCTGCCAAATCCGACTATACGATTTCGCTTTTGGCGGAAGAATATTTAAATGTCGAGTGCAGGGAAGAAAGCGGTCAGCTGTCTTTGTTTGAAGAGGGCGACAGTTCTTTTGCAAGAGAAACCGCCTGCATTATTCCGCTTATGGAAAAAACCTTTGAAAAAATTAAAGAGGACGGGCAGGATAAGCTTTTTTCGGATATTGAATTGCCGCTTGTGAGAGTGCTTGCCGATATGCAGACCGACGGAATAAAGATTGACCGGGATCAGCTTTCGGAATTTGCCGAAATGCTTTCGGCAAAAATCGATGAGCTGGCGGACGGCATATACGAGCTGGCAGGCGAGGAATTTAATATTAATTCGCCGAAGCAGCTCGGCGTGATATTGTTTGAGAAGCTTGGCTTAAAGGCTGTTAAAAAAACAAAAAGCGGATATTCTACCAATGCGGAGGTGCTTGAAAAACTTAAGGATAAGCATCCGATTATTCCGCTCATTATGGAGTACAGACAGGTTGCAAAGCTGAAAAGCACCTATTGTGACGGATTGTGGGCAGTTATAGAAGCAGATGGGAGAATCCATTCCAATTTTACTCAAACGGTTACGGTTACCGGCAGAATAAGCTCAACCGAGCCTAATATGCAAAATATTCCCGTAAGGACAAAGCTGGGCAGAGAATTAAGGAAAATGTTTGTTGCAAAGGACGGCTGCGTGCTTATCGACGCTGACTATTCACAGATTGAGCTCCGTGTTCTGGCAAGCATTGCCGAGGACGAAAAAATGATTTCCGCATTCAAAAATAACGAGGATATTCATACTGTCACGGCTGCACAGGTGCTGGGCATAGACGCGTCTGAGGTTACGCCCGAGCAGAGAAGCAGTGCAAAGGCTGTTAATTTCGGGATAGTTTACGGAATAGGGGAGTACAGTCTCTCGCAGGATATTCACGTGAGTGTTAAGGAGGCTAAGCAATACATTGCAAATTATCTGGATAAATACAGCGGTGTAAAGCAATACATGGAAAGAATCAAGGCAAAAGCAACCGGGGACGGATATGTAAAAACGCTGATGAACAGAATAAGATATATCCCCGAACTTAAGTCTACGAACTTCAATATTCGTGCGTTCGGCGAAAGAGTGGCGCTCAATACACCGATTCAAGGCACTGCGGCTGATATTATAAAGCTTGCTATGGTTAGAGTTCATAAAAGACTTGAAGATGAGCAAATGCAGTCGCGGCTGATTCTGCAGGTTCACGACGAATTGATTATAGAAGCTCCTGAGTCCGAAAAGGAAGAGGCCGCACGTATTTTAAGAGAAGAAATGGAAAATGCAATAAGCCTTAAAGTACCGCTCAAGGTTGATTTGTCAATGGGTAAGAGCTGGTATGACGCACATTAAAAAAGAGGATGTTAAAAAACTGCGGAACGCAAGAAACAAGTGTTTTCAGGTAAAAAATTAATTTTTCATAAAATTATCCCAAAGTTTTTTCCTATCCTCTCAAAATGAAGAAGGAGTTGTTTAAAAAAGTCGGCTGACTTTTTTAAACAACTCCATTTTTTTGTAAGGGAATTTGTGGTGATAAAAAATTTTAGCTGATTTCATTGAAACTTTTTTGAAATAACATGCAAATATATAAGTGTTAGATGCATTTGACAAAGGATTTGATAAAATGGTAAATGAAATTGAGTTATTGAACAATCTGAAAGCGAAAAAGAAAAATGCTTTGGAAAAGATAATAATTACCTATACTCCTTATTTGAATACGGTTCTTTTTAATATGGCGGGAGGTATCCTTTCAAAGGAGGATTCAGAGGAAATCATTTCCGAAGTATTTGCGGTTCTTTGGAGAAATGCCGATAAGGTAAGCTTGGATAAAGGCGGTATAAAAAGTTATATATCAGGCATTTCAAAAAAACTTGCCGCTATGAAACTGAGAAAGTAAAACGTCAGCTGTGTTTCGATTGAAGACAATGACATTTCTTTTGAGGATACAGCACTTGAGGATTTAATCAATAATGATAAAGCCGTAATTCTTTGGAAAGCGGTAGCAGAGCTTGGCGAAACGGATAATGAAATATTTTTGAGATATTATAAATATAATCAAAAAATAAGAGAAATCTCAAAAATAATGTGTATTAAAGAAGCTACTGTTAAAATAAAGCTGTTCAGAGGAAAGAAAAAACTAAAAGAAAAACTGTCGGAAAGGAAAGATTTGTTATGAGAAAAAGAAGCCTGAGCGAGGAGCTGAATATGGGCAAAATAAATGATAACCGTATCGGGGCAATCAATACAGACACGGACAAAATTATAAAGCTGACAAACAACAAGCTTTCCGCCGAAGGTGAAAGGACGATTTTTATGAAAAGAAAATATACCGTTGCGGCGGCCGCAGCCGCAGTTTGCATACTGACTGTAACATCTGTGTTTGCATCATCTGCGATGAGGACCAAGCTGGGAGATATTATTTCTTATTTTAAAAATGAAAAGGCTGTGGAACTTTCCGGTTCCGAGCGGCTTGAAAAGCTCAGCTATGCAGTTGGGATAAGTGATGAAAAAAACGGCTACAAGCTCACACTGGATAATATTGCTGCGGACGACAATTACCTGAATGTGTTTTATACTCTTTATTCGGAAAAGGGAGGATATACCGATTCAATGCATGAGCCGGATGTGTATGTAACCTGTCTGATTGACGGAAAACCTGCCGAACTGGCGGCAAACAACAATAAATCAAGCTTTTATGCAGCTGATGAACATACAGTTAAATTTGCTCAAAAGTACAATCTTTCCTGCATAGATTCAGATAATACATTTACGCTTGAACTTTTTGGGGAACAAATGGAATCGATGGAGATTACCGGAAAACTGTATGACGGTAAAAACTTTTCCGAACGTGATAAAAATGAGAATCTTTATTTAAAAACAACTGTAAATAAATCCGATAATTATGTGAAAAAATTTAATATGCCGCTCTGGAACAGCGGTATGGAGCTTAAAAAGTTTATTTATTCACCGTTTGGAAGTCAGCTTGTTATAAAATTGAAGAATATTGACAGTATGACATATTTTGCGGTATTTGACGATGACAAAAACAGTCTTGATGTGATTAATCCCGATTTGCGGTTGGACGCAGACGGCACTAATTCTCTGGAATTGCTTAAAGTCGCACCGGACACCGAAAATCTGCATCTTGTTCCGTTTGCCTCGGATATGGAAAAAAACAATCAATATATCAGAAAATCCGCAGAAACTTTTCCGGTTGAATTTGAAGCTTCCGCTTACGGAAAAATAATTATTACCGGCATTGATTACAAAGATGGAACGGTTGAAGTACACTATAAAAAGGATGGCTTTACGGTTTTTGATCCGTCATTTGACTTTTATGACGAAAACGGAGAAATAATTCCGATCGGCAGATATGAAGTGAGAGTTAATTATGATACCGACAGTTATACTATGTATTGTTTCGGGAAAGTTATTCCCGGGCAAATAAAAAGCATTGAATGCCTGAAATCTGATTTAAAGCTTGATTTTTCAAAAGAAAAGGTCATAAAAATCAGATAAAACGGGTTTGAATAAATTTTCGGCAGATGCATATCATAAGAAAAAAGGAGGAATATTATGAATTTAAAATCAAGTGAGACCAAATTTAATCTTATGCGTGCATTTGCCGGAGAAAGCCAGGCAAGAAACAGATACACGCTTGCCGCAAGCGAGGCAAAAAAGCAGAAGCTTTACGTAGTGGAGGCGGTTTTTAAATTTACCGCAGAGCAGGAACTTGCCCATGCGCATATTTTCTATGATTACCTAAAAGAGCTCGCCGGAGAAAATATTAAAATTGACGGAGGTTATCCGATAGATATTTCCGATTCGGCGGCACAGCTTTTAAGATATGCAGAGCATAACGAGTATGAAGAATACGATACCGTATATAAGTCATTTGCCGAAAAGGCAAGGGAGGAGGGCTTTATAGAAATTGCCTCTTCCTTTGAAAATATTGCCGCAATTGAAAAAACTCACGGAGACAGATTCAAAAAATTTGCCGAACTTTTGGAAGAGGGCAAGCTTTTTGTCTCGGATACCGAATGTGAATGGGTTTGCCTTAACTGCGGACACATTCTTTCGTGGAAAAAAGCTCCGTATATATGCCCTGTCTGTAAGCATGATCAAGGCTTTTTTGTAAGACTGGAAATGTGCCCGTACAATTGACCTAAAAAGTAATATGGGACTGTTCATTTGAACAGTCCCATATATTTTACACAACCGAAATCTTTGCATAATTTATGTATAATTTCTTTAGATTCTTCCTCGCTGCCTGCGTCCAAAATGAGTATCTCGGAGTCGGGAAAGCTTTTTATAAGCTGCCGGACAGTTCCTTCAATACTGTCGGGATTGTCGCTTATTCCGAATGTGAATTTCGGAGCGGAGCGGCTTTTTTTGCATATTTGCCCGAATATGTACTTTGCCGAAAATATTATTCCTATCATGCAGAATACGGCTTCGGTACATAACAGAATTTCCTTAAGCATTCCTTATAACCTGCCTTTCAAGAGCGTTTTACTATTGTATAAATATGCATATAGGGCTTATTTTGTGAAAAATAACAAGAATATACTTTATTTGCGGCAAGTTTTTTTATCATAAGTATTCGGCAAAGCATTGACAAAACGCTCTTTTTTTTGTAAAATAATATATATAAGAAGAGATTTGGAGGAATTGACATGGGTTTGACTTTGACAGAGAAAATCCTGTCCGCTCATTTGAGAGAGGGCAAGATGATAAAAGGCGAAGAAATCGGAATAAAAATTGACCAGACTTTGACTCAGGATGCTACCGGAACGATGGCATATCTTGAATTTGAAGCAATGGGTGTACCGAGAGTAAAGACGGAACGCTCGGTTGCATATATCGATCACAATACGCTTCAGAGCGGATTTGAAAATGCGGACGACCACAGATTTATCGGCAGTGTCTGCAAAAAACACGGAATTTATTTTTCAAGACCCGGCAACGGGATTTGCCATCAGGTTCATCTTGAGCGTTTCGGGATTCCGGGCAAAACACTTATAGGTTCGGACAGCCATACTCCTACCGGCGGCGGACTGGGAATGATAGCAATAGGTGCCGGCGGCATGGATGTTGCGGTTGCTATGGGCGGAGGAACATATTATATCACTTGCCCGAAGGTTGTCAAGGTTGAACTGACCGGCAGGCTTAATCCGTGGGTTGCCGCAAAGGATGTTATTTTGGAAGTATTAAAGAGAATGACGGTTAAGGGCGGCGTAGGAAAAGTAATAGAATATACCGGCGAGGGAGTAAAGACACTGTCTGTACCCGAAAGAGCGACCATAACCAATATGGGTGCCGAGCTTGGCGCTACGACTTCCATTTTCCCGTCCGATGATGTAACGAGAGGTTTTTTGAAAGCACAAAAGAGAGAAGAGGATTACACTCCGCTTTCGGCAGATGAAGACGCGGTTTATGATGAGGAAATCAAAATTAATTTGTCAGAGCTTGTTCCGCTGGTTGCTTGTCCTCATTCTCCGGATAATGTAAAATCGGTTGAAGAAATCGGAAATTTAAAAATCGATCAGGTATGTATCGGCTCATGCACAAACTCTTCATTGATGGATATGATGAAGGTTGCTTATATTTTAAAAGGCAAAACCGTTCATCCGGATGTTTCGCTTTCAATTGCACCGGGTTCAAAGCAAGTTCTTAATATGCTTGCCGAAAACGGAGCTTTGGCAACAATGATTGCAGCAGGTGCAAGAATTTTGGAAAGCGCTTGCGGACCGTGTATCGGCATGGGGCAGTCGCCTAATTCAAAGGGTATATCATTAAGAACTTTTAACAGGAACTTTGAGGGACGTTCGGGTACAAAGGATGCGCAGATTTATCTTGTATCTCCGGAACTTGCGGCTGCTTCGGCGTTGACAGGTGTGCTCACAGACCCGAGAACTCTCGGCGAAATACCGGAGATAAAAATGCCGGAATATTTTGAAATAAATGATAATATGGTAGTTCCTCCCATAGAAGAAGATAAAATGGATACCGTAGAGGTTTTGAGAGGCCCGAATATTAAGCCTTTCCCGGTTGCGGAGCCTATGGCGCAGAATATAACCGCCGGATGCAGTTTAAAGGTAGGCGATAATATTACAACCGACCATATTATGCCGGCAGGCGCAAAGATTTTGCCGCTGCGTTCAAATATTCCCGAAATTTCAAAGCATTGTTTTGCCGTATGCGATGACCAGTTCCCGAAGCGTGCGCTTGAAATGGGTAAATCGGTTATTGTGGGCGGCTCAAACTACGGTCAGGGTTCGTCAAGAGAACATGCGGCACTTGCTCCGCTCTATCTTGGCGTAAAAGCGGTTATCACAAAATCATTTGCCAGAATCCATATGGCAAATCTGATTAATGCAGGAATTATACCTATGACATTTGAAAATGAAGCCGATTATGATTTAATCGATCAAGGCGATGAGCTGGAGATTTTGAATGTACCGGAGCAGATTGAAAAAGGTTCTGTTATAACGGTTGAAAACAAAACAAAGGGATTCTCGTTTAATGCAAACGTAAATCTTTCCGAGCGTCAAAAGGGAATGCTCTTGGCAGGCGGACTTTTGAATTATACAAAGAATTTGAATAAATAAGGAGACTAAAAAATGACATATGATAAGGATATTCAGCAGGCAGCGGAAAAATTCGCCGCAGTGCTTGCCGAGCAGAAAAAAAGAGTTGAAAAAATGAAAGAAGAAAAGGATTTTATCGATTATTCCAAACTCGATAAAATCGTTATCGGAGTTTGCGGCGGTGACGGAATAGGCCCTGCAATTACTCACGAAGCACAGAGAATACTTGAGTTTTTGCTTGCCGATGAAGTGGACAAAAACAAGGTTGAATTTAAAGTAATTGACGGACTCACAATCGAAAACAGAGTCAAAGTAAATAAGCCGATTCCTGACGATGTGCTTGCAGAGCTTAAAAAGTGCCACGTTATCTTAAAAGGACCGACAACCACTCCCAGAGCAGGCGACCCCTGGCCGAATATCGAAAGCGCAAATGTTGCTATGAGAAAAGAGCTGGATCTTTTCGCAAATGTTCGCCCGGTTAAGGTTCCGGAACAGGGAATAGACTGGACATTCTACCGCGAAAATACCGAGGGCGGATATGCGGTCGGCTCAAAAGGCGTAAATGTGAATGATGATTTGGCAGTCGATTTTGTTGTTACAACTGCGGACGGTTCGGAAAGAATTGCAAGAGCAGCATTTGAATATGCCAAAAAGAACGGAAAAACAAGAGTCACCTGCGTAACAAAAGCAAATGTTATTAAAACAACTGACGGCAAATTTTTAAAGACCTGCCAGGAGGTAGCAAAGGATTATCCGGGAATAGAGCTTGACGACTGGTATATTGATATTATGACCGCAAAACTTGTTGACCCGAAAAGAAGAACTCAGTTCCAGGTTGTTGTTCTGCCTAATCTCTACGGCGACATTATCACCGATGAGGCGGCTGAATTCCAGGGCGGCGTAGGTACGGCAGGCAGTGCAAATATCGGTAAAAAATATGCAATGTTTGAAGCTATTCACGGCAGCGCACCGAGAATGGTTGCAGAGGGCAGAGACAAATATGCAGACCCGTGCTCTATTATAAGAGCTGCGGTTATGCTGCTTTCTCATATAGGTTATCAGGAAAAGGCAGATAAGCTGGAAAAGGCTTTGGACAAGTGTATGTATGAAGAAAAGAAGCTCACAATCACAGGCAGAGATACAGGCTGCACCGGAGCTGAATTTGCTGACTATGTTATGGACACAATAAAATCACTGTAAAATATTATAAAGAATTGAGATGTAATTGATGATTAGAGAACTAGTAAAGAACATATATGCCGATTCCGAAAAATACTCGGAAAAAACCGTCACATTGGGCGGTTGGGTGAGAAATATCCGTGACAGCAAGCAATTCGGTTTTATCGATTTGAACGACGGCAGCTGCTTTAAATGCGTTCAGGTTGTATTTGAACGTGATATTATTTCAAATTATGACGAAATAAGCAAGCTCAATGTCGGCTCTGCAGTGGTTGTAACCGGCAGAGTTGCACTCACTCCGAATATGAAGCAGCCGTTTGAAATCAAGGCTGAAAAAATTGAGGTTGAGGGAACTTCGACTCCGGATTATCCGCTTCAGCCGAAAAGACATACTGTTGAGTTTTTGCGTGAACAGGCATATTTAAGACCGAGAACAAATCTTTTCTCGGCAGTGTTCAGAGTAAGAAGCGAGGTTGCATTTGCAATTCATAAATTCTTTAATGACAGAGGATTTGTGTATGTTCATACTCCGCTTATTACGGGTTCAGACTGCGAGGGTGCGGGCGAAATGTTCAGAGTAACAACTCTCGACCTTAATGATGTTCCCAAAACCGAGGACGGAAAGGTTGACTTTTCAAAGGACTTTTTCGGCAAAAGCGCTAACCTGACCGTGTCCGGTCAGCTTGAGGGCGAAACATATGCAATGGCATTCGGAAATATTTATACTTTCGGACCGACTTTCCGTGCGGAAAATTCAAATACCGCGCGTCATGCAGCTGAGTTTTGGATGATAGAACCGGAAATTGCATTTGCGGATTTGGACGACAATATGCAGCTTGCATGGGATATGATACAGTTTATTGTAAATCATGTTCTTGAAAAATGCTCGCAGGAGATTGAATTTTTCAACAGCTTTGTGGATAAGACGCTGAAAGAAAGACTTATCGCACTTGTTAACAGTGAGTATGAAAAGGTTACTTACACAGAGGCAGTCGAAATACTCAAAAAGAGCGGTGCAGACTTTAAGTATCCGGTTGAATGGGGATGCGATTTGCAGACGGAGCATGAAAGATATCTTACAGAAAAGGTTTACAAAAAACCGATTTTTGTTGTTGATTATCCTAAAGAAATCAAATCCTTCTATATGCGCCTTAACGATGACGGCAAGACGGTTGCGGCAATGGATATGCTTGTGCCCGGAGTGGGTGAGATTATAGGCGGAAGCCAGCGTGAAGAAAGACTTGACATTCTGACCGAGAGAATGAAAGAGCTTGGACTTGCCGAGGAAGATTACTGGTGGTATTTGAATTTGAGACGTTACGGCGGCACAAAGCACGCAGGCTACGGACTCGGTTTTGAAAGAATCATTATGTATATCACCGGCATTGCAAATATCAGAGACGTAATTCCTTATCCGAGAACTGTCGGAAATGCAGAATTTTAATTTATATAGAATTTATACTAAAAAAGCGCATATTAAAATTGCGCTTTTTTTAGTATATGCTTTTAACGATGTCAAAAAAGTCATCTTTTGACATAATTGCGTTTACGGAATCTACAAGCATATTTGCCGATATTCTGCCCGGGAGTCCCAATGCCTCGCATAAGCATCTGCGTTTCTGAGCGCTTTCGCTTCCGCCGGACAGACCTGCCGCGTACAAATCAGATTTTGTGATTTTATTTTTTTGATACTTTATACATTCGCCGTCAATTGTGCAGCCGGCATTTTTCAGTGCGTTTATGATTATATCGTCATTCACTCCCTCAACGCCGAGAAGCCCTTCCTTGCCGGGCTTGTTTTTGCGCTTTTCCCTGCCTTTTATTGCCGGGATATATGCATGCTTGATTTTGCCTTTCGGAAGCGTCTGCTTAATAAAATTTCTTATTTTAAAGCCTGCCGCATCCGAATCGGTAAGAATCACGACTCCGCATTTATCGGCGAAGGTTTTGAGCGTTTCTATATCTTTTTTTCTGTTAAATATCGAAAATCCGCCGGTTACAAAAATTGCACCGTCAACAATTTGCGAAAGCTTGATTTTGTCATATGTTCCCTCAACTACGATACATTCTTTTATGTGGTACAAACCGGATTCACTTCCTTGCATGGTTAAAAATATATTTAATGAACATCTTGTCTATGTAAAAAGTATATCATATTGTTTTTGTCAGGTCAAGTAAAAAAAGTATAATTCCTATGGTGAAAAATGAATTATGTAAACCAAGACAGTGTGTGTAAAAAATAAAAGTTATCCACGCTTTTTTGATAAAATCACTCATTTAGTGATTTTATACATTGTTTTTTATAAAAAATGTGTGGATAACCGTGTGGATAACGTGGATAGTAATCTTTATGTAACATACACAAATCGGATATTATGTAAACCAAAAAGTGAAACTTTTTTCAAATACGGAAACCAATTTTCCTTAAAGTTTCCTTTTCGGTATCAAACAAAAAGCATAAACTGTCCGTACTGTGACTGTCACTCGATAAGATAACGCTGCCGCCCATTTTATGTATATATTCGAGTTGGGGAATACTCGGGTAACTGCTTGTTCTGTAACCTCTTGATATTGCCCCGGTATTGACCTCGAATGGGATTTTAAGCCGGATGAGCTTATCAATTGCCGCACGATATGCTTTTATATATCTTTCATTTGATTCATCAAATAACGGATATTTTTCATTAAATTTTGTCAAAAGGTCAAAATGTCCGATAATGCTTGTCGATTCCGGAAGTTTTGAAACGGTATCAAAATAGTCCTCTGCAAGCGAGTAAGGGTCACCGCCGTAATAATTTGCAATTATATCTTTAAGTATTTCAATACTTTCATCGACAAAAAGATAATCCGATCCTTTTTTTAAATAATGTACCGAGCCGATAACATAATCAAAATCATCTGCCGGCATATCGGAATAAAAATCCTGTTCAATTCCGCACAGTATTTTAATTTTCGGGGCATATTTCTCTTTTAGCGAGCGTATTTCACTTTTGTATGCGCCGTAGGCTTCTTTTTTCATGCAATACCTTGTATCAAAAAATGTATAAGAATGTGCCGAGAATCCGAGACAGTCTATTCCTTTATCAATTGCTGACAACACCATTTCTTCCGGAGTGTTTTTTCCGTCGCAGTAGATTGTGTGTGTGTGTAAATCGGTAATCATTTTGTCATTTTCTCCTGCTTTATTTTATGGTCTATGACATGGCGGGAAGCAAGCTCTTTTTGGATATCCTCCACGGAAATCCCTGCTTCGACCATTAAAACAAGCACATGATAAGCAAGATCTGCGATTTCGTAAACAGTTTCCTTTTTATCCTCTGCTTTTGCCGCAATTATGACTTCGGTCGATTCTTCGCCGACCTTTTTTAAAATTTTATCAAGTCCTTTTTCAAAAAGATATGTTGTATATGAACCCTCCTGCTTGCTTGTTTTTCGTCCCTTTATAAGCTCATAGAGGGATTCTAAAGAAAATTCCGACAGGCTGTCGCTTTCCCATACGGGATTTGTAAAGCAGCTTTCAGTGCCTGTGTGGCATGCAGGTCCGTCTTTTTCAACCAATATTTGCAGTGCGTCTTTGTCGCAGTCAGCCGTAATAGAGACAATGTGCTGATAATTGCCGCTTGTTTCGCCTTTGAGCCACAACTCGTTTCTGGAACGGCTCCAAAAGCAGCAAAGTCCTTTTTCTTCTGATATTTTAAGGCTTTCTCTGTTCATATACGCCAGAGTGAGCAGTTTTTTTGAAACTGCATCGATGACAATTGCCGGAATCAGGCCCTTTTCGTCAAATTTCAGTTCATCAATATTTATCATTTTTTTATCCTCCTAAAGTCTTACCGGAATATTATTTTCTGCAAGTTTAAGTTTTAATTCATTGATATTTACTTCTCCGAAATGAAAAATCGAAGCTGCAAGTCCTGCGTCAACCTTTGGCAAGGTTTTAAATAGGGTTACAAAATCATCGGCAGAGCCTGCTCCGCCCGATGCGATTACAGGGACGGAAACCGCATCCGACACTGCTTCAAGCATTTCGAGGTCAAAGCCTTTCTTTACTCCGTCGGTATCTATTGAGTTCAGGACAACTTCGCCGGCACCGGAATCAACGCATGATTTAATCCATTCTATCGCTTCCATGCCGGTGTTTTCCCTGCCGCCTTTTGAAAAAACACGGAAAGTTCCGTCAACACGCTTCACATCAGCGGAAATTACCACGCATTGGTCGCCGTAGCGCTTAGCGGCTTCATAGATAAGTGACGGATTTTTTATAGCGCCCGAATTTACGCTTACTTTGTCTGCACCGCATTTTAAAACTCTGTCAAAATCACCAAGAGTGTTTATGCCGCCGCCTACGGTAAGCGGAATAAATACTTTTTTTGCGGTTTCGCATAAAATATCGGTAAAAAGCTTTCTGCCCTCAGCCGAGGCGGTTATGTCATAAAATACGAGCTCATCGGCTCCGTTTTCGGAATAGTATGCAGCCAGCTCCACGGGTGATGAAACATCGGCAAGTCCGGAAAAATTAACACCTTTAACCACTCTGCCGTCTCTTACGTCAAGACAAGGAATAATTCTTTTTGTAATCATTTTGCCGCCTCCAATGCGTCCTTTATTGTTACCGCGCCGGTATAGTATGCTTTTCCGATAATAGCTCCGTATATTCCGAGTGCCGATAATTTTTTTATATCCTCAAGGCTTGATACTCCGCCGGAGGCGGTAATCTGCATTGAAAAACGCTCGGAAAGCTCCTTGTAAAGAGCATGATTAGTTCCTTTCATTGCGCCGTCCTTTGAAATATCGGTGCAGATAATGTTCTTAACGCCGAAATCCTGCATTTTTTTGCAGAAGTCAAAGCATGAATAATTTGATTTTTCGGTCCAGCCTTTTATTGCTATAAAGCCGTCCTTTATGTCCGCCCCAACAGCTGTTTTATCTCCGTATTCGGAAATTGCACGTTTTAAAAATTCATCATCGGTCACGGCGGCAGTGCCGAGAATAACTCTGTCAACTCCTGCCGAAATATATTTTTCGGCGGTTTCCATATTTCTTATGCCGCCGCCGACTTCGCAAAAAAGTGATGTCGATGAAACAATTTCGCGGATAATTTCTATATTGGGAGTGCCGCCGCTTTTTGCCCCCTCCAAATCAACTATATGAATGTGCCTTGCGCCCTGTTTTTCAAAATCATGCGCAAATTCGGCAGGATTGTCGGAGTATACGGTCATTTTTGTGTAGTCGCCTTTTAAAAGGCGGACGGCTTTTTTGTCATACAAATCTATTGCGGGAAATATAAACATAAATTTATCCTTTCAATTCGCAGAATGCTTTGAGTATTTTAAGTCCGGCAGTTCCGCTTTTTTCGGGATGGAACTGACATCCGTATACTGCACCGCTGCAGACCGCAGCCGTCAGCGGAGCATAATAATCGGTATTTGCAATCACATTTTTTTCACAGCCGTCGGCAAAATACGAATGAACAAAATAAACGAAATCGCCGTCGGCAATATATTTAAAAAGCTCGTTATCGCATGTAAAATGCAGACTGTTCCAGCCTATATGCGGAATTTTTGCATTTGCGGGAACAACATCTTTTATAGGGCGAATCTCGCCGTCAATAAGTCCCAGACCGTCATGCTCTCCGTACTCATAGCTTTTTGAAAATAACAGCTGCATTCCCAGACAAATCCCCAAAAGCGGTTTCCCGTCGGAGATTTCTTTTTTTATTATCGGAATAAGCTCTGTTTTTCTGAGCTTTTCCATTGCGTCGGCAAATGCTCCGACTCCGGGCAGTATTATCTTGTCCGCATTTTTTATTTCATCGGGGGACGAGGTAACCGTGCAGCGTTCTCCTATTGCGGAGAATGAGCTTTCAAGCGAAAAAAGGTTTCCGACCCCGTAATCAATTATGGCTATCATCACAGCACCCCTTTTGTTGAAGGAATTTCATCGGGAAAATCAGTATCCGTTGCCGCTGCTTTTTTTAGGCTTCGGGCGGCGGATTTAAAGCATCCCTCTATTATATGGTGAGAATTTGTGCCGGCAAGCATTTTTATATGCAGCGTACAGGACGCACATCTTACAAATGCAAGCCAAAATTCTTCGCACAGTTCGCAGTCGAAATCGCCGACCTTTTCGGTCGGAATATCAACAGAATAGGCAAGCAAGCCGCGCCCCGACAAGTCAACCGCGGTGAGAATGAGCGCTTCGTCCATAGGCAGGAGCATATTCCCGTAACGGACGATGCCTTTTTTATCTCCTATCGCTTCTGAAAAAGCTTTTCCGAGACAAATTCCGATGTCTTCAACAGTATGATGATAGTCCACCTCTACATCGCTTTTGCAGCTTAAATCCAAATCAAACCTTGAATGCTTTGCAAAAAGCGTCAGCATATGATTCAAAAATCCGCAGCCTGTGTCAATGCTGCTTCGTCCGCTGCCGTCAAGATTCAGCTTAAGCGAAATATCTGTTTCGGCGGTTTTACGATTAATCCGTGCATCTCTCATATTAATTCTCCTTGCTTGTAATTTTTTTAAGCTTTGCCAAAAGGGTGTTCATTTGCTCATCGATACCTATGGTGATTCTGTTGTAATTTCCTGTTCGGGAGCCTTTAAAGTGTCTTACCAAAATGCCGTCTGCCCTGAGTCTTTCGTATATTTCTTCACCGGAAATACGCGGGTGCTCGGCAAAGACAAAATTCGCTTTGGAATCCGTGAAACGGAAACCGAGTTTTTTCAGCTCCGATTTTGTATATTCACGTGTTTGGATTATTTTTTTACAGTTATCCCTTGTATAGTCCTCATCTTCCAGAACACCGAGTCCTGCTGCCATCGTCATACTGTTAATATTGTAAGGGTTAGTAGAATATTTTATCGAATTCAAATCGGAAATCAGTGCTTTTGAAGCAATTCCGAACCCCAGTCTTGCGCCTGCCAGGGAGCGTGATTTTGAAAAAGTCCCTGTAACCAGCAGATTGTCGTATTTTTTTGTAAGAGGAATGCAGCTTTCGCCGCCGAAATCAATATATGCTTCATCAATGACCACTATATTATCCGGATTGCTTTTTATAATTTTTTCAATATCTCCGCAGGGTAAGAGTATTCCGGTCGGAGCATTCGGATTGGCAATAAATATATTTTTGTTTATGCCTATGTAATCATTTATGTCAATTGTAAAATCGCTTTTCAGCGGAATTTCTTCGTACGGAACATTATTTATATCGGCAAAAACCTTATAGAATCCATATGTTATATCGGGAAAAACAACCGATTCATCGCAAAATGCCATAAATGCAAAGTTGAGTATTTCGTCCGAACCGTTTGTAAATAAAATCTCATCGTCTGCAACTCCGTAAAGTGCGGAGAGCTTGTTTACTATCGGAGTACATTCCGGGTCGGAGTACAAGTTGAGTGATTCCGCAGCTTTTGCAGCATATGCCAAAGCCTTTTCAGACGGAGGAAACGGCGATTCGTTGGTATTAAGCTTAATATATTTTTTATCCTTTGGCTGCTCGCCCGGAACGTACGGCACAAGATTTTTGCGTTTTTGACTTAAAAATCTGCTCATTTATTTTTCTCCCTCCGTGCGTATTACCGCGCTGCGTGCATGAGCGGTAAGCCCTTCTTTTTTTGCAAAAAATTCAACATCTTTTGCTGCATTGGCAAGCGCTTCTTGTGTATAATATGTGTATTGAGTTTTCTTAACAAAATCATCAACCGATAAGGGGCTGGAGAATTTTGCACTTCCGCTTGTCGGCAAAGTGTGGTTTGCACCCGACAAATAGTCGCCCAAAGCTTCCGGGCAGTAGCGTCCCATAAAGACAGAGCCTGCATGGCGGATTTTGTCAAGGTAATCAAACGGATTGTCAACGCAAAGCTCTAAGTGCTCAGGTGCGATTTCGTTTGCGATATCTATTGCTTCAAGTAAATTGTCAGCAACGATTATTTTTCCGTTTGAATCGATTGAAGCGCGGGCAATTTCATACCGCTCCAGGCAGGGTAGCTGTTTTTCCAGCTCTTCCGAGACTTTTTCGGCAAGCTCGGCAGAATCTGTCACAAGCACGGCACTTGCCATTTTGTCATGCTCCGCCTGCGACAGGAGATCGGCTGCAACATATTTCGGATTGGATTTTCCGTCTGCAACAACAAGTATTTCACTGGGACCGGCAATCATATCAATTGAGACCTTGCCGAATACCTGCTTTTTTGCTTCCGCAACAAATGCATTGCCCGGTCCTACTATTTTATCCACCTTCGGAATTGTCTCCGTTCCGTATGCGAGCGCAGCTATTGCCTGTGCTCCGCCGACTTTGAAGATTTTGTCCACCCCTGCAACATATGCGGCTGCAAGGATTGCCGAATTGATTTTTCCGCCCTTTCCGGGCGGTGTAACCATAATAACTTCGCGGCAGCCTGCAATTTTTGCAGGGATAGAATCCATTAAAACGGTTGACGGATATGCCGCGGTTCCGCCGGGAACATAAAGTCCTGCGCGGTCAACGGGAATTATTTTCTGCCCCATCACAATCCCGTCCTCATCATTTATGATAAAGCTGTTCCTTTTTTGCTTTTCATGAAATTTTGTAATATTTGCCGCAGCTCTTTTTAGTATTCTCAAAAATTCAGGCTCGACCGATGATACCGCTTCGTCTATTTCTTCTTTTGTAACAAGCAGAGAGGAAAGTTTTGCTCCGTCAAATTTTTCGGAGTATTCATATATTGCTTTGTCTCCGTTTTTGCGGACATTCCGGATTATATCGGCAACAATATCCTCAACATCGGAGGCAGGCTCACACCTTGCAAAAATCTCATCTCTTTCAACTTCGCTGCATTTTAATATTTTTATCATTTTAATTCCACCTGCTTTCTGAGTTCTTTTGTTATTTTTTCTATGATTTCATTTTTAAATTTAAAGCCGGATTTGTTTGCAATAACTCTTGCGCTTATGGGAACAATGCTTTCAAAAACCGTCAGATTGTTTTCTTTAAGTGTTGTACCTGTTTCCACTATATCCACAATGACATCCGATAAGCCGAGTATAGGCGCGATTTCGATAGAACCGTTTAGATGAATAATGTCTATATCCCGTCCGATGGAGGAGTAATAATTTTTCGCAATGTTTGAAAATTTGGTTGCTACACGCAGCGTCCTTTGAGGATTATCGCGAAAATCCGCCTTTGCGGCGACCGCCATTTTGCATTTGCCTATATTAAGATCCAAAAGCTCATACACCTCCGGCTCATATTCAAGCAGAATATCTTTTCCGGCAACACCTATATCGGCGGCACCTCGCTCAACATATATTGCAACGTCGGACGGCTTGACCCAAAAATATCTGACCCCTGCTTGTTCGTTTTCAAAAATAAGCTTTCGGTTGTTCTCTTTTATTGAAGGACACTCAAAGCCTGCGGTCTCAAACATCGCATAAACCTTTTCGCCCAATCTGCCCTTCGGCAGTGCAATGTTAAGCATCGATTATTTCAACTCCTTTTTCGTTCAGCTTAAGAAGCCGATTGTATTTTATTTTCTTAGGAACTTCTTTTGCGGCAAGCACGCTTTTTCCGTATCCGGTCAGCATGCGCACCGCATCGTCCAATTTGGCTATGTCGCTTTCGGGACTGTAAAGGATAACTGTGTCAACATCGCAGACGTCTGCCTTTTCCGGAAGAAGTTCCAGCATATCAAGATAGACCGCAAATCCGATTGCTCCGGCATTTTTGCCCATTTTTTTCATCAGCCTGTCATACTGTCCTCCCGAGAGAATTCCCGTCGGAATTCCTTTTATAAAGCCTTTGAACACTATTCCGTTATAATAATTCATATCGTTTATGACCGAAAAATCAATATTAATATGCTTGTAAAAATCATATTTTTTCAGTAAATCTGTTATTTTTTTCAGCAATTCAAGAGATTCACTGTCTCCGGCAAGCTTTTCAAGCTCCGGAATAACCTTGTCGGGGGAACCGTAAAGAGACACAAGCTTTAACAGCTTGTCCGGGTCTGTTCCTTCCTCACGGCAGATATTGGATATTTCATGACTGTTTTTCTCGCCTATGCATTTTAAAAGTCTGTCGGGCGTCAAAGCACCGATTGAGTTTATGACTTCGGAGATAATTCCCATATGGGATATGTCAAGTACATAGTCATTGCTTATACATTCCAGGCTTTTTGCGGCGAGAGAAAGCACTTCGTAAATGCAGTATGCGTCTATATCGCCGATACATTCTATTCCCGTCTGCATTATTTCTTTGAAAGAATGAGTCCCCTTTGATACTCTGTAAACATTTTCGTTGTAGTAGTATTTTTCGGCAGCACTGCCGGAGGTGCGGCTGTTTTTTATAATTGACAGAGTTACGTCCGGCTTAAGCGCCATCAGCTTACCGTCCATGTCGGTAAATGTTATTATATTATCGGAAACAAGAAAATCCTTGTTTCTGACATACAAGTCATATTCTTCGAATTTACTCATTTTGTACTGAGTGTATCCGTATTTTTTGTACAATTCTCTTAAGCTGAAAATAGCTTTTTCATCATTTTTTAATGTATCAAAATCCATGGCTTTTCCTCCATATTTAATCTATCACATTATCATTTTAGCACACTAAAGTGAAAAAGTCAAGATAAATTCCGAAAAATATATCCCAACTTTTTAGCCGATATTGCTTGTATATTCATAGTATTTGTCTATATCGGCAAGCCAAAGCTCCGAATTTTTTGTATCGGGCGTTTCGGGAGTGTACTTTTTGCAGATGTTTTTTGCAAAGTATCTTGTGAATTTTTCCGCACCGATATAATTAAGATGCGACTTGTCATAGAAATCTTTTTTTAAATCAAGACCGATTTCATTGTACAGTGCGTTGAAATTTATATATTCGATTCCGTTTTCTTCTGCCAGTTTTTCTGCTGAATTAAACAGTTTTTGTTCCTCCTCCGTCGCATTTGAGGGAGCTTTAACAAAAAGCAGAGGTATGTTTTTTTCCTTTGCCAGCTTTACGGTTTTCTCAAAATAAAGAATTTCTTTTTTGCCGAGAGGAGTCGATTCGGTAACATTTTGAACGGGCGCTGAGGCAGAATCAAATACATTTTCCAACAGGGTGTAGCCTTTCAGGTAATCGGCGGCTTCTTTTCTTTTGAATTTGTAGTCGTCCTCGGTAAGCTCGCTCCATCGGGAATGATATTTGATAAAGTTTACAAGCAGGCGCACACGGTCGCCCCTTGGCGCGGAAGCAATTGCAAGACGTATTTTGTTGAGCGACAAAGGCATATCATCCATAAAGGAATAATTCACCCCGTCATCATAATATTCCGAATCTTTGGAAAACATCAGCACATCAACGACCAGCAGCTTCGGTGACTGAGTTTTAAGCGCGTCTTTTATATATGCATAGGTTGCCCAGACGGGCTGCTGCTGCGTTGCGAATACATACGATTTAAGCCCTGTTTCTTCGTATAAAATCAGCGGATTGAATGAGCAATAGGTGTTTGACGAGCCGAAAAACATTATGTCAAATTCATTTTTCGGTTCATTGTAAAAGCCTGCCGTTTTCTGCGTCTGATTCCATGTTCCCTCAAGCGATTTGCGGCAGAAAAGATTGGAAAGATACGAAAATATCATTGCAAATATTGCCGCAAACAAAATTGTTTTGAAAATCGATTTTCTCATTTTTCCGCCTCCTTAAAACTGAAAATATATGAATTGGCTTTCATCATATCCCGGACCGTATATGCCGAAAATCAGCACGGTAAAAATCATGGTGAAATATATAATCCAGCGGATGAATATATTTTCCGAAAGAATCTTTTCGCGAATGCAGACATTATAGTAATGAAAGCAGCTGACCGAAAAAAGCACCAGTACGGCAGCGGCAAAAACAAACCATTGGTATCCGTCAAAGCCGAATCCCAAAAGTCCGCCGTTTGTCAGAATCCACGGGTTAAGTCCGGAGAAAATCTTTTTAATTATATTCAGCGAATCGGACAGAGAATTTGCGCGGAAAAAAATCCAGCCGAAGCACACCAAAGTAAATGTAATAATTCTTTGTACAAATCTGTGAGAGTGGGATTTTTCGTTTACTGAGAAAAGACCCATAAGCTTTAAGCGTATATTTTTTGTTGCGTCACCGATTATCTGATAGATTCCGTGCAGAAATCCCCATACAACAAAGGTCATATTTGCGCCGTGCCATAATCCGCTTGCGAGAAATACTATCATTATGTTGATATATTTTCTGATTTTGCCGTGTCTGTTGCCGCCGAGCGGAATGTAGAGATAATCCCGAAACCAGCCGGACAAAGATATATGCCAGTTGCGCCAGAATTCGGCAATACTGCGCGAGAAATAAGGTCTGCGGAAATTATCCATTAAGCGGATGCCCATTACCTGTGCCGCACCCTTTGCAATATCCGTGTAGGAAGAAAAATCGCAGTAAATCTGAATTGCAAAGAGGATTGTTGCGATTATAAGTTCAATTGCTCCGAAATCCGTATAATTGTTGTAGACTGCGTTGACCGCTATTGCGGCGCGGTCGGCAATTACAAGTTTTTGAAAAAATCCCCAGAGCATAAGCAAAAGCCCGTTTTTGACATCGGATTTGTCAAACGAATGATATTCTCTCAGCTGATGCAAAAGGTTTTTTGATCTTTCGATAGGTCCGGCAACCAGTTGAGGAAAAAAGGAAACGAAAAGCATATAGCGGAAAAGATTTTTTTCGCTCGGAATATCTTTTCTGTAAACATCCATTGTATATCCGAGTGCCTGAAAAGTATAAAATGATATTCCGACCGGCAGAATTACGTCAAACCCGGGGGTTATGAGCGCTATATCGAAATGCGACAATACCCGGTTCAGAGTGTCGACCGCAAAGTTAAAGTACTTGAACATAAAAAGAATTGTAAGATTTGATATAAAGCTTACCGCAACGGTTGCATTTTTCAGCCGTTTGGATTTTTGCTCGTTTTCAATCCGTCCGAATCTATCTATGAAAACTCCGCTCAGCCAAGTAATAACCGTCGATGTAAGCATAAGAAGCGCATACTTGGGATTCCAGCACATATAAAAGTAATAGCTTGCCAATAAAAGCCATATCCATCTGATTTTTTTAGGAATGGCATAGTATATAAGGCAAACCACGGGAAAAAATATTAAAAACTGAACAGAGTTAAAAAGCATAATTTGTCCTCCGGTAAATTTTTTATCTTCGGCTTAATTTTTTCATAACAAAAATTAATGAAATCAGAAGCGCAATCAGCGTTATTGTCCAGCTAACGGGATAAGCCAGATAAAGCGTGAACAGCGAACGCTTGAATTCAAACATAATATCTATCCATAAAACTCGGAAGCCGCATGCACCGATTAATGTTATAATCATCGGCAGAAGCGAGTAGGATAGTCCTCTCAGTATTCCGGCAAGTGTGTCCATGATTCCGCACAGGAAATAAAGCGAGCATATTACGGCGATTCTTTCCACGCCTATTTCTATTACATCCGGGTCGGGAGAATAAATGGAAACAAGCTCACGCGAGAAAAGGACGGCAAGTGTTCCCAAAACAAGACCTATTGCGGAGACGAGTGCCAGACAGCAAAGGATGCCCTTTTTTATTCTTTCAATATTTTTTATGCCTAAATTCTGAGCACAGAAGGTCAGCGAGGTATGATATATCGAGTTCATTGCAATATATACAAACCCCTCAATGTTGCCGCCGGCAGAATTGCCTGCCATTGCTACAGAACCGAATGAATTGATTGACGACTGAATGAGCATGTTTGAAAAGGAAAAAAGAGTTCCCTGCAAGCCTGCCGGCAGTCCGACACGCATTATCCCGGTAAATTCGTTTTTATGGATTTTAAGTTCTTTTAATACAAGCTTGTATGCACTGTCGGTTTTTATAAGACAAATAATAATCAGCGCTGCCGATACAATCTGCGAAATGATTGTTGCCAGTGCAACGCCGGCTACGTCCATTTTAAATGCGATTACAAAAATCAGATTCAGAATAATGTTTATAAATCCCGAAATTACCAAAAAAAACAGAGGTCTTTTTGTATCGCCTACGGCGCGGAGGATTGCACTGCCGAAATTATAGACCGCCATAGCGGGAAGTCCGGCAAAATATATTTTCATATACAAAGTGGATTTGTAAATAACATCCTCAGGTGAGCCCATTAAAAGAAGCAGCGGACGGGCAAATATAAAGCCTGTTGCACCGAAAATCACTCCGCCTATGACAGCAACGGTAACGGAGGTATGAACCGCATTGTGAATCAGCTCGGAGTCGTTTGTGCCAAAGCCTTTTGCAACTATTACGTTTGCTCCGACGGCAAGCCCCAAAAATGCATTGGTAAGCAGATTAATAAGCGCCGACGTTGAGCCGACGGCTGCAAGCGATTCTTTGCCTGCAAAACGTCCGACAACTATTATGTCGGCAGCATTGTAAAAAAGCTGAAGCATTCCGGAGAGCATCAGAGGCAGTGCAAATATAAAAAGAGGAATCAGGATTTTTCCCTTTGTAAAATCAATCTCATAATTTTTCGGATTTGAAGCCATTTTATATAATCCTTTCATTAATTCAAAGTATATATATTTTATCACCGCAGCCAAATTTAGTCAATAGCATATCCGCAAAAAAATCAGATTTGCATAATATGAGCTTTAAAAGGAAAATATAATATATATTGTAATTTATGCCGAAAGCAGCGGCGGAGAGGAAGTTGTTATGAATATTGAAGAAAGAATAAAACAAATCTGCAAAAAAGATTTAAGAATTTGCAGCGACAGAGAAATTTACAATGCACTGCTGGAGCTGACAAAGGAATTGTCGGACGGCAGAAGTGCAGAGGATAAGGGAAAAAAGCTTTATTATATTTCCGCTGAATTTCTTGTGGGAAAGCTTTTGTCAAACAATATGATTAATCTCGGAATTTTTGACGAGGTTAAGGAGGTTTTAAAAAAGTACGGAAAAAATATTGCCGATATAGAAGCGGAGGAACCGGAACCGTCGCTCGGTAACGGAGGTCTTGGCAGACTTGCCGCATGCTTTATCGATTCTATAGCAACGCTGGGTCTAAACGGCGAAGGGGTGGGACTTTTGTACCATTTCGGTCTTTTCAGACAAAAATTTGAAAAAAATATGCAAAAAGAACTTCCCGACCGCTGGCTTGACGGAAATAACGGACTTGAAAAAACCGACACGGTTTATGATATCCGTCTCGGGAACAAGACTGTTCGGTCGAGAATGTACAATATGACGGTGACAGGGTATGAAAATAAATCAAGAAAGCTGCATCTTTTTGATGTCGAAAGTGTTTCGGAGGACATTGTCGGAGACGGAATATCCTTTGATAAAAGCGACATAAAAGAAAATCTCACACTTTTTCTTTATCCCGATGACAGTGATGAAGCCGGCAGAAAACTGAGAATATATCAGCAATATTTTATGGTAAGCTCTGCGGCGCGCCTTATTTTGGACGAGTGCACAAAAAAAGGCTGCAATCTCTTTGATTTGCCCGAATATGCGGTCGTTCAGATTAATGACACGCACCCGGCAATGATAATTCCCGAGCTTATCAGACTTTTGATAATGAAGGGAGTGAGTCCGGACAAGGCGATTGAAGCGGTAGGAAAAACGTGTGCATATACCAATCATACGATATTGGCGGAGGCTCTTGAAAAATGGCCGCTTGAATATATGCAGGAGGCCGTGCCGGAACTTATTCCGATTATAGAAATGCTTGACAGCAGAATCCGCCGCCGGTTTGACGATGAGTCTGTATATATAATCGACAGAGAGAACAGAGTGCATATGGCTAATATGGCAATACACTTCGGATTCAGCATTAACGGGGTTGCGGCATTGCATACGGATATTTTAAAAATTGCCGAACTCAGCAATTTTTATAAAATATATCCCGAAAAGTTTAATAATAAAACGAACGGAATTACATTCAGAAGATGGCTTTTAAAAAGCAATCCCAAGCTTGCGGATTTAATAGAGGAGCTTATCGGCGGAGGATTTAAGAAAAATGCCGCCGAGCTGCAAAAGCTGAAAAAATTTGTTAATAATGAAGATGTTTTAAAACGAATCGCGGAAATAAAGCAATACAACAAAAAGCTTTTATGCAATACTTTATTAAAAACAAGCGGGATTGATTCCGGGTCGGTTTTCGACATCCAGGTAAAGCGTCTCCATGAATATAAAAGGCAGCAGCTGAATGTGCTGTTTCTTATAAATGAATATCTGAATATAAAGGAGGGCAGACTGCCGCAGGTGCCGGTGACGGCAATATTCGGCGCAAAGGCTGCACCGGCATATACAATTGCAAAGGATATAATTCATTTGATTTTATGTCTTTCCCAAATGATTTCTGAGGATGAAGAAGTAAGAAAATATCTGAATGTGGTAATGGTTGAAAACTATAATGTAACCGCTGCGGAAAGGCTTATCCCGGCATGTGATATTTCCGAACAGATTTCACTTGCTTCAAAGGAGGCGAGCGGAACCGGTAATATGAAATTTATGTTAAACGGGGCGGTTACACTCGGTACAGAGGACGGGGCAAATGTGGAAATTCATGAACTTGTCGGAGATGAAAATATATACATTTTCGGCGCGTCCAGTGATGAAGTGATAGAAAAATATAAAAAAGGTGATTATAATTCGCGAAAAATATATGAGAGCGACAGTGAAATAAAAGCCGCGGTTGACTTTATAACAGATGACCGTCTGATGAAATACGGAAATGAAGAAAGCCTGCTGCGCCTTAAAAACGAGCTTATTAATAAGGATTATTTTATGACATTTTCAGATTATCATTCTTATGCCGATACGAAAAGGAAAATGCTTTCCGATTATACCGACCGTATGTCATGGGCAAAGAAAATGCTGATAAATATAAGCAACAGCGGATATTTTTCAGCGGACAGAACAATTGCGGATTACAACAGAGATATATGGAAACTTGATTTGGAGGTGTAAAAGTGACAAAAAGAGCGGCGGGTATTTTACTTCCGGTTACGAGCCTTCCCTCCGATTACGGGATAGGGTGCTTTTCAGAGCAGGCATATGAATTTGCCGATATTCTGGCGGAGTCGGGGCAAGGATACTGGCAGATTTTGCCGATAGGACCTACGGGCTTCGGCGATTCGCCTTATCAGTCTTTTTCAAGCTATGCCGGAAATCCGTATCTTATTGATCTTGGCGAATTTATAAAAGACGGAATTTTATCGGAAAGCGAATGTAAAATCCCGGAGGAAAGATATATAGATTATGAATACCTATACAAAACGCGTTTTAAGCTTTTATATAAGGCATACGAAAAAAGCGAAAAGGGTAAGGAATTTGAAGAATTTAAAAAACAAAATCAAAAATGGCTGGATGATTATGCGCTTTTTACGGCGATAAAAGAGCAGTACGGCGGAGCAGAATGGATAAGCTGGGATAATGATATCAAAAAGAGAAGCGGCATCGGACAATACGCCCGAAAACTTTGGGAAAAGGTTGAATTTTACAAGTTTGTGCAGTATAAATTTTATTCGCAGTGGAATTCTTTGAAAAAGTATGTAAATTCCAAAGGAATAAAAATTATCGGCGATATACCGATTTATGTCTCGTATGACAGTGCCGATGTATGGGCAAATCCGGAGCTTTTTTGCCTTGATTCAAAGCTTTTGCCGACCGCCGTTGCAGGCTGTCCGCCGGACGGTTTTTCACCGGAGGGGCAACTGTGGGGAAATCCGCTTTATAATTGGGAGGTGCACCGAAAGGACGGTTTTTCCTGGTGGATTGAAAGAATAAGACATTCGTTTGAACTTTTTGATGTTCTCAGAATAGACCATTTCAGAGGATTTGACAAGTATTATTCAATTCCGTTCGGATCTGAAAATGCAAAAAAAGGAAAGTGGATAAAAGCGCCGGGCAGAGAACTTTTTGAGACGGTGGAAAACTCCCTCGGAAAACCTGAATTTATTGCCGAGGATTTGGGTTTTGTTACCGATTCGGTGAAGGAACTGTTAAATATATGCGGTTTCCCGGGAATGAGGGTTTTGCAGTTTGCGTTTGATGAACGCGATACCGGCAGCACAAACGATTATCTTCCGCATAATTATATAAAGAACTGCGTCGCATATACCGGCACGCACGATAATGAAACCACGGCAGGGTGGTTTTGCACCCTCCCCGACAAGGCGAAAAAAACAGTGAGAAAATATTTGTGCGATTTTTATACACCGGATGAAAAAATGAATCTTCCGCTTATCGGCTCTGTAATGCGCAGCAGTGCGGATTTGTGCATTATTCCTTTGCAGGATTATATGGGATTGGGCAGCGAGGCGAGAATCAATACGCCGTCAACTCTCGGGAATAACTGGAGATGGAAACTGAAAAAAGGCGAAACAGATGCAGGATTAATAAATCTGATTTCGGATATTACCGCTGCGAGCGGAAGAAGATTGGAAATATAAAAAACGTACTTTATGTGCGTTTTTTTATATTGTATCAAAAATGAGCAAATCTAATGCTAAAACAGATTTTTATCAAAATAAATAATTTATGCGATAATAAATAAAAATCGTTAAAAAGCTTGAAAAATTGCCAAAAAAGTGATATAATATATTCGGGTAATTATTTTTACCGGAAGGCGGAGCGTTTATGACGGAAAAAATCTGGGAGTATAAAAACAAATCCATATCAAAAGAAGAAATTGCGGAATTTGCACGGCTTTGCCGCATACCGCCCTTTGCGGCGCTTCTTCTTTTAAACAGAGGTATAAAAACTCCGCATGACGCACAGAAATATATAAAAAAAACCTTGGACGGTATCAATGATCCGTTTCTTATGCCTGATATGGACAAGGCGGTCGGGCGGATTGTGTCGGCAATCAGGAATAAAGAAAAAATAACCGTTTACGGTGATTATGATGTTGACGGGGTTACCTCAACCGCGCTTTTGGTAAGGTTTTTAAGAGATCACGGAGCGGAGGCTTCTTATTATATTCCGAGCAGGGAAAAGGAAGGCTATGGCATAAATGTCATGGCGGTGAACAAAATTTCAAAAACAGGAACAAAGCTTTTGATTACCGTTGACTGCGGAATTACATCTGTGGGAGAGGTTGAGCTTGCCAAAACTCTGGGGATGGACGTCATAGTCACGGACCATCATTTGTGCAAAGAAAAGCTGCCGGGCGCAACAGCGGTCGTAGACCCGAAAAGACCGGATTCGGAATATCCTTTTTCTCAGCTTGCCGGAGCGGGAGTTATTTTTAAAACTATGCTTGCGGCTGCGAAAGCTCTCGGCGAAAAAACCACGGACTGTTTTTTTAAATATGTTGAGCTTGCGGCAGTGGGCACGGTTGCCGATGTTGTTGATTTGCTTGACGAAAACCGCGTTATCACCGAAAAAGGGCTTGAGCTTATGAAGGATTCGGGATATGCCGGAATCAGAGCGCTTTTAAAGACTTCGGGGGCGGACAAAAGACCCGTAAATGCAACTGCGGTTGCATTTATGCTTGCACCGAGAATAAATGCCGCAGGCAGACTTGACGGTGCGGAAAAAGCTGCCGAGCTGCTTATTACAGATGACGACGAAAAGGCGGCGGAGCTTGCACTGGAGCTTGAAGCGGACAATTCAGAGCGCAGGAACGTTGAGCAGGAGATTTACGAGGATGCCTTAAAAATAATTGAGGCGGACAGTGATTTTGACAAGAAAAGAGTTATTGTGCTGGCAAAGGAAAATTGGCATCACGGAGTAATAGGAATAGTTGCATCGAGAATAACCGAGCAGTTTTACAGACCGTCGGTACTTATTTCGATAGACAAAGACGGAAAATGCAAGGGTTCCGGACGCTCCATTGAGGGATTTAATTTGTTTGACGCACTTTCAGACAGTGCGGAGCTTTTGACAGGTTTCGGCGGTCACAGTATGGCGGCAGGGGTCGCGCTTTCAAAGAATGAACTTGAAGCGTTTGACGCTAAAATTAACAAGTATGCAAAAAATGCTTTGACCGAGCATGATATGATTCCGAAGCTTTACATAGATTGCGAGCTTGCACCGCAGATGCTTACGGTAAAGACGGTAAAAATGCTTGAATTTATGGAGCCGTTCGGCGCGGCAAATCCAAAGCCGGTTTTTTCAATCAGCAATGCGACAGTTAAGAAAATAGATTTAATCGGCGAAAACAAAAATCATGTCCGCATGACTTTGGAGAAAAACGGCATTGTATTAAATGCCGTCGGCTTTCGCATGGCATGGATTGCGGATAAAAAAAGAGCAGGTGACAATATAAGCTGCGCATTTTCGGCAGAAATCAACGCTTTCAGAGGAGAGGAAAGCGTTCAGCTTATGCTCAAGGATATTAAGTGACAAGGAGTGAACCTTTATGAATTATAAAATTCTGTCCCCCGATACTCTGCCGAAACTGAGCGGAGACACCGGCGATACCGACGCTCTTATAAAAAAAGTAATATCGGCGGTTAAAGAGTATTCACCCAATGCCAATACCGATATGATAGACGTTGCATACAGAGTTGCCAAGACGGCACATAAGTATCAGAAGCGAAATTCCGGCGAGCCTTATATTGTTCACCCCGTGCAGCTCGCGTGCATAGCAACCGAACTGAGCCTTGACGCAACTGCAATATGCGCGGCGCTTCTGCATGATGTTATTGAGGATACACCGTACACGTATGAGGATATAAAAATACTTTTCGGTGAGAATGTAGCCGAAATTGTAAACGGAGTAACAAAACTCCGCAAAATAAAGTATAACACGCAGGAAGAGCAGCAGGTCGAGAATCTCCGCAAAATGCTGCTTGCGATGTCAAAGGATATAAGGGTAATACTTATCAAGCTTATAGACCGTCTGCACAATATGCGGACGCTTAAATATATGCCGCCTCACAAGCAGCTTATGATCGCGAAAGAGACGCTGGATGTTTATGCACCGCTTGCACACAGACTCGGTATGTCAAAGATAAAAATCGAGCTTGAGGATTTGTCGCTGAAATATCTTGACCCCGTTGCCTATGAGGAAATTGCAAGGGGTATAAGTCAGAAAAAAGAAGAAAGAGAGCATTTTGTAGGCGAGATAATCAAGCGGCTTGAAGAAAAACTTAAGGAAACAGGCATAAAAGGTCAGGTCACCGGCAGGGCAAAGCATTTTTACAGTATTTTCAGAAAAATGTTTGCTCAGAATAAAAGCCTTGATGAAATATACGATCTGTTTGCGGTTCGGATTATAGTCGATACGGTTGCCGATTGCTATGCTGCACTCGGAATGGTGCACGAAATGTATACACCGATTCCTATGCGCTTTAAGGATTATATTGCAATGCCGAAACCGAATATGTATCAGTCGCTGCATACAACCGTTATAGGAAAAAGCGGTATGCCTTTTGAGATTCAGATCCGTACATGGGAAATGCACAGAATAGCCGAGGACGGTATCGCCGCACATTGGAAATACAAAGAGGGTATAAGCGGAAAAAACGAAATGGATTCAAAACTCGGCTGGGTTAAGCAGATGCTTGAAAATCAAGTCGATATAATGGATGCGGACGATTTCATGAACACAATCAAGCTGGATTTGTTCAGCGAGGAGGTTTTTGTATTCACTCCGAAAGGTAAGGTTGTTGCGCTGTCTTCCGGCAGTACGGTCATTGATTTTGCATTTGCGATTCATACCGCAGTCGGTTGCAGCATGAGCGGAGCAAAGGTCAACGGTAAAATTGTGCCGAACACATATGTGCTTCAAAACGGAGATATTGTGGAGGTTCTGACTTCTCCGAATGTAAAAGGTCCGAGCCGTGACTGGCTGAAGATTGTAAAAACTTCGCAGGCTAAGACGAAAATTAATCAGTGGTTTAAAAGAGAATGCCGCGATGAGAATATAGTAAGAGGAAAAGAAATAATTGAAAGGGAAATACGCAGGCTCAATCTTTCCAATGCGCATATTTTGCGCGAGGAATGGCTTGCCCCCATGTACAAAAAATATTCGCTCGGCGGAATTGACGACCTTTATGCAAGCGTGGGCTACGGCGGCTTGTCGGCACAAAAGGTTGTAATGCGACTGAGAGAAGAATATATAAAAGAACGCAAGGAAAAGGGCGAAACGGTTCAGCCTGTGCCGGAGCAGCACGAGCGTCCGAGACGCAAACGCTATAATAACGGTGTAGAGGTTGAGGGAATAGACAACTGTTTGGTTCGTCTTGCAAAATGCTGCAACCCTGTGCCCGGTGATGAAATAAAGGGATTTATTACAAAGGGCAGAGGTGTTTCGGTTCACCGTGCCGATTGCCCGAATATTCAGCCGAACGCTTTGTCCGAGGAGGACAAGGGCAGATTTATCGGTGTTTCGTGGGCAGAGGACAGCCGTGCAAGCTATGTTGCCAATATCATGGTAGAGGGTGAAGATCGCCCGGGAATGATGACAACCGTATCGGCTGCATTTACCGAGCTTAAAATTAATTGCGTTTCGATTACCGCAAGGGTTACCAAAAACGGAACTGCTGTTATGACCTTCGGACTCGAGATAAATGATGCCGCCGATTTAAAGAGAGCGGTTACAAGAATCCGTCAGATAAGCGGAGTAAAGAATGTTACGAGAACTACTAATTAGGGAGCATTTAAATAAAATGGAAAATGTGAAAATCACAACCGAATATATAAAGCTTGACCAGCTTTTGAAATTTGCAGGTATTGCGGAAAACGGAGCAATGGCAAAGGAAATGATACTTGACGGGATAGTATCGGTTAACAATGAGGTATGTACCATGAGAGGAAAAAAGCTTCGCCCGGGCGACAGGGTTTGTGTCGATTTTGAGGACGAATTGTGTGAGATAAATGTGGAATAGGAGCTTGCCGCTATGGAGGTAAAAACTCTCAGACTTATTAATTTCAGAAATTATGAGGATGAAAAAATAACCTTTTGCCCCGGAACAAATCTTATTTACGGGGACAATGCCCAGGGAAAAACCAATCTTTTGGAAGCGGTGTGCATGTTTTCTCATGGACGGAGCAAAAGAGCAAAAAGCGACAGAGAGTTAATTAGATTCGGCGAAAAAAGCTACACCTTGGAAATGACATTTCAAGACTCGGTAAGAGATTACAGTGCGTCTATGACCGCATCGGCGGAGGGCAGGAAAAATATCCGTATAAACAATGTGCAGCTTGCAAGACTTTCGCAGCTTATGAGCTATTTCAACATAGTTATGTTCTCACCTGCAGAACTGGATATTATAAAGGGTTCGCCCGCCGTAAGACGGCGTTTTCTGGATGAGGCAATCAGTCAGATGTCTCCGAAATATATGTCGCTTTTGTCACGCTATTATAAAACACTGAGCGAAAAAAACGGGCTTTTAAGGCAGCTGAGAATAAAGGGAGTTCATAACGATACCATGTTGTCGGTCTGGAACGAACAGCTTGCCGAAACCGGGGAGCAGATAGCCGAAAGACGGCGCGGTTTTCTTGAAAAGCTCGGAGCGGCGGCAACTGCAATTCAAAATGAACTATGCGGCGAAGAACTGGAGATTGTTTATCATCCGAGTATTGAGGCAGAGAATTATTTGGAAAAGCTTGAAAAAAACCAGCAG